>JBBRVO010000228.1:0-1540 GCA_038246775.1 Peptostreptococcales bacterium | reverse complement strand
GAACCGCGTGTCTTGATTGAACCTATAGAACCTGACATAATACAAAAATAATAGTTTCAAAAGGAGACTTTCATGCATAATCATATTCAAGTTAAAGAAAACAACCTATATATTGAAGGGTGTCGTGCGACAGAATTAGCCGAAAAATACGGAACGCCTTTATACGTACTTTCAGAAAATAGCATTCGAGAAAAATGTCAAATGGTTAAAAATGACTTTTTAAACAAGTATCCAAATACCCATGCTGCCTATGCAAGCAAAGCCCTTCTTACATCTTCTCTCGTTAAACTCATTGAACAAGAGGGCTTTTATATGGATGTCGTCTCTGGTGGCGAGCTTTACACGGCCATTCATGCAAAGTTTCCAAGCGAACGCATCATTTTTCATGGCAATAATAAATCGCTTGAAGAACTTGAAATGGCTGTTAAAAATCAGGTTGGTCGAATCGTTGTGGATAACCTCTATGAACTTGAAGCACTATCCACAATTTGTCGCGCGCTCAACAGAAAAACGCATGTCCTTTTTAGAATCACACCAGGTGTCAGCAGTTCAACGCACGATTATATCGCAACTGGTAAAAAGGATTCCAAATTTGGTATTTCACTTGATGAATCGATCATCTTTTCAGCTGTGGAAACTGTTTTAAATGATCCCTTTATAACTTTTTTAGGGTTCCATTTTCATGTAGGTTCTCAAATATTTGATAATGCATCGCATGTATCTGCCACTGAAATTGCACTAGAACTTGTTAAAAAGGCGCACGAGCAATTTGGATACGACTTTAAAGAACTCAATGTAGGTGGCGGTTTTGGGATAAAATATACGGACAGCTGCGAACCACAAAAAATCGGCTACTTTGTCGATGCGATCATGGCAACTATTGCAGCATTTTGTAAAGACAACGAAATGGCTATGCCCTCTGTTTTTATTGAACCCGGACGCTTTATTGTCGGTGAGGCTGGTACTACCCTTTATACGGTTGGAAGCATTAAAAAGATCCCAGATATCCGCACTTATGTCGCTATTGATGGCGGGATGACTGACAATATAAGGCCGGCACTTTATCAAGCTAAATATCAAGCGACCATGGCTAAAAGGCCTTTTGCCGACACCACACAAACCGTCACTTTGTGCGGAAAATGTTGTGAAACAGGCGATATTCTTATTGAAAATCTACCTTTGCCAGAAATAAACTCCGGTGAAATCATCGCTGTTTTTAGTACCGGTGCCTATAATTATGCCATGGCTTCTCACTATAATAAGCATCTCATTCCAGCAATGGTGTTAGTAAATGGCGATCAATCCAACGTCATTATCCGCCGGGAAACGTTTGAAGACTTAGTGCAGTACGACGAAATTCCAGGCTATTTGAAATAATCAGGTAAAACTGTTGAGTAAAGGCGGTATATACGTGATAGATGAAGCCCTTAAGGACTATGATACCATTCAAAACTGGGTGCCGGACGCCATTATCGACTTAAAATATGGCACCGAAGATAACTTTGTAGGCAAAGTTGTCTATGACCAACTCTATGATGTG
>JBBRVO010000227.1:0-1561 GCA_038246775.1 Peptostreptococcales bacterium | reverse complement strand
GTGGTTATGGATGGGCATTAAATTGCTGCATAGGTTGGGGGATAAGTGATATACTTAGTGTGGTAACTCAATCATAAATATCTTTGCGATGCCCCACTTCAACGACTATAATGATGAGCTGATCATCTTCTATTTTGGCAAGGATTCTATAATCGCCAATTCTGTAGCGCCAAATGTCAGTTAAATTGCCTTGAAGTGATTTGCCAAATGACCTAGGATTTTCACAATTGACGAGTTTTTCTTCGATAAATGACATTATGAAAGCCGCAATATTTCGGTCCAACTTTTTAAACTGCCTTACAGCCGTTTTGGTATAAATGACTTGATAGGTCATAGTCCAAGTTCTCTTTTCAAGTTTTCATGTGACACGCGTTCTTCCTTTTGGTCTTGTTCCCAAACCTTGTTAAATAAAGTAAGATCGAATTCATCCTCTATTTTTTCCATGACCGTTTCACGTATCAATGAGGATAAATCCATATTGTGAAGCTCTGCATAGGTTCTAATAAGTTTATCTTCTTTGTCACTTAACCTAATTGAAATCGTACTCATATAAGCCCTCCTTGCACAGCAAATTATTGTGTATTACGATGTATTACATTAATTTTAGCATAAATATATAAACTAATCAAACGATGACAGGTACAGCAGTGAAATTATTTTTAAAACGTCCTTGACCTTAACATTGTGTCAGCCTTTATACTCTAATTAAGGGAAAAAAGTTGTGGGAGACAGTTCAAAATGGAGAAAAATTATTTGATTGGAGAGTTTTCAGAGCTCTCTGGGATTTCAAAAAGAATGTTGAGACATTATGATAAGCTTGAGCTATTTACTCCAGCAGCCATGAATGCAGAAAATGGCTATCGGTATTATAGGGAAAGCCAAACGATGGCACTAAATAAAATTCAATTTTTGAGAAATCTTGGGTTTACTTTGTCAGCCATAAAGACGCTCTTGTCTAGACCTGTTGATTCATTTGAGTTTACTGAGCTGCTTAAAGATATGGAGGTCAGTTTAACGAAGGACGCCGATACTATCAAATCAAATCTTCTTCTACTAAACCGAACGATACTTTACTTAGAAAAACAATCGCCACGCTCTTTTCCTTCTGTCAACCAACTACTTGATTTAGAAGGGAGTTACATTATGGGGATCAACGATCAGGAAAAAATGGTGGAAAAAGTGGATTTAAAGCGTTTGATGAACAGGGATGTCTTCGTTGAAAAAATCGAAGAAATTTTAGAATTGGACAAATATGATCAGTACCATTACATCACGTTTGATATTGATAATTTTATGCACGTCAATGATTTTGATGGTTACGAAGTGGGGGATGCGGTCATTTCAAATGTTTTTTCAATCATCATTAGTGAAATGAAATCGCAATTTGAAAAATCAAGCGGTGCGCTTCTAATCGCTCGCTTGGGTGGTGACGAATGTAGCGTCTTCATTAAGAATGCATTTGGTCCAAAAGTGGTTGAATGCGTTGAAACCATTTTCAAAGATATCAGGGCATTTGATTTTTCAGCCATTGGCTGTAGCAGAAACATCACCATCTCATGCG
>JBBRVO010000226.1:0-1584 GCA_038246775.1 Peptostreptococcales bacterium | reverse complement strand
TCAACCCTGTTCAAAAATCAACTCATATACTTTTTCGTAAGCATAGGCCTGCTGATACCCCATATGAATATTGTATTTATCAATAAATCCGGTTCCAATAACAATGTCACCCGAATAGGTAATCCGAAAATCAAGAGCATTCATTTCACTTGCATACAGCCATTGTCAAAATGTTTCCGCCATTTTGTTGCCTGTCACCCATGGGTTGCCAGACACATAGGTAAAGCTAGATGAATCCTAACACAAGTGCCAATATGATAATAAATGGTACTGGCACTTTCTTAAAAGTTAAAAGAATAATTGTCACAGCAGCTACAGCAATCAAACCGCCGGCACCTGTTGGTGTCACTTGATGAATTGGCTATAGGCACTAATAAATTCTTTAAAGCTAAGCGGTAACAACATTATCGAATGTTATGTCCTCGCTATAATCGTTTTTCTGAAAGGATTTTAATACGGTTTAATGCCAAAGGTAACCTAACATTAAATAATTCAATGAGATCACTTGGAATATCTGTTTTAACCGTCAACCTGGTTATGCCAGCTCTTTCATTTAGAAGATAACTTTCCTTCCCACCTGTCCACTCCTGATCTCTCAGCGCCTGACCCATGTCTTTCGTATCTGCACCATGATGAAACAACACATATTCAAAGGGTATAAGTTCTGCAACTAAACTCGTCACACCATAACCATTGACAGCCGAAATAAACTCTATCAGCTGGCCCTGGATTAACTCACCCTTCAGGAAAGTCCCTTCATCGATGATGTTCGCCCAATCCTTAAACGACTCTGCACCCCATAAAATATGCCATACAGTTTCTTTAGAACCTTTGATATCAATGGTGAATTCTGTTTCGATCATTTCAGAGGGATTGTTTTTTGGTTGATTTGATTCAGATTCTGATTCCATAAGTTTGCCTCCTACATATTCTTTAGCCAAAGCTTAACTTTATCTTTCAGTTCATCGCTAAATTCTAAAAGATCTTCCATCGTTATTGCGCCATCATTGATCATGCGTACAAGGTTTATTCTTGTCCAGTTTAAATCGCTGTTCCAATGCCCAAAATTTACTAGACGCTAGCAATTCGGCATTTAACAACACTGTATACGCCTTAACGAGCATTTCCAAACTGATGTATTTTCCAACGATATAGCCTGATTAGTTCTCTTTTATAAACGCTTCTACACTGTTATAGGATTCAATAATAACACCATTTTCTTCAATCATTTTTACAAATTTTCTTTGAATCTCCAATGCCCTTTCATTAAATTGTCCTAGATGTTCTGCATTATATGCACTCATCAAATCAATTTTATCCAATCCATTTTCTCTTGCAGCCATATTTAATGTATCTTGAAGGCATGTCCCTGAAATATATGCAAGAATAGCGTTCCCATTGTCACAGCATACTTTAATTTTATTCCATGTGGAGATACCTTCTTCATAAATTTCTGCAAGCGCTTCGTAGTTCGCTTTTTTTTGTTCTCCTTTTGATTTTTCAGTTTTGCTAATCAAAAAGTTTCTAGTATGCTTTATCATTTCGTGACAACAGTCTTTAATCTCACGTACAGAAGTTGCCTTT
>JBBRVO010000225.1:0-1603 GCA_038246775.1 Peptostreptococcales bacterium | reverse complement strand
AGCCAATTGTGCATTTAATCACCAAAATCTACGAGAAGAAAATAAAAGTCGCGCCTGAGGATTTGCAGCAGTACAAAGATTTTTGGCAACCTTCGGCAACTCTGCCAAAGTGGGACATTGTAATTTCTCCTCATTGATTGGTACTTTATTTCCCCGCATGTCCCTAACTGCAGAATATTTTGATAGAGAAGGATATACTGTTGATATAGGTAAAGGAAGAAATGATGGTGGTATTGATATAAGGGTATGGAAAAATAAATTAGACAGTGAAGATCCTCCGCTGATTTTGATTCAATGTAAGAGATACAAAGAGAAAAATACTATCGATAGGACAGTAGTAAAAGCACTGTGGGCGGATCTTCAACATGAAAATGCAGAATCAGGTTTAATAGTAACAACTTCATCCATTTCATCTGGGGCAGCAAAGGACTGCATTGCAAGGGGGTATAATATAAAACAAGCTGATAAAAAAGTTATTTCAACTTGGTTAGACAGTATGAGATCCTCTAACAATGGAATATTTATGGGGGGATAAACACAAAAAACTATACTTGAACTTCCATCAATTATCGCTTTCATTGACAAGAAAACTAAGAAAATGCTCAAGAGTTAGTGCAGAAAAATTTATATCCACCATATTTGTCAGCCGCTTTACTAACGCTAAATTCATCGTCATTATAGTATTTAACAGCACCATTGAAGGATCGGCAAAAGCGATTCGCTATAAAATTTTGACAGAAATTGCCTTTTGCGTTTATCCATCTAGGCGATCGCCTAAAATTTAAGCCATAAAGAATTTTAAAAAATGATTTATCATAAAAAAATAGCTTTTCAAGTAAAACCCAATGAGTCAAGTCCTCACTCTAGAACTTAACGATGCCGACTATGCCGAACTCAGACATCGTGCTGAATTAGCAGGTACAACCATCACCGAATGGGCGATCGCCTCCCTAAAAGAACATAAACAACCAATCAAACCTAAACTACGCAATGAAATAGAAAAAGCATCTGCCCGTCAACGTTTTCGCCGCCATGCTGGAATAATATCTCTTGGATATGCAACAGGCGCAGACAATGAAAGCATTGACGCTGACCTCGCCAAAGCATACGCCAACGAGCTTGGAGAAATTGCATAGTGATATTTCTAGATACATCAGGCTTACTGTGTTATATCCATACCAGTGAGCCGCAACATCTCAGCGCCGTCAAATCTTTCGATGCAGCAAATAACTTCCTAACTCATAGCTATGTTTTATCTGAATTTGTCGCACTAGCTCAAGTTCGGAATTTGCCGCGAATTGAATCTCTCACTTTCATAACTGATTTACTGGATAATCCAGATATTGAGACAATCTGGGTCGATGAAGAACTGCATCAAGAAGCGGTCAATCTCCTGATAAATCGTATGGATAAAACATACTCGTTGTGCGATGCCGTTAGTTTCGTTTTAATGCGCCGCAGAAATGTAATGGAAGCTCTAACCACAGATCGTCATTTTGAACAGGAAGGTTTTGTAAGATTGCTGACTTCTTAGCAATAAATAGAAATTATTCGAGTAGATAGAACAATACTTTAATCTTTAATTGAGAGTAGAATAAAATGT
>JBBRVO010000224.1:0-1672 GCA_038246775.1 Peptostreptococcales bacterium | reverse complement strand
TTTGCGTTTAACAGTCTGTGAGATTCTTGGTGTTTTTTTTGTTTGTGAGGAGGGATGGGCGTAGTTTTTCAAAGAAAAGCGCCTCGGATGATTACATCTGGGGCGCTCGTGATGGGACGGTTTCTGAGGACGCTTTGTTAGGCGCACTTTTTATTTAGCCCATTATAAAGACGCTTTTTACTTCATTTTTGAGTTCTTCTAGTGCTTCTGAAACATCTTTTCCAGTCACGATTTTTATCTTGTCGATTTGAAGTGCGTCATTCGGTATATAAAATTTTTGAAGACGGGGCATTATTGTTTCTCTAATTTTATTCCGCTCGTTTCCTTGATTTGGCACTACACCAGCGATTATCAAGTGCGTTTTAGAAGACACATCAAAATATTTATTCTCTTTTTTTATTCTTACTGCAAATCGATTACACATCATCGCAGTGAAAATATCGCCGAGTAATTTCTTTGGTGATATTTTACTTTCTTCAATCTCTATCAAGAGAATTACTTCATTGCCCTTGTTCACAACCATCACGTCAACATCAGCCAACCGATTTCTATTTGTAACTTTATCGCCGAAGAATCCTTTTATGACGACCGTTGGGTCTTCATGTGGATTTCCATGATCGTAATAAACAGAATATTGGCTATTCGTCTTAAGATATTGAGTTAGCCACCGACCAAATTCTTCTGTCTTTTTTCCATTGTTCATTCAATATCCTTTCTCTTGTGCGCACGCTTTGTTAGGCGTATTTCACGGAACGGCTGTTTCAGCGAAGTTTTATTTCCCACACTCGATAGGCATTGATTCCATTTAATTCCCATCGCACCATTGTGTAAACTACATCAGGATACGTCCACTCGATTACTAGACCTTGAGAATCTTGCCCCACTTGAATCGACGTTATTGCCTTCCCACGTATTGCAAGTACTTCATCGGCAGTTGTCCCTACTTTTATACCATGAGAATCAACAGTAATATCGGTTGGTTCAGGAGACGATGTCGGAGAATTAATTGTATTCAAATTTGGCATAATTGCAATGCACAAACAGATGATGCAAATAAACAAAACTGCACCGATTCCGATTTTCAAGTTCTTTTCTTTTGTCGGATTAGACACTTTTTGCACTACGACGTTTTCTTTAGTTTGAGCAATTGGCAGAGATGGTGGATTTTGTTTCGCCGTTGATTGAGACCCAAGAATTGTTGGAGATGCCATCGGTCGCTCCAGCGGAAAATCAGCTCCAGTAAGTTCATTGAGCAATTGATTCGCTTTTTCGTTTTTGGGATTTATGCGAAGCATTTGTTTTAAACAATGGATGCGCTCTTTATCGTTACGACAAACATTATACATCCATCCCCAAGCAGACTCGTTGTCTGGGTATTGTTTGACTGCGTCAATCAAAAATTTTCTAGCAGTCTCATGATCGCCAGATTTAAAAGCACTTACACCTTGTTGTATTAAGTCATTCATCAAAGCCCTCTTAAGCATTAACTAATTACGTGATAGGTATTTCTTGGTCTTTGTTTACGGCGAAGCGCCTAACGAATTAAGGATTGATGCGGCGGAAGGCAACTGTGCAAAAGGAAGCGGACTATGCGCCGCCGCATCTGTCCTAGTTGAACTAAGCCGTAATTGGAAAATGAAGCCAGGACTGGTTGGTGAAAATATGGTGTGAA
>JBBRVO010000223.1:0-1756 GCA_038246775.1 Peptostreptococcales bacterium | reverse complement strand
CGTCCTTGAACATGCAAACGCACTGAATGAAGAAATGAAAGCACTTGGCATCAAAGTAAAACTCGATGACACCACATAAAACTCAAAGATAGAGCGCTTTGGCTCAGGCGAGACAATCAAAAAACTCTTAGATACCATCCATGATGACATGCTTGAGCGCGCAAGAATCAGCAGAGACGAGAAGACGTTTACCTTCGACACTTACGAAGAGTTCAAAACAAAAATGGTTGAAACCCCAGGATTTGCTAAGACGATGCACTGCGGCATAGACGCATGTGAAGCCCAAATCAAAGCAGACACAGGCGTGACGATCCGCTGCATCCCATTTGCTCAAGAGAACCTCGGCGACACGTGTCCGTTCTGTGGCGAACCAGCTAAGCATATGGTTTATATGGCGAAAGCTTATTAATGGTTAAGAGATAGTGAACATAAAATAAAAAAGTGATCCAGTCAACTTTGAGGTTTTAGACTACCTCGATTGTTGATGTGGTCACTTTTTTTGAATTATGGATTTTGAATTAGCGAATAATTTTTATAGCTTGAATTAAAAGAGTTGATTTCAAGTTAATTGTAAAGCGATCTCATCGAATCTGCATCTGTCACTTCGAAGTTACCTTTATACGGAGCTTTCCCAAGTACACCGACGGAAGTTGACATACTGAGAACTGGTTAAGCCATGAGTTATATCATACGAACTTCATCTTTCGGACCTAGTAACGGGTGTGGAGTTGGAAGTTCGTTTTTTTAGTTGAATGAATGTCAAATAAAACAAATTTAGAGAAAACATTGATTAATATTAAAAACAATTTTATTAAAAAGAGTTAAATTTGCATAAAGTGAATCTAATTTTTATAAAAACTTGAATTTTGTCTAAAAAAGGTATAATGTTAGAGATATAGTAGGAGGTGTTCTTATGTTAGAAGAGGAATTGGTTCAATTAGTTAAAAAAGTTATTTCTGATAAATGTGAAAAACAGAATATTGAACTCAAAAAGGCATTAGGTGGATCCCCATCAAAACTATATGATACATTATCTAGTTTTTCGAATCAAATTGGCGGTGGCACTATTATATTTGGAATTGATAAAGAGGCTGGATATAAAGTTGTCGGTGTTTATGATGCTCAGGATCTTCAAAAGAAAGTTATGGAACAATCCCTTCAAATGGAACCACTTGTACGTCCTTTATTTACAGTTGCGCAGATAGAAAATAAAATAGTCGTTAGTGCTGAGATTTCTGAGTGTGAGATATATGATAAGCCATGCTTTTACAAAGGTGCAGGGAGGCTGAGAGGTTCATATATTCGCATTGGTGATTCTGATCAGCCAATGACTGAATATGAAATATATAGTTATGAAGCATTTAAAAGAAGGATTCATGATGAACTTCGGACTGTGGAACGTGCAACAATAGTCAGTTTGAAAAATGACAATATAACAGAATACTTAATTAAGCTACGCAGACAAAAGGAAAATTTGGCAAATATGGACGATAGTCGAATTCTTGAAACACAGGGTATTTGTCAAGCTGGCTATCCAACGCTTGCCGGGCTTATGTTGCTGAGTGAATACCCACAAGAATTTTTCCCACAGTTAAGTGTAACTGCGATGGTGGTTCAGGGAACAGAGATTGGTGACCTAGGTGTGGATGGGGAACGATTTGTCGACAATAAACGCATTGAAGGAACAATCTCACAAATGTTAGAAGGCACATTGGCTTTTGTGCGAAGAAACATGAAGATCAAAACGATTATCAAT
>JBBRVO010000222.1:0-1822 GCA_038246775.1 Peptostreptococcales bacterium | reverse complement strand
TTACGCACAGGGGATTTGAATTTTTTAATAGGAACCGACGATTAGAGAATCTCAAGGACTTCTAAACGAACGACGCCATTTGGAGAAATCACATCGATTTTATCGCCATTTTTCTTGCCCATTAAGGCGCTACCGATGGGTGATTCGTTTGAAATCATATTATTAAGTGGATCGGATTCGATCTTAGTAACGATAGAGACCACTTCGATTTCATCAGTGTCCAAATACTTAACTTTGACATTAGAACTGATCGTGATGTTGCTTTTGTCACTCGGCTCTTGAACCAACTCGTAGCTTTCCAAAATCTCTTTTAATTTCAATATGTCTGTCTCGTTATATGATTGTGCTTCTCGTGCTGCGTGGTATTCCGCATTTTCAGATAAATCGCCAAACCCTCTTGCACGTTTTATTTCTTCAGAAATCTGGTGTCTCTTTTCTATAAGTTCATCGTATTCCAGTTGTAATTTGGTCAGTGCTGCTTCAGTCATTAAAGTTTTCTTCATTCCTGACAACTCCTTCTATGTTATGAATATGTAACTTATACTATATTACCAAATTAAAGGTTGCTTGTAAATAAGGAATAAAACCCTATGTTCAAAATCAAGTGCACGATAAAACATTTGATAAATAACACTAGAAGTTTTGTGCTTTAATTTTTTTGAGACCCTGTTATAATGGTTTATGAAACTAAATGAATGAGGTGAAAGATGCAGGCGTTACTAAATGAGTTAGTTGAGCAATTTAAGAGGCAAACGACAAATGGAAAAGTTGCCAATTATATTCCTGAGTTAGGAAAAACAGACCCAACATTACTTGGAATATCCATACTTGATTGCGAAGGAAAAATGTTTCATTCGGGTGATTATAAGAAGCCGTTTACCATGCAGAGTATCTCTAAGCCAATTGTTCTTTTACTGGCACTTATGGACAGTGGTGAAGAACGCGTATTTTCCAAAGTTGGTAAGGAGCCTACGGGAGATCCTTTCAATTCCATTGTTAGACTTGAAACGTTCAATGAACACAAACCATTAAATCCAATGATTAATGCCGGCGCAATTTCTGTATCAGGCTTGGTTGCTGGCAAGTCAGCCGATGAAAAAGTTGAACGCATCGTCTCATTTATTCAGAAGATTGCGCATAATCCGGCTATCGCCATCAACCTCGATGTCTACCAATCTGAATTAAAAACAGGACATAGAAATCGATCGATGGCCTATTTTCTAAAAGATCTTGGGAATATCGAAGGCGATGTCGATCAGACTTTGGAAGTTTACTTCAAACAGTGTTCAATTGAAGTGACAACTATAGACTTGGCTTATATTGGTGCACTGCTTGCAAATAATGGCAAAGACATAATAACTAATGAGCAGATATTTCCGATTCGCTATGGTCATATTGTCAAATCTTATATGGCAACCTGCGGTATGTACGATGGGTCTGGTGAATTTGCAATCAATGTCGGCATTCCTGCCAAAAGTGGCGTTGGAGGTGGCATTATGTGCAGCGTCCTCAACCGCATGGGAATCGGTGTGTTTGGACCGGCACTTGATCGAAAGGGAAATAGTTATGCAGGGCTTAAGGTACTAGAAAATCTTTCAGAGGCACTTGGGTTGAGTATTTATTAGCGCGAACCTGCGCTATTTATTATTGTAAATAAAAAATTGTTAGTAGGGGGTCGATTTAATGAGCAAATGGATTTTTTCAATGATACTGATCATATTGACCCTACTCATTTTAGGGGGATGTTCTAACAACCAAAATGAAATGTTATCACCTGATGAAGGGCTCGTCGAATTTTTACCAACCGTTAAAGAGACTTATA
>JBBRVO010000221.1:0-1833 GCA_038246775.1 Peptostreptococcales bacterium | reverse complement strand
GATTATAAAAAGTCTGGTTAAAGAACGCGGGATTTCTGTGCTGGTCTCATCTCACTTAATTAGTGAAGTTCAATTGCTTTGTGATAAAGTTTCTATTATCAATGGTGGCAAAATCGTTAAAAATGCCAGTATTGAAGCACTTTTATCAACAGGACAAGTCATTTGGACTCTAGACGATGCTGAGCACGCTAAAATTCTCTTAAATGATTCTTTTGATATCGAAGCTATTGTCTCAAAAGGACAATTAACTGCAACCGTAAGTCCCGATAAACTTACAGAGATCAATGCCGCTATGATTAATGCTGGCATTAAAATTCAATATGTAAATGCGCAAAATAGAACGCTTGAAGATTTATTTTTGAGCTTTACAGATCACCAAAAAATACTATAGAAAGCGTGAAGGTATGATTTTACTCGTCCAAAATGAAGTCATAAAACTTCTTCTTAAGAAAAAAATGGTGCTGATCATATTGCTTGTATTGGTTTTTACAAGCTTATTTGCCTATGGTGAACAATACACCTATGACAAAAACATTCAGCGCTTTGAAAGCGAATCAGCTGGCATCGGATATGATTGGAAAACCCTCACAGCACAGCGCCTTGAAGACATGAGGGCACGTTTAGACAGTCCCTACATTCCTGAAAGCGGCATAAAATCCATAACAATTGAAATCGAACAATTGACTTACTTTATTGAAAATGATATCAATCCAATTACGCCAAGTGCAGCCAAGTTTAGTGTCGCATTCATCGAGCAAGGCATTATGATGCTCATCCCATTGCTCATTATTATACTTGCCGCCGATTTGGTTTCAGGTGAATTTACCGCAGGTACAATCAAACTTTTACTCACAAGGGCTATTCCGCGTTGGAAAATTCTTCTTAGCAAGTATTTAGCACTCGTCATGATGACAACCCTTGTCGTGTTTCTAATCGGTTGTATTGCAACAGGTGTTGCGTTTGCCTTCTTTGGAAGGTTGGGCTTTGATCAACCTGTCGCAACTGGCTTTTATTCGGTTGATGGTGTGTTGAATTCTGACAATGTCATTCTTGTTTCAAGTTTGACCTATATGATACTCATCTATGCCTTGGCTTGGTTCGTATCTATTGTGATCGCCTCCATTACGTTCATGGTGTCGGTCATGGTTAAAAGTACATCGACCGCTATCGGCATTTTGATGGCGACACTCATTGGTGGACAATTTCTTCAGTTTTTCCTATCCGATTGGGAAATTGTGAAGTATTTCTATGTGACAAATCTCAATCTGACACGCTATTTAACGGGCTCATATCAGCCTATACAAGGCATGAATTTAGTTTTCTCAATTGGTGTGCTCAGTATTTGGGCCATCCTTTCAATAATCATCAGTTTTCAAATTTTCAATAAAAAAGACGTCCTGGTATAGTGATAGAAATGGAGGGCAATATGTTTAGAAAATTTATTTGGCCACTGCTATTATTGGCATCCATAAGTCTTATGGTGGTATTTATTATAGGTTTTTCAACGTCTATCACCGTAAGTAATGGAAACCGAATCGACGCGACAAACACTCGTGAACCAGTGGTCACACAGCCTACTCAAGAAATTGATCCTAATGACACTTTAAAAAATGAGCCCCCTAATATCCTGATACTTGGCGATTCTATTGGTTTTGGTATTGGTGATGATACCAATCAAGGCTTAGGAAAGCGCTATGCTTTGCTACTTGATCCAGAGGGTCTTAAGGCGATCAAAATTGCCAATCTTTCAGTTCCTGGAGCAAGAGTGGGTGATCTTTTAGAAAGTTTAAAACAACCGGAAAATAGTGTGGCGCTAAGTGAGGCGACTTTAAT
>JBBRVO010000220.1:0-1838 GCA_038246775.1 Peptostreptococcales bacterium | reverse complement strand
GGATATCGCCTTAAAAGCCATCGCGGACATCCTTAAAGCAAGCATTGGTGGAAATGGCTATATAGCCAGATATAGCGCTAAGGAGTTTGCTATTTTGTTGCCAGGGTACGACGTCTATTTGGCTAAGCGTTTGACAGAATCAATACGTGATCAAATCGGTACTATTGGCAAAAACATACTCAATTATCGCCAAAAAAGCATCACAATAAGCGCCGGAATCAGCATTGCGCCATTTGGTGCAAAATCTGTGAAGGAATTGTTAGATAATGCGGATCATGCAGTTTATCAGGTAAAACGCAAGGGAAAAAACGCCATTAAAGTGTTCGACACCTTTGTAACGAGTGATAGACAGTTGGCGGATGAAACGGATTATGTAAATGTTTACGATGAATACAAATCCACCATTTATGCGCTGACAGCGGCCATTGATGCTAAGGACCATTATACGTTCAATCATTCAGACAACGTGGCAGCTTATGCAGTGGTACTTGCAAAGGCACTGAGTCTTAACAAAGATATCATAGAAAATATTAGGCAAGCTGCTTTACTTCACGATATTGGAAAAATTAGCATTCCAGAACGCATATTAAATAAACCTGGAAAGTTGTCGGAAGAGGAATATCGCGTTATGCAAGGCCATGTTGAAGCGTCCATTGATATTATACGCCATTTGCCATCCCTAGATTATGTAGTGCCTGCTGTATTAGGTCATCATGAGAGGTATGATGGAAGGGGTTATCCAAGGCGCATTGCAGGCGAAGACATTCCACTGACCGCAAGAATCTTAGGGCTTGCAGATGCGTTTGACGCGATGATCTCCAAAAGATGTTATAAATCAGAAATTCCGGTGGATCAAGTGTTGAATATCCTGCTTGAAGAAGCCGGAAAACAGTTCGACCCACAGCTTGTCAGCTTGTTCATCTCGTTAGTTGAAAGTGGTCAAGTCAAAGTAGGCAACGCGGATATAGCTAATATCATCGAGACCGTTGTATCAGTTGAAAGCGATGTATTTGAACTGCCAATCGTCAGTTCGGTGACAAATTAAACAAATCAAAGTTTTTATAAACAAATACAGTTCTATCATAGTTTCATCACTTTTTGGCGTTAAGATGGGTTTAGTGAAAGACAAACAACCTATTAAAAAATAAGGAGTGTATGAAAATGAAAAAAATTCTATTGATGTTAACGGTTGGTATCTTGGTTTTAGGCACGATGGCGATGTCATTTGCCGATGCGGCATTTGGCCCTGCTGCAATTTATGCGTCACTCACGAAGATGACTGAGCAACAAGCGTATGATTTAAGAGTATCATCTGGAAAAACTTTTGGCGAACTCGCAAAAGATGCCAATGTCTATGATGCATTTGTAGTAGCAAGTTTGACAGCTAAAACAGAGTATGTAAATAGCTTGGTCGCATCTGGTGATTTGACACAAGATGAAGCGAACGTCATCCTAACAGCTTTTGAAAACTGTGATGGCACACAAACACATATTCTTAGAAACTACCTACAAACAGGAACACACCCACAAGATGGTAGTCAAGGAAACTCACTGGGCAGAAAATCACTAGGTACAAGGACTGGAACAGGCTTAGGAATAGGTAATGGCATGGGTAATGGCTTAGGTCGCGGTATGGGACGAGGCATGGGCAAATAAATAAATTTTTTAGAAACTAGCACGATCAAAGGGCTCTTGGACTTTATATCCAGAGCCCTTATTACATATAAAATGGTATAATGAGTAATGGTGAACATTTCAGTGAAAATGGAGGTTTTGGTTATGGCGACGACTAAGAATGTTTTAATTGTAGATGATGAACGTGAAATCCGCGAATTGAT
>JBBRVO010000219.1:0-1958 GCA_038246775.1 Peptostreptococcales bacterium | reverse complement strand
TTCCTGTAATAATTACATTGAGGGTTTCCAAATTTTTGTTTATTCGTTGCGCTTCATCTGAAAAAATAATGCCGTCTTTGACTTTTTCGTTTAATAATCTTGCGTTATTCTTTTCTTCCATATTGGTAATAAAGTCATCTAAAAACCCTCCTATTAAAACTTCGCGGGGATATTTAAACAAACTTACAAAACTTTGATTGACTTCAACAATTTTAAAATCTAAATCCATATGTACGATGGCATCTAAAGATGCATGAAAGAGTTCTTTATAATTATTCAGAGTATTCAAACTATCACCTCCACACTATGTTTTTAATTATATAACTAAATACAAAATGTGACAAGCGTAACAACGCGCGATACATGACGGAGCTTTCGGGAGCCGCTCAGGAGGCTTGCCTGGAAGGAGCCGGTGCCAGGCACCATAATAGAAACTCAATTTAATATATAAGTAAATTTGAGCCACCTGCCAGGATTATAACCGGAAGGTGGCTTTATTTGATACGTTTAACCCATGGGGATCAAGGACTTTTTTCTATGCCCTCTTTTTTTCTACTCAGTCTCTTTTCTGCGCTGTTTTAGGTCTTCGCCAATGGATTGAAGCATCGAATCATCCAGCTTAAATTTTTTGACAAAAAACAAAATTGAAGCAATAAGCCCAATCATTGGGACGATAATCATCAATACCCTAAGTCCGCTAAGGGTGCTGGTTGTTTGCGATACTGCGTTGATGTCGAGCTTTATGACGTCAAGACCTACACCTGCAATAAGAACTGAGAAGGCAGAGGCGAGTTTCACCACAAAGGTCTGAAGTGAAAAAACAACGCTTTCTGAGCGATGGCCGTTTTTCCACTCGCCATAATCCACTGAATCGGCTAAAAAAACAGTCGTTAAAACGGTTGCAACGCCAAACCCCATAAAGATGATGATTGCCGCAATACTTAAAGATATCATATCCCTGATGTTGAAAATGCCTAGGAAAAGCAATAAGCTATAACCTACAAGGGTGAAACTGATGGCTGCCACTAAAAGGCTTTTGGTGCCTAATTTTTTTCTGAAAACGGGCACAAGCATCATAGCAATAATCTGTGCCAGTCCACCTACCGTACCAAAGATGCCAAAGAGTGCTGCATTGCCAATATCGTATTTAAAGAAATAAATAGCCAGTTGTTGCGTTAAATATAGGGATGCGTTGAAGATGACAATGGCGATTACCACGACGATGGCTTGATCATTTTTCATCAGCGCAGAGATCATTTCTTTGATGGTCGGGCTCTTAGCTTTTAATTTGATCTTCTCTTTCACATTGGTCACCGTCACGGTTAAAGCAAGGATGAAGAGGATCGCAACAATGATGGCGAGTTTGCTAAATCCTGCACGCTCGTTGCCACCACCTAGAATCGGCACTAATAGCATGGTAAGTGCCACTGGAAATGCAAACCCGAGTCCCGCACAGCTCCTTGCTATGACAGATAAATTTTCCCTGTCCTTGCCGTGTTCTGTGATGGCAGGGATCATGGACCAGTATGGAATATCCATAATGGTGTAAGTGACGCCCCAAAGGATATAAGCGATAGACGCATAGACAAGTAGCGTTGTGCCCGTCAGTCCCTCAGGCATAGAGAACATGCCCACAAGCACGATGGCATTGAGCAAGGTACCTATAATAAGCCAAGGTCTGAATTTACCCAAAGGCGTATGCGTTTTTTCCACGAGTATTCCCATAAGTGGGTCGTTGAAAGCATCAAAGACCCTCGCCGCCATAAATAACACCCCAATAAAAGTGGCACTTATGCCTAATACCGTGTTGTAATAGTACATTAAAAAACCTGACACTAAAGCGTACACCATATCTTTACCCACTGCACCTGTGCCATAGGACACCTTTTCTTTAAGAGATAATTGCATTGTACTTCCCCCTGCGATCAAATTTTGTTAATCTAAACTTCCAAGCTCGG
>JBBRVO010000218.1:0-1987 GCA_038246775.1 Peptostreptococcales bacterium | reverse complement strand
GAGCACTTCAGATTCTACTTTGCGGACGATGTCTTCGCTGAGTGTTAGTTGTCCCACTTTAAGGGTGGTGATATAAATGCTAACTGCGTTTGAATTCGTACGCGATAGTGTCCCTTTTGCATAGACAGGCTTGTTTGAGGCGACACTTGAGATGATTTTAATCACCGTGTCAGAAGCGCTGTTGCTTGCGGAAGCAAGGGGCATTAAAAATGCATTGTAAGCGGTTTTTTTGTTTAAAAGCTGAATCATGTTCTGTTCTTGAATAAAATCAATGAAAGCATCCGTTATTCTGAAACTCATTTCGCCTTCATTGTTGCCGTTAAAGGATACTTTAAAATTCGTAATCGGTCCACCATTGGCGTTGGCCATATCGATAAGTGCGCTCATTTCTGCATTGGTAAAAGCGGTTTCGATTTGATTGGTGCCAGATGTAGTAAAGTCGCCGCGGGCCAATGTCACTAGATTTATTTCTTCAATATCTGCCACTTTAATACCTGATTTATCAACTGCGGTGATGTAATCTGCCTCATCCCATTCTACTGGAACCTCTTTACCGGTACTCATAAAGATAAAGCCACCCACCCCAACCAAAACAATGATTAATAACAAACCCATGAAACCTTTTTTCATAAGTATCTCCCCTCCTTACAGTAACTTGCTGGATATATACCCAGTTTTGGTTGTTTCAAATGATTTTATGAAAGTGTTCGAACTATAAAATAAATTTATAATTTTCACATTTTACCTTATACTAAGATATACTTTTGAGAGTCTTATGATAAGGGAGAAAAAACTATGAAAAGCAATTATTCTAAAATTATGATGTTTTCAACCGTTTGTATCGTCATCAATATCGTCTTTGGGACATTGGTAGGCATTTTAAAAATACCCTTGATTTTTATGGATACCATGGGAACGATATTAGCAGCAGCACTTTTTGGACCGTTATGGGGGGCAATTGTTGGATTACTAACGAACGTTATTATCGGAATCACAACCAACCCAGTGGACATCCCATTTGCACTGGTTAATATGACAATTGGTATCATCGTAGGGCTTATTTCTAAAAAGTTCGGATTTGGACTTAAGATTGCAGTTGCAACCGGTTTGTTACTTGCCGTAGTGGCGCCTCTTATTGGTACGCCAATTGCTATTTGGATCTATGGTGGCCTGACGGGAAGTTCCACAGACTTTTTCATCGCTTGGTTACTGGCATCGGGTCAAAGCATCTTCACATCGGCATTCATCCCACGTATTGCAGGGAATTTAATCGATAAAGTCGCGAGCTGTCTCGTCGCTTATGTCATTCTCACAAGACTGCCAAAGGATTATCTCAAAGGAGCACTTACAAATGTTAAGAAGTCATAAAGTAATACTGGTCAGCCACTGCGTGTTAAATCAAAACGCGGTGGTTAAGCCTTTAGCAAGAGAAAAGGGTGCCTTTCAGACCATTATAGATTTGCTTATGGACAGTGGTTATGGCATCGTACAGTTAACTTGCCCTGAGATGTTGATGTTTGGCATGGATAGACCGCCGATGACAAAAGTCGAGTACGATACACCTGATTATAAAGCACTCTGCTTGGATCTTGCTGAACGAGACCTTGAGCTTGTTCAAAAATTTATGTCTAGCGATATAACCGTCGCAGGCATCATAGGAATCGATCAAAGTCCGACCTGTTCACAAATTAAAGAGGAAGGACATTTCATGATGGCACTTGGTAAGTATGAAGGTATTGCAAATCTACCTAAAATTGATATTCCAGAATTTTATGAAGTGGGCACAAATGAAGCAGATGCTTTTCATGAACACTTTAATAGGTGGTTGAATACGCTATAAATGAGAGGTGAACTATGATCCATTACAAGCAATTGCGGATGCCTTAAAACTCAATCACGTCAAAGTTTTAAGCGATGACTACGACATTCAGCGTCAACTCTATATAATTACTTTTAAAAATAGAACGCTGGGACCTAGCGCAGAAGT
>JBBRVO010000217.1:0-2055 GCA_038246775.1 Peptostreptococcales bacterium | reverse complement strand
CTTGATGATCCCGAATAACAATAGGCATCAGGTTCATCTGAATCCAAGGGCATAAAAATAACGTCAAAATAATCGTCTCTGCATTCTTCATAATCCAAAGTGTTAAAGTGCAAGGTATAGTTGATGAAATTATGTTTCAATACAACATCTTTAAATTGATTCAAGCCATCAAGGGAATAAATCAAGATGGGTTTGTCTACAGGAACAGAAAGTATTATATCAAAACTGTCGATTCTTGTAAATTCCTCATTTATCTCAAATGCATCGACTGTCATGATGAATTTATAAAGTGCTAAATGGCATGTGTTCATGAGTGCATCTGAAATTGGCATGCGCGCCTTAACAATGTCTCTTATCATGAATTGAATCGTTTCAACACCCATAAAATTATTTTTTTCAAGTGTCATTAACAAGTGAATTTTATCCGATTTTCTAACGTATTGCACAAAACTTGCTTGATTGAATGCCAATGCATCGTAAACCCTATTGCCATCATTGACGACAAGTTTTAGATGGTTTTGAACTTTACCAAGTACTTTATAATCTTCGATGATCAAATCATTAAAGACAAACTGGGGTTTTGGATTGCCCATCCCAAACGGTTTAAGTGCTTCAATACTCTCTACAAGTTGATGTGTCACCATATTAGGTTTTAAAACGCCATCGACTTTTTTTCTAGAAACTAACATATAATGCCTGATATTTTCTTGACTGAATGCGCGAAGACCCTCTCTAAGCGCTTTGATATTCTCGGTTTTCAAACTGAGCCCCGCCGCTTGATCGTGACCACCAAATTTTTCGAATAAGTCATTGAACTGATGTAACACTGCGTATATGCTGATGCCTTCAATACTTCGCGCCGAACCTTTTGCCGACTCACCATCGACGTTTAAAATGACAGATGGTCGACTATACTTATCAGACAGCTTTGAAGCCACGATGCCTATAATACCCGTATGCCAATTTTCACCAACCACAAGGAGTATTTTTTCCGTATTTAGATCCACATGCGCTTTTATATAGTTTTCTGCAGATTCCATGATTTCTCGTTCCTGCATTTGCCTATCTGTATTGAGCAAACTCAATTTTTTAGCGATTTCAAGTGCTTTGAAATAATCCTTTTCGATAAGCATTTCAACGGCGATACTTGGATTGCCAATTCTACCTGAAGCGTTGATTCTAGGCGCAATGACAAAACCGATATGTCCGGCATTGACTTCTTTTCCAACAAGTCCAGCTTCACTTATGAGCGCTTGAATGCCGGGGTTCTTCGTGACGGACATTCTATCCAGTCCTAGACTGGTTATGACTCTATTTTCATCGATTAAAGGGACGATGTCAGCAACAGTACCGAGTGCAGCAATATCAATGATGTTTTCAACGAAAACAGCAAAGGTATCTCCTGCTAATGCCTGTACCAGCTTTAGTGCAACGCCACAACCAGCCAACAATTTAAATGGATAATCGCCTCTTTTTGGATTGACTACCGCAATTGCCTCAGGTAAATCTCCATGAAATTCATGATGATCGGTTATGATCAGATCAAGGCCGATGGATTTAGCATAGAGCGCCTGATTAATCGCAGTAATCCCACAATCAACTGTGATGACGAGGTTGCCGCCGGAATTTTTAATTGCGTCAAGACCCGTCTCACTGATGCCATATCCTTCGTCTTGACGGTCTGGTATATAAAAATGCGCTTTGAGCCCTACGTGCTCAAAGTACTTCATCAAAATAGCAATACTGGTTATACCGTCGACATCGTAATCACCGTATATCCATATGGATTCACCGTGATTGATGGCATGCTTTATACGTTCAATCGCTTTATCCATGTCTAACAATAAAAGAGGATCTCTAAGATCCTCAATTCTTGGATTTAAAAAATCATGCACTTCTTTTTCTGTACGTAACCCTCGCTCGAGTAACAATCTAGTAATTAAGGCGTCCTTCTTAAAGACCTTGCCATACTTTTCAATGTCACTTGCGTCTTGAGGGAAGAACGTCCATATTGCATTTTGAAATATCATTGCTCCACCGTTTCATTTGTCGTGT
>JBBRVO010000216.1:0-2096 GCA_038246775.1 Peptostreptococcales bacterium | reverse complement strand
ATTTCTTTGCATTTCCTCAGAATTTTCCTTTTCTGCATCAAAAACGATTGTCAATTTGGTTTTACTTTCAATGCTCTCAAAAGAAACATTGACCGTCCTTCCATCATCTAATAATGTGTACGTAAAGCTTTCACCAATATTAACAGCATCATAAATTGCTTCAAAGTCAAATCCAAAACTTTTGTCTATTGCTTCCATCCTTGATTTATATCTTCCACCAACTTGTAAGTCATTTTCTGCACGTGGACAACACCAGTCATTTGATGCAAAATTCCAATGGATGATATGCTTAGGATCTGTATAATAATCCCATACCTTTTCCATCTCTGAGTTAATAATCGTTTGAATTGTAATTTTCATAGTTGGTCTCCTTTTTTATATAATAGTGTTCATTTTCCACTTCAATAATACTACGCAAAGGAAAATGTTTTATATCTATATTATACCCCCCCTTTATAATTGAAAATCATTATTAATAGTTTCAAGACCATTTATTTCACTTACATACAGCTATTTTCAAAAAGTTTCCGCCATTTTGTTGTTTGCCTGGTACCTATATGTAACCATGAAATAAGTACTTTAGTATGTATTTAAGTGTCTATTTATAAGCTTCAATGGCAAATCTGGAATGTCAACACTTTTTAAGACAACTTTCTTAAGGTGTGACTATAATATTTAAGATATTATCTTTGAAAGGGTGTGTATTAAATGTTAAAATATGGTGGTGACTGCTTTAATTGCTCGTAAAATACATGAGAATGGCGCATTTAATTGCAATTCAAAAAATGATGTAGCATTTAGGGATATGCGAAACAAACTATACTGGAGGATTTAAAATGTCAAAGATAAATCAACCGTTACTTGTGAACAAACACGAAGTAAAAAACAGAATACTCATGCCGCCCTTGGTCTGTTTTAATTGGGCAGATGATAATGGATTTGAAACTCAGAGTAGGGCTGAACACTATGGTCAAAGAGCTAAAGGTGGTGCTGGTATCATTGTGATTGAGGCAACAGCTATTATGAAATCGGGAAGAATTGTAGCTTCTGAGTTGGGATTATGGGACGATTTACACATCCCACAATTCAAAAAAATTGCAGATGCTTGTAGAGAACACAAATCTCTTAGTCTTGTACAGTTAGTACATGCTGGTGATAAATCCGTTGGCGCTAAAGTATTTGGCGCTTCACCCTCTAAAGTTGAAGCAAAAGAATGCTTTGAGATGACTCTAGCGCAAATTAATGAAGTGAAAGAAGCCTTTGTTTTAGCATCAGTCAGAGCCCAGGAGGCAGGTCTTAATGGGGTTGAAATACATGGTGCTCATGGTTACCTCTTAAGTCAATTTGCATCGACAAAAAGCAATCTTCGATTAGATGCATATGGTGGATCCCTTGAAAATAGAATGCAGCTAAGCCTAGATATTGTAAAAGCTGTAAGAGCAGCTACTCGTCCAGATTTTGTAATTGGATATCGCTATGGTGTTAATGATCCTACTTTTGAAGAGGATATCATTTTTGTTCGAGAATTAGAAAAGGCTGGCGTAGATTTACTCAATGTTTCTTCTGGAATTTTAACTGGAGAAGTTGAAAATATACCAAGTGGCTTTGAATTTTCATCGATCACTTACTTAGGATCAGTAATAAAAAAATATGCGCGTGTTCCTGTAGCATGTGTATATGGTATAAAGCATCCTGAACAAGCAGAAAAACTACTAAATGAAAACCACTGTGATATGGTTGCTGTTGGTAGAGCGATACTTGCTGATCCAGACTGGGGCAACAAGGCTATTGCCGGTGAGGCTGTAAACGTTTGTTACCATTGCGTGCCAAGATGTAAGTATGGTAGTGATGGCAATCAGTGTCCTTGGAGATTGTTAGAAGGAAAGAACAGCTAAGTAAGCCTTAGACGTGTCGTCTGGTTATAGATACCAGTGAGGTCTTTTATGTTATTATATTTCCTACGAGGCAATTTAGGAGGCGTTATGGAATATAATTCAAAACTAGATAGTTAAGTATCAATAAATATATTTAGATACAAAAAAGACGCAGTCGAATCAATGATTTTTCTGCGTCTTTTCGACTGTAAAACAAAGTTT
>JBBRVO010000215.1:0-2107 GCA_038246775.1 Peptostreptococcales bacterium | reverse complement strand
TTTTTACCGAGTTTAAAGAACTTAGGGTTTGACCAGACATCTGCACTGTCTTCAGCAACATAGATAGGAAGGTCGCCGATGATGCGAATCCCCTTATCTGCGGCAACTGCTTTCAGTGTGTAATACTGCTTAAAGAAGAAATATTGCGTGAATACCCAAAAATAAATTTCCTCTTTATGTGACAATTTGAAGGCGACTACTTTAGGTGTTTTGCTGTTTTCAAAGCCCTTCTCCCACTCAATCCAGGATTTGTTTCCATTATGGGCTTTAATGGCCATGTAAAGTGCAAAGTCCTCAAGCCAACCTTTTTCGTTTTGATAGAACCGTTCAAGTTCATGAGAAAGCTTTACTTTCGATTGCTCGTAGGCCATTCGAAGCAACGGCATTTTATTAAAATACAGTTTTTCGTAATCTATTTTGTGTTTGTTTTTTCCGAGATTGGCTTTATCAACCACTTTTTTGTCGAGGTACCCCATGTCGATGAGTTCATTTAAGTCTATAAAATACGGATTGCCTGCAAATGCTGAAAATGACTGATAAGGTGAATCCCCATATCCCGTAATTCCAATCGGCAAAATCTGCCAATTTGTTTGTCCGGCATCCTCTAAAAAGTCTAGAAACTTGTATGCGCCTTTTCCTAAATCGCCAATGCCGTAATCACCTGGTAATGATGATAGATGCAATAATACACCGCTGCTTCTTTTTTTCATAATCTCCCTCTTTTCATTTTGAACGCCCTGCTTCAAAATCTTTGCAACCGTTTGCACAAACTAATTATATTGACTTTTTGCGACGTTGTCAAGAAGTGCCCTCTTATAATTTATGTTGAATTATTTCTATAAATACCCTAAACTAATAAATAAATGCAACCGATTGCACTTACTACAAATTGGAGGCGAACATGCGCAACACTCATTCTATGACACACGCACAAAATCGTTGGATCCACTCACTGCAATTACTATCAACGGCTCTCGTTCTGATTTTTGCACTAACTGGATGTAGCCCTACAGCCACACCTTCACCCGCTCCGACAGTGAATCCCGTAGAAGTGACCACCGAAGAAACCGCTTTTGTCCCTTATCCGGATACCCGTCTTACAAAAGAAGATATCATCTACTTCATCATGGTGGACCGCTTTGCAGATGGCGATGTGGCGGGCAACCTCCCCGATGTAAATAAAAACGATCTTCGCGCGTTTCAAGGCGGTGATCTTCAAGGCGTCATCGACAATCTAGACTATATCAAATCAACGGGTGCCACCGCTATATGGCTCACGCCGATTATGGAAAATGGCCCCAATGGCTATCACGGCTACTGGATCTACGATTTTTATAAAGTAGACCCCCACTTTGGCGATTTAGAAACGTTTAAAACACTCGTAGAGAAAGCACATAACATGGGTCTCAAAATCGTCCTCGATTACATTGTCAACCATACGGGGTATGATTCACCGTGGCTTGACGATCCTGAAAAAGCGGATTGGTTCAATCCAGATCGTAAAATAGCGAACTGGAAGGATAAAGAAGAGGTAGAGCTCGGTTGGCTCGCTGGTCTCCCCGATCTTGACCAGACCAATCCCGAGGTGTCTGCGTACTTTATAGAAAACGCCCTTTGGTGGATTGAAGAAACGGGCATTGATGGCTTTAGGCTCGACACGATGCGCCATGTTTCAAAAGATTTCTGGGTAGAATTTTCAACCGCAATTAAATCAAAGTATCCCGACTTCTTCCTTCTCGGTGAAGTTTGGGATAAAAATGCCAAAACACTTGAATCCTATCACCAATCAGGCATCGACAGTCTCACCAACTATTCAATGTTCAACGGCATTGAAAATGCTTTCACGACTAGAGCCAACATGTTTTCGCTCGTCAATGCACTCGATAATGAAAAGGCCTTTACGCATCCTGAGTTAAATGCCCTCTTCATCGACAACCATGACAACTCCAGATTTGCCAGCAAGAACCCGCGCCTATCACTAGAATATACCAAGCAGGCTTTGACGTTCCTCTATTCCTATCCGGCGATTCCGGTTCTCTATTATGGCACTGAACTCGGTATGAAAGGGGCGTTCGATCCTGAAAACAGACAGTTCATGGCGTGGGAT
>JBBRVO010000214.1:0-2135 GCA_038246775.1 Peptostreptococcales bacterium | reverse complement strand
CCAAAATAGAAGCTCAACTTACCTACTCAAATTATGAACCGTTCGCTCAGTGATGCCCATAAAATCGGCAATTTCGTCATGACTGTATCCTTCTGATTTTAAATGCACCACACAAACACGCCTCAACCTTAATCGCTCACTAGTTCTCTTATCAGAAAATAGCCCCTTAAAGTTTTCGCTGTTATAACGCATTGCAACCATGGCTTCCTTTTTAATTTTCTTGCGCCTGATTTCTCTACAATCATCACTATTCACGGCCTTATCAACCACATGATCGTACGCATAATCGACAATCTTTTTACTTATTATTTCATTATAAATTTCAAGCGCGCGTTTTGGTGAGTCATCCATTAGCGCAAGCAGTCGATTTTTGTTTATTATACCATTGAGTGCATCCGGTGCATCCGGTGCATCAATCCCATCCATTTCAGCAATCATATCATAATGCGCACTCCACCTATAATCCGCTGGATTTTTCACAAGTTTTGCTTTAACTGGGTTATAAGCAATATAACCAACCACCTTAACTAGATGTGCAGCTGATAAAACTTCAAAGGGCGAATATCTTCCACCAAAAATCGTTCCGACTCGATTGTATTTGTTGTTATAGTATTTGCTATATCTAAGGTTTATTAGTTTCATTATATCGCTTATGCTACTATCCATAATCTCCACGAGCAAATGATAATGATTATCCATAAATACATAATAAAGTAGATTGAAAGGTTGCTCAATTAACACACCTTCGATGATATCGTGAAACTTCTGCTTATCCAACATATCATCAAAAATAAACGTTTTATTGTTGCCTCTATGTACAATGTGATAAATGCCATTTTTCCTATACGATCGATTTTTTCTGCCCATTTTCACCATCCATTGTATGACCATTTCCCATTTGCGAAAACCGAAATAATATTGTGATATTCCAAGCTGAGTAGCACATCAACCAACTCACTTTCATCAAAACTGATCCTCTTGGCTATTTGATCAAATCCTAAAGATTCCTTCCTTAAAAGTTGTGCAACTGGGTGTGCGAAGAGCCCCTTAATACTTTGGTTTAGGTGAACATCTAAACTTTCAGCGCGATTCGACAGGAGTAATTGATTGTTTAGCCCGCATTTTGTTGAATCATCAGGCCCCGCAATCGTCTGTATCGATTTGTCAAAATCAATCCCCATGTTAATAATACTTTGTGTCTTACTCAAGGCAGATGCTTCTACCAATATCAAGGTGTCTGACCACATGGCAAGCAGCGCATTTCTCTCAACATAACCGAATCGGTGCTGCTTTGCTTCAATAGAAAAAGGTGAGATGAGCCCATCTTTCTCCAGCGTACGTTCCATGAGTTGCCAATTTTTCTTTGGATTACATTTGTCTAGACTGTGAGGCAAGAAAACATTGAAAGCACTGTTATTATCTATACAGTTTTTTATGATTGTGCTCTCGATACCACTAGAAAAACCTGAATTGACGGTCACATTCTTTTGAGCTAATAATTTGGCAACTTCTTTACAATAATAATACCCCTGCGCCGACATACTTCTTGTGCCAATCACGGCAGTAGACTTTTCAAAGCTCACATTCCCTTTATAATAAACGGCGATCGGCCACTGAGCAATCTCGGTTGATAAACCTTTCCTTGTAGCGTCATCCATTGTTAATACTCTTATCTCGTGATTTACATTTTTCTCAGCAATTACTTCGGCTACATTCAGCGACTGTTCATTAAATGCAAATTCGTATTGCCCCTTACTGATGCCCATGCCATCGAAATCTAGCCACGTTGCTTCAAAAATATTTTTAGGTGACTTGAATTTTTCAAGCAGTTTCTTTTTCTGTTGTAATGAAATACCTTTCATTTCATTCAGCCCAATCCACCAAAGTTCCTGATTCATAGCGCACCTCTGCTGTCTTTATCGAGATCCCTCGCAAATAATGCCGTTTTCACATCCTCAAGTTCAATCTGAACAGAGTCACGCATGTCCGCTGCCGTTCGTGCCACTTTGATTAAACTATCATAAGCACGCGCACTAAATGCAAATTTCTCATATGACTTACGTAAATATTCTTTTGATTGATTATCTATTTGACAGAATGTATTAATCTCTGACGTTGTCATTTGTGAATTGGTT
>JBBRVO010000213.1:0-2171 GCA_038246775.1 Peptostreptococcales bacterium | reverse complement strand
GCTTCTGGCACAGTGCCTTGGCAAGTCACATCAAATTTATAACCGGGGCGAATTTCTTCAAGCGTTCTATTTAAATCATAGGCATAAGTGTCCTCAATATACGCTTTAATTTGCGCTTTGCTTTTCCCAAATCTCGCCAAATAGATCGCGGATGCCGTTGCTTTTGCGCCTTTGATCCCTTCAGGGTGGTTATGTGTCACTGCAGCGGTCTCCTCAGCAAGCGTTTCTGCTTCTTCGAGCGAACTCGATAGCCAAGAAACCGATGACACTCTCATTGCAGAACCATTGCCATAACTGTTGTAAGGCAAAATTTCATCTGAGAAAAGCCACCTTCTAAAGTGCCCGCCATAGCCACTATTGGGATATTTTCTACCATAGACCTTTAAACTTGCGACAATTTCATTTTCATAATCATCTTCATCTTCTCTAGTCGCCGAATCACCTAATTTTTTTTTATCTTCCGCCCTTGTCATCAAAGCATCGGCAACCGCGATAGTCATAACCGTATCATCTGTGAAAGAACATTTTTTACTGAAAAGAGGAAAATCTTTAACTTTGATATTATGCCATTCATAAATAGACCCAACAATATCTCCGATAATTGCACCTAACATAATTATTTCCCCCCTTTTCGAAGGTTAAAATCCTTGTCGATTCGATTTTTCCAGGTGGCATCTATTGACTTCTTAGTTCTTAACATGCTAACGGCTTCATTTACGACTTCATAGTTGAGCAAAGTGCCCATGCTATCCGAATGATAATTTACAGCTCTGTCTTGATCAATGCCAAATTTTCCAGCTGTTTCGATGGCATCGATATTGGCGCCCATAAAAATGAATTCCCAGCCATACTTTTGAGTTTGTCTTTCGATCATTTTTTTTATGCGTTTATAGCTGTACTCGGTACTGGCATTTTCAAACCCGTCCGTAATTATGACAAATAACACCTTCTCAGCTTGTTCATCTGGTGACGTGTGTTTCTGAACATTTCCAATTTTATCGATGGTTTTCCCAACTGCATCAAGTAGCGCCGTTGACCCTCTCACATAATACTCTTTTTCAGTGACCTCAGAAATGCCTTTTATGTTGATCCGATCATGGAGCAACTCATATTGATTGTCAAACAAAACTGTTGTAACAAAGGCCTCTCCAGCTTCTTTCTTTTGCTTTGAAAGCATGCTATTGTACCCACCGATTGTATCGCTTTCAAGCCCTGACATAGACCCACTTCTATCTAGAATAAACACCAGCTCAGTTAACCCTTTTTTCATTGTTATACCCTCCAATCATATTTTATGATTAAGGATATCATTTTGATCCACTTAAAAGGTAACTTGAAAAGCGACTTTTAGGCACCGAGCAATTCCGCTTCATATTTGAAGAGAACCTCATTTATTTCGAAGATATCGTACATGCCACTTTCAATGAAGTACGTGATAATCACATCAAATTTACTATTGTTAGAAAGCGCGTACCCAGCCTTTTGTAGAAGATCTTTTGTTTCATCCAGATTGAGTTTAAGTGAAATGGCAAGCGCAACCACCGTGGCCTTTTTAGGCGTGTAATCCGGTAAATTTCTAATTTTAGAAAACGTTTGTTTCGAGACATTGGCCCTTTTATAAACATCTGGATCGTTGAGATTTTTTTGATCGATCAGTCTAAAAAGCATCTGTGCGAACGTTTCGCCGAGATAATTGACGATGTCCTCCAGTTTTCTTTGCTTTTTCTCGACAATCTCTGCATGCCTATCATTTTTAAAACGATTATTTATTGAAATGTTCTCTAGGAGAAAATCCGAGTCACTTTCTCTCATACTTCTATAGCGGTTATGTTCCTCGACATAGTTGTCATCAATATAGGCTTCGATATCCTTAAATAGCGTATCGGATAACATGAACGCTTTTCGATCATAAACCACAAGATACACGTCTAGCTCGTGAATTAATAAAAACTCACCAATAGTAGCGGTTGCCGTTGCCAGTGCTCTGTCTTTGGGATAACCAAAAGTCCCTGATGCAATCAATGGAAATGCAATGCTCTTAAATCCCATTTCGATAGCCAAATTCAGCGCATTGATATAGCAGCTCCTTAGAATTTCCTCTTCCCCTTCACCGCCGCCATGCCAAACCGGGCCTACCGTATGAATGATATGCTTTGAAGGCAAATTTCTAG
>JBBRVO010000212.1:0-2172 GCA_038246775.1 Peptostreptococcales bacterium | reverse complement strand
TTTGGCGAGATTTGGGAAAAGCAAAGCGCAAATTAAAGCGTATATTGAGGACACTTATGCCTATGATTTAAATAGAACGCTTGAAGAAATTCGCCCCGGTTATAAATTTGATGTGACTTGCCAAGGCACTGTGCCAGAAGCAATTATTGCCTTTTTAGAGAGCTGTGACTTTGAAGATGCCATACGCAATGCAATATCCCTTGGTGGCGATAGCGATACGCTTGCGGCCATTACAGGAAGCATTGCAGAGGCGGCGTATGGAATACCGGATGAGATAAGAAGTTCGGCTTTAAGGTTTTTGGATGAAGATTTAAGGGCTAAGTATTTGGAATTTGAGACGCACTGAGAAGGGACAGGCACCATTTCGGAAGCTCCGAGCTTCATAAATGGTGCCTGTCCCCGTTTGTGCTCGCTTCTGTGTTCTATAAACATTATTACGTTCGTAAAAGTGTGTTTATAACACATAAATACGTTGAAAAATTGTTTTGAAGATTGTATACTGAAGTCGGAGGTGGTATTATGTATCGTAATGCTATGACGGATTTAATAAATTGGATGAACAAAAAAAATAAGAAACCTCTAATTATCAGAGGTGCTAGACAAGTTGGAAAAACATGGTTAATGAAAAAATTTGCTGAGATGCATTATGAGAAAACCGTGTATATCAGCTTTGATAATAACCAACAGATGAAAGATTTATTTGAAAAAGATATGAGAATAGAACGGATCATTACGGGAATTGAACTATATTCAGGACATAAAATTAATCCGGAAAATACATTGTTAATCTTTGATGAAGTCCAAGAAGTTCCAAATGCTCTTACCGCGTTAAAATATTTCAATGAAAACGCACCTGAATATCAAATTATTTGTGCAGGTTCATTACTTGGTGTCGCTTTGCATCAAGGGACCTCGTTTCCGGTAGGTAAAGTTGAGTTTATGGATTTATTTCCGTTATCTTTTACTGAATTTATGCGTGCAATGGGAAAACAACAGTTTGTAGAATTGGTTGAAAAGGGTAATTTTGACATGGCAACGACCTTTAAGCAAGAATATATAGAGTTATTAAAATACTATTATTATGTTGGCGGTATGCCCGAAGTTGTTCTGCGATTTTCAGAGAATATGGACTTTAATGAAGCGAAAGAAATTCAGCAGAGGATACTTATTGCCTACGAACAGGATTTTTCAAAGCATGCACCAAATGAAGTGATTCCAAGGATTAGAATGCTTTGGAACAGTATACCCTCTCAACTAACAAGAGAAAACAAGAAATTTATGTATGGTTTGATAAAAGAAGGCGCCAGAGCAAAAGAGTATGAAATGGCTATGCTTTGGTTGATTGATTGCGGACTAGTCCATAAAGTTCAACGTGTTTCAGCACCTAACTTGCCACTAAAAGCTTATGAAGATTTAAAAGCTTTCAAATTATTTATATTAGACGTGGGTCTGCTTTCCTGTATGGTTAGGTTAAATCAATCGGTTCTATTAAATGGGAATGACCTCTTTAAAGAGTTCAAAGGTGCATTAACCGAACAATATGTATTGCAACAACTCAAGACTTGTAAGCGTGTAGATACTTATTATTGGACGAATAATAGAGGCAGTGCTGAAATAGATTTTTTAATAGATACTGGCGAAAAGATTGTTCCAATTGAGGTTAAAGCAGAAACAAATCTTAAAGCAAAAAGTCTTCAAAGTTATTTTGATAAATTCAAGCCAGATATTTCAGTTAGAACGGCAATGATTGATTATAAAAAAGAAGAATGGATTGTTAATATGCCATTGTGGGCAATAGAAGCAGTTGAAAACGAGGTTCGTTAACTAAAAAAACCCCCATTTTAACCTCGAGGTGAGACAAAATGGGGTTCTATTTATTTCCAGGTAATAACTGCAGCTTTTCTTGGCACCGTTCTTTGATATGAGACAGCTGGATGGCCAATCACCATACATGTGACGACTTTTTTACCTTCTTTGAGTCCTAAAAATTCAGAGATTTTCTCGTTCCCGACTGAAGCCCTTGCCATGAAGCCACTGAAGAACGTTCCTAGTCCAAGGGCATTGGTCATGAGTTCCATATTAGAAGCGGCAAGCGCACCATTGACATCGGAATTTGCGGTAATTACCACAACAAGAGGTGCATTGAAGAATAATGTATCTTTTTTAGCATCC
>JBBRVO010000211.1:0-2192 GCA_038246775.1 Peptostreptococcales bacterium | reverse complement strand
GCTAACTGATGCTGTAGATGCCATGGCTACAGAAGCAGGCTACGATGTAAAAGCCGACATAGGCAAAGCAAAACAACTTGCGGATGAAATCACACGAGACCCGATGGTAACTACGCATGCGGATAAAATAAGGAGCGCTGCTGATGTCTTAAGCACTTCCTTACAAAATTTGCAGCAGTCAAAATATCCCAGCTTGAGCGCTGAAGCTACTGAAGTAAAAACTGCCGCTTCTGCGATTGACCCTGAAACATTGACACTCGATCAGCGGGATGCTGTAAAATCATTTTTCAGGAAGGCCGCAGACCTACTAAGTAAAATGAATGATAACTCTCCTAAAATTTGAATTATGAAAGACAAAACTAAAAACCTGTGTTATTTACATGAGTTATCAGGTTATAAAGTAGCCGATAATTATGCTGATGTAAGAGATTGGGAAGTAATAGATGGAGACAAAAGGCCCGTTGGCAAAGTTGATGCGCTGCTAGTAAGCATACAGGCCAAACGTGTCGTTTATCTCGACGTTGAGGTTGATACCTCTTTAATAGAAGCCGGGCACGAAACCTATGAAACGGCTTCAAGTAACGGCGTGCATGAATTTTTGAATGAAGAAGGAGAAAACCATTTGATTATACCAATTGGAATGGTAACCCTTGATGAAAACAATAAGAAAGTGCATACTGATCGTGTTGATCACACAACTTTTGCAAAAACAAAAAGATTTAAAAAAGGAGATGATTTAGAAAGGTCCTATGAGCTAATGGTTTTGCCTCAATATTTCCCGGATAGTCACTATGATGAAGAAGGCAGTTCAGACAACCAGTTTTATAATCGCAAAGAATTTATGAGTCCTCCGTTAGGCTCCAAACTTTAAAAATTAAAAATATGAAACAAACTATCAAAAGTCTGGTAGGTTTTACCATTGGCGCCACCGACGGCGAGATAGGAAAAGTAACCGATTTTTATTTTGACGATATTACTTGGACAATACGCTATCTCGTAGTTGAAACAGGCAATTGGCTTTCCAACCGCAAGGTGCTTATTTCACCTGAAGCGCTTTTACAATGTGATTGGGAAAATGAGACATTCCCTGTTAACCTCCTAAAAGTACAAATTGAAAGAAGCCCAAATATAGACACCGAACAACCGGTCTCGCGTCAACAAGAAATGGAACTATATGCCCATTATACCTGGACCAATTACTGGGCCGCCGGTATAGGCACTACCGGAATGTTGATGCCTATGTCATCAGGGCCTATGGACGAGGCAATAAAAAAAAGTGAAAATAACCACGATGCTAAAGCAGACGGCGACCCTCACTTACGAAGCGCTGAAAGCGTAGAGGGCTATACTGTTCATGCTTTAGATGATACTATTGGCGATGTGGAGGATTTTTTATTAGATGACAGCAGCTGGAAAATACTTTATGTGATTGTTGACACAGGCAATTGGTTTCCCGGCAAAAAGGTGACTATATCGCCTGATTTGATAAAAGAAATAAATTGGGAAACTTCAGAAGTTATTATAAATGCCTCTGTCGAGCAGGTTAAAAATAGCCCGGAATATGATGCTTCAAAACAGCTAAGTACAAAGTAAGAATCAATTCTAAAAAACTATTATGGCCGGTTCATTTCCCATAAGTAATTGACTTTTAATTAATAAAATCTTCGAATATGAATAAGTTATATGCCGCTGTACTTTCGATTTTATTGATACTGCTGCAAAGTGTAGCCATTAGTTTTCCCAATATGCAAGGGGCAAATATTGTTGGCAGTTCAGCAGATACTTTAGCACCACAAACAGAAAACAATGCTGCTGCCATAAATACTTCAAACGGCTATGTTGATTTTGTAGCGGCGTCGAAGATGGTGATGCCTGCAGTTGTGCAAATAAAAATCCGGTTCAATGGCTCGAGTGAATATGGCGGATCTGGATCAGGGGTCATTATAAGTCCTGATGGATTTATAGCCACAAATAATCATGTGGTTGAAAACGCATCCGCCATTGACATTACACTTCCTGACAAACGAACCTTCTCAGCAAAGTTGATTGGCCGTGATCCCAATACCGACTTAGCACTTATAAAAGTAGATGCTACCAATCTTCCTATTGTTAAATTAGGCAACTCTGATAAAGTGCAGGTAGGCGAATGGGTTCTGGCTGTGGGATTTCCTTTGTCACTTAACACAACTGTT
>JBBRVO010000210.1:0-2262 GCA_038246775.1 Peptostreptococcales bacterium | reverse complement strand
GAGGGTTAGTTTAGTCTATTTTTGATTTTTTCTTTCATTTTCTTTAATATGCATACTCACCTTTGGTTTGGCGTCATTAGAGCCAATCCCTTCCTTCAATCCATAGGCAAGATCTCTAATACATCTTCCGCAAAATCTGCCACCGTCCATAGGTGACCCACAGCGCTGACAAAAGGAAATACTGGAATTTTCAGCGAGTATAATGCGTCCATCTCTGATCCATTTCAATATGATATCAGAAGATACACTTGTGGATTTGCTGACGTCCTTGATACTTGATACGGGGTTATCATTTATATACTCGCGTACGCGATTGAAGCTGTCATCGACAGTCACATTACATCTGGAACAAAGTGTCAACCCTTCTACTGAAGAGAATACGCGATTGCATTTTCTACAATTTCTGAGCTCATTTGTGTTATTTTCTGCCATATAAAGCCTCCTGTTATTTTCCCCTGGCGACAGTGACACAATTAACCTGGTCACAACCCGCTTCATATAGCGCACGCGCACATGCGTTGAGTGTTGTTCCCGTCGTATAAATATCATCGACGAGTAACACTTTTTTATTTTTTAATAAGGGAACGGTTTTCTTATCCACTATTATAGCATTCTCGAGCATCAATTTCCTAGATTCTTTGTCGAGGTTCTTAAGTTTTTTTGTAACGCGCCGGCGCACCAATAAATCTTTTGGTGAATCCACACCAAGCTGATTGCACATGTGCTGCGCCAAAACCTCTGCTTGATTGTAGCCACGGCTGGCGCGTCTTAGAAAATGAACGGGAACTGGCACCACGTAGTCGAAGTCTTTAAGCGACACATCCGACTGAACCATCTTTGCCAGACACTCGCCGAAATAGACGGCTTGATAGATTTGCCGTTTGTATTTCAGACCCATCAAACCCGTTTTGATACCGTCTTCATAGTGGGTAAAGGCTCTATGTTTGTGAAAAAAGACGAAGGTCTCCTGACATTCCTTGCATCTGAAAAAATAATCGGCATGCTGTGCATAGGTGATTTCAATTGGGCGACCACATTTTTCACACAAGTGCCCCTCGATCATGGTTAGTTGATTGCTACAGTTATGGCAAAGGGGTGTCTCTGATTGAGGTGGCAGCTCGGCTTCACAGAAATTACAGGTCAAATGGATCGGCATGAAAAAATCTAAGAGTCCTTTTGTCAAACGCTTCATCAGTTGCCTCCAAACAGTTCCTTATAATAAAGCAGCCTCGCTTTAAGCCCAGAGTTGCGTTTTGCTTCTTGATTGCGGTTGATCATCTCTGAAAGTGCCCGTTTTTCGCCCACTAGGACGAGGAGTTCGCGCGCTCTTGTAATAGCGGTATAAAGGATGTTGCGGCTCATGAGCATTGGCGGCACAAAGGCCATGGGCATGATAATCGCCTTAAATTCGCTACCTTGGCTTTTATGAACCGTGATGGCATAAGCGAGTACCAGCTCGTCCACTGTGGGGAAATCGTAGATGACTTCTCGTTCCTGGTCGAAAAGGATGGTCACGGTGCGTTCGATTGCGTCGATTTCTGTAATAAAACCAATATCGCCATTGAAGACGCCCTTGCCTTCTTCGGCATATTTTGTCGTCCATTCAAGGTTGTAGTTGTTCTTGATCTGCATGACTTTGTCGCCTTCTCTAAAGCGCTTTTTGCCAAAAATCCTCTCTGCCTTTTTCTTGCTCGCCGGATTGACGACGTTTTGAAGCATGTCATTGAGCGCTTCTACGCCAACGCCTGAACCCTTCACAGGGGATAAGACCTGAATGTCTTCCATGGGGTTTAAGTTATAATAGTTTGGAAGGCGTTCCATAACTAAATTTTTGATTTCGTTTAAAATGTCATCCGCACGCCCTCTAGATATAAAGAAGAAATCTTTATCGGCTTTGTTGAGCAACGGCATTTCACCCTTGTTGATCATGTGGGCATTTACTGCAATAAGCGACGCTTCACTTTGTCGATAGATATCGGTGAGTCTACATGAGTCTACCCAGTCACTATCTATCAAATCTTTTAGCACGCTACCTGGACCAACGGATGGCAGCTGATCTGAGTCGCCGACGAGGATGAGGTGTGTGCCAAGCTCTACTGCGTCAAGCAGTCTGTACATAAGGACAATGTCCACCATGGATATCTCATCGATGATCAAGACGTCCGTCTTTAAGGGGTTATCGGCATTTTTTTGAAAATTGCTTTCCCCTTGAAATTCTAGAAGTCTATGAATCGTTTTTGAGTCGCGCTGCGTGGTTTCCGT
>JBBRVO010000209.1:0-2264 GCA_038246775.1 Peptostreptococcales bacterium | reverse complement strand
GGCGGTATATACGTGATAGATGAAGCCCTTAAGGACTATGATACCATTCAAAACTGGGTGCCGGACGCCATTATCGACTTAAAATATGGCACCGAAGATAACTTTGTAGGCAAAGTTGTCTATGACCAACTCTATGATGTGTTGAGAATTGGAACACTTAAAAAGCTAGTAAACGCCGCTCATATACTAAGAGAAAAGAACTATCGGCTTGTGGTTTGGGATGCCTATAGGCCGCTTGCCGTGCAACACCTTTTTTGGGATCTTATCCAAGACGAAAAATATGTCGCGCATCCAAGTGTGGGATCTAAACATAATAGAGGGTGCGCCGTGGATGTCACGCTTGCAGATATATCTGGAAATCACCTTGAAATGCCAAGTCAATTTGATGATTTTACGTCTCGTGCGAGCGTATTGCAAACAGGATTAGAGTCACAGGTAAAAATAAGACTCGATGCGCTTCAAGACTCTATGCTTTTAGCGGGTTTTGAAAACTATCTGGAAGAGTGGTGGCACTTTACAGACAGCGACTGGAAGGAATATGAGGTGAAATAAAAGCAGGCAGTTTCATTCCCCCGTTATTTTTTTAAGGTCAACTATTGCAACACCTTCTATGACTTTACCTTCAAAATTAAATCTAGAGCCATGGCATGGACAATCAAACGTTCTCTCTGCATTGTTATAAACGAGTTCACATCCCATATGCGTACACGTACTATCTGACAAAAAAAGGTTTCCGGAATGATCTCTATAAGCTGCAACTCTTTTGCCCTTAAACTTTATGATACCACCTTCATCATTTTGAATATCCTTTAACTCAATTTCATCGGATGCGATTTTTCCTTTTATAAGTTCTTTGGCAACGTTGAGATTTGCTTTTACAAAGTGACCCAAATTTCCTTTTATTTCACCTCTTGACGGATTAAAAAGAGCTTCATACTTTGATTGTGTCCCCTTTATCAAATCTTTAATCAGCAGACCGGCAAAGCTTCCATTACTCATGCCCCATTTATTAAACCCTGTGGCTACAAATATATTTTCTTTTTTTGAAGTAAGATGCCCTATATAAGGGATACCATCCACTGATTTATAGTCTTGTGCAGACCATCTATATGCGGAATTATCCACTTTAAAATGTTCTTCTGCAAAATGTATCAATCGGTTATAGCTATCTATTTCTGAATGCGCTTGACCTACTTTATGGCCTTGCCCCCCCACTAAGAGATAATTTATGCCGTCCGTATTTGAAAATCTAAGTGAATAAGGCGCGTTGGCATTTGAAATCATCATGTACTGATCCTCAACTGGGTCTTTGATGGGAAAAGCCATTAAATAGGATCTCAGTGCTTCAAGCCTTGTGAAATAGAATCCATTGCCATCAAAAAAAGGATACGCGGTTGTAATGACAACGTTTTCACAGCTTATAACCTTTTGATTCTCAGTCACAACTTTCATATGCTCATTATCTTTTTCCAGCGTTTTAGCTTCAGTATTCTTAAATACAGAAACATTATTTTTCAATAAGTAAGTGATTAAAAAATCTAAGAATTTTACAGGGTTGAGTTCAAACTGACCATCAACTTTTAAACCGCCTGACCCTTTAAGATCTAAAGGCAAATCGCGAATAATCTCATGCGGTATATGAAGTTGTTCATAGGCTGATTTTTCTTCTAATATTTCTTTAAAATGATCCTCATTATCCGCATATACAATGGAAGATGTTTCCTTAAAATCACAGGAGATATTATGTTTTTCTATTAATTCTCTCACAAAATTCAGACCTTCTAATTGAGCTTCGTAGTATAATCTTGCCTTGTTTAAACCATGTTTTTTTAACATTTCTCCATAAAATAAATGATGCTGAAACGTAAACTTAGCTGTCGTGTTTCCGCTTGATAAATTAATAGGCTCCTGTTTGTCAATTAAAGCGACTTTTAATCCAGATTCATTTAAGCGGTAAGCGGCTAATATGCCTGTTATACCAGCACCTACTACGCATACATCACATTCTATATCTTCTTCTAACTTAGGGATATCGCTTAAAATACCGTCTTTAAGCCATAACGATAAACTTTTCTTTTCAAATATAGTTTGATTGTTCATTTAATCACCCTCCATCTTTATACAACTCATAGTCCGCCTAACAAAATTTACCAAATAAATATTTATTAATTTCCATAAATTTCAAAAAGGAGTTTTCGAATTTATCACGAATATACTTATTATAAAGAATATTCGAGGTGAAAGTATGAAAATTGATTTTGGCC
>JBBRVO010000208.1:0-2335 GCA_038246775.1 Peptostreptococcales bacterium | reverse complement strand
TTGTCTTTAGCCCAATGATAGATGGCCTCGAAATCGCTTTTAACCGCAGTGTGAGGCACCATCATAAGCGCGATGCACACGGCACCTGAATCTTGAATGGTCTTAACGCATTTTCGGTTGATTGATTCAGTGGTTTGCTTGAGATAATTTTCGAGCACTGCATCATCGACGGCTTCAAGGCCGACGATAAAGTAGCGAAAACCAATGGCTTGAAGCGCTGCGATGAGATCTGCATTTTCAACTACTTCGTCTGCCCTTGCATAGCAGATATATTGTTTTTTGATTCCTAAAGCTTTGACCTTCTCTACAAATGACCAGGCGCGATGGATGTCGGCCAGAAAGTCGTCATCGACGATTTGAATATAGTCCGCCTTTAGATCAGCAAGTTCACGCATAACAGAATCAAGGTCGCGGGATTGATAGGTGCTGCCATTTAGTTGTTTGCAATAACAAAAAGCGCAGTTTTGCGGGCAAGAAAAGGCCGTTTTCATCGTGGCGATTTCTTTAAATTCCAAATAGCGATAATTATGACGGTGCGCATAAAAATGGGAGCGATCGGGGATTGGAAGCAAATTGATGTCACAAGGTACAAGTGTATTGGCATGCCACTGGGGTTTGCCGTCGCCACTAGAGATCCGGTAAATAAGACCGTTTAATATGGATAAATCAGCGAGATTAAAATTAAATGGCTCAGAGATAACATCCATAAATGCTGCAAAATCAACCATCGACGCGCTTCTAAAGATGAAATCAATGGCTGGCACTTTAAAAGCATCGGGATTGAGCTGTACATGAACGCCACCCACCACTGTGAAGATTGAAGCATCAAACCTCTTGACTTGTGCAGCGGTTGCTTTCATGACGTTTTCTTGAGTGATATAGCCCGTGATGGCTACAAGATCTGGCTTTATCTCTCTAAGGACACTTTTTAGAGGCCTCTTATCTAAGATGCCGTCGTAAATGGTGGCTTTATGACCATTTGCATGAAGTGCAGTCATCAAATATTCCAGTTCGATGGGTTCGTTTTCTACGAGCTTTGAAAATCTAAAAACATTGGGGGCTTTGGGTCTAACCAAAAGAACGTTCATATCAGCGCCTCGTCAAGAAATTTTTGATATAGATAGAAAACAGCGTATTAAAACCTGTGAGCATTTTAAACGTATTACGAGGTGGAAATGCTTTTAAGGTATATCTAACGCTGTACCAGTTGAAGTTGATCATGAGTGCGAGTTTGAGCACTTCGAAATAATACGCTCTAAGCGACATTTTTGAAGGGCGTATGAGCACATCGCCAAAATTCCATTTTTCATAATCGGCCACGTCATAAAGGAGACGTGATTTATAGGTTTCAAAGAGAGGCGTGAGCGGATGGGGAACAAGGGGGGAGAAAGTAGTGAGCTCAGGTTTAAGTTTGGCGAGGTACCGTCTCAAACGTTTGAAATCATTTTTATCCCAATCGGGGTGCACAATAAAGGAACCCCAGCAAGCAATATCGTTTGCCTTAAGTAGCAGGGTTGCTTGTTCATTTTCATCGAGGGTAGCGGCCTTGTTATAATCGATGAGTTGTTGGTCATCGAAAGATTCATACCCTAAAATAACGGCAACGAGTCCGTTCTTTCGGAGTCTGGCAAAAAGTTCGGGCTTATCCAAAATGCTATTGACACTGCCGTAACAGATGAACTGCTTGCCAAGATTAAGAGCTTCAAGGCCATCACAGAACGCTTCGAGCCGACTTTTATTAATGAGAAAATCATTGTCACAAATCATGAAATAGGGTTCATCCAAAGTTGCGATTTGTTTCACAATGTCTGCGATGGGCACTTCTCTTAAATTGCCACCCTCAATCTGCCACCTGATACAGAAGTTGCATCTGTTTTTACAGCCATAGGCGGTCTGAACAATGGCGCAGGGCTGATAACCGACGTATTTGTAATCCTTGCGGTAGCGCGCTGTTGACTTTCGGTCTGGCACGACGTATTCGTTAAAACAAAATTCACCGGCATTGATATAGCCTAGGGCTTTATCAAAGATTCCGTCGATACGAAAGTGCTCATTTTCATCGTTATTTGAAAGCATGTCTATGAATGCACTTACATTGTCGCGTGTGGTAGACTTAAATACATAATCGATCTCAGGCACAAAGAATGCATCTGGGTAAAGACTCGCCTGAACGCCGCCAACGACAACCGGTATATCGGCGTTATAGCTTTTAACCAACTCGGCGATGCGCTTTACATTTTCAACATCCGTACATTGAGACGTGATGCCAACGACATCGGGTTTAAACGAAGCCAAATAGGGTTCGAGTTTTCCCTTTGTCTCCACCATAAAATCA
>JBBRVO010000207.1:0-2347 GCA_038246775.1 Peptostreptococcales bacterium | reverse complement strand
TTTACACAGATCCTAAGCATATCATCCATTGGAATTTTGCATCAAATGACTGGTGTTGTCCACGTGCAGAAAATGACTTACAAGTTGGTGGAAGATATAAATCAAGGATGGAAGCTATAGACAAAAGTTTTGGATTTGACTTTGAAGCAATTTATGATGCTGTTAATATTGGTGAATGCTTTACGTACACATTATTAGATGATGGAAGGACGGTCAATGTTTCTTTTGAGAGCATTGAAAGTAAAACCAAATTGACAATCGTTTTTGATGCAGAAAAGGAAAATTCTGAGGAAATGCAAAGAAATGGTTGGCTATCTATACTCAACAATTTCAAGTCTTATGTTGAAAAGGCGCCTGTATATTAGAAGACTGATATACTAATTCGTGACACTATGTTTATGGAGGTGACTATGATAATTAAAACAGAAATTGTACAAACGGGAAACAATACTGGGATAGAAGTTGGTGAAAAGGTTCTTGAGCAATTGGGGGGGGGTAAAAAACCTCTAGTTGTTGTCACAATTAATGGTTATAGTTATAGAAGTGCAGTGGGTAAATTGGATGGCAAATTTATGATCAGTCTGAGCGCGGAGAATCGAAAAAATGCACATGTTGGAGGGGGAGATTTTGTTGATGTGACTATCGAGTTAGATACAGAACCAAGAACAGTGGCGATACCGATAGATTTTCAAAATGAACTTGATGCAAACAAAACCGCAAAAATTAGCTTTGATCAACTCGCTCCCAGCAAAAAGAAAGCAATGATTTTGTCAATTACAGAAGCAAAAACTGATGAGACTAGAAATCGTAGAATTCAAAAATCAATAGAGCAATTGAAATAGACAGTTAAGCTAAAATTGAAGAAGCAAATTTGAATAAACGATGTCAAAGTATTTACTGAATCATTCAGATGTGTTTAAGATATTGTATGTCTGTATAGTAAAGGTGCCACGGATACCGATACTCAGTAACTTAAGGCTCATATCAATTGTTGGACTTATCACGATAATAGTGTTATCAAGCAATCATACTGTCAAATTTGGCATGAAAACACAATTAATGAAGTTTAACGTGCATAATATTGCATTTTAAATTTTTTTGAGTTATGATGTAAGTATTCATAGAAAAGCTTTTGTTAAATATTAAAGAGGTGATGAGATGGGTAAATATTTGTCTTCACGTAGCGCATTAGTTGAGATTGGTGCAAGGCTGAAAGCTTATAGAATTGATTTTCCGTTGTCGCAAGAGGCATTGTCAGATAGATCAGGCATCGCAGTTCGAAGCATTTCACGTTTGGAGAGTGGCCAAGATATACAGTTTGGCAATCTGATAAAGGTACTTATGGCCCTAGACTTAGATGTCAATCTTGATATGCTCGTTCCGGACCCAACAAAGAGACCTTCTTATTATTTAAATGATAAGTCATCTATGCCACAAAGAAAAAGAGCAAGTAAAAAAGTGCCAAAACGCCCCTCAGATATTAAATGGGGAGATGAACAGCTATGAATTACACGGCGACAGTAACACTGTGGGGAACAGCAGTAGGCTATTTTCTTTTAGAAGAGGGTAAGACCTTTGTGTCTTTTGAATACGATCGGGATTTTGTGCGCATGGGTGTTGAGATTTCACCGATCATGATGCCATTATCAAATAGAGTATATGAGTTCCCGGAATTGGCAGATTCAGCTTTTAGAGGCATTCCAGGACTCTTATCAGATTCATTACCTGATAAGTTTGGAAATGCGGTTATTGATCAGTGGCTTGCATCAGAAGGCAGAACACCTGAGTCTTTTAATGTCGTAGAACGCTTATGTTATACTGGAAAACGAGGGATGGGTGCGCTTGAATATATCCCCGCATTAAGCAAACATGGAGACAATGATAATCAGATAAGCGTTGCAAGATTAGTAGATTTAGCCTCGACTATTTTACAAGAAAAAGAAAATATTCATCTATCAGCGCTGAGTGATATTGATTTCAAACTGTTATTAAGGCTTGGAACATCTGCTGGTGGCGCTAGAGCAAAGGCAGTCATTGCTTACAATGAAAAAACAGGTGATGTACGTTCTGGTCAGATCGATCTAAGTGAGGGATATGATTTTTGGTTAATAAAGTTTGATGGTGTTGTAAAAAATGGCGATCATAATCTTGAAGACGTTCCAGAATATACATTGATAGAGTATGCGTATTATAAAATGGCACTAAAAGCAGGAATCGATATGAGTGCGTGTAAGCTACTAGAAGAAGGTCCTCGAAAACATTTTATGACAAAGAGATTTGATAGAGTAAACGGAAAAAAGCTGCATATGCAGTCATTAGGCGCTATGTCTCATATTGATTATAATGA
>JBBRVO010000206.1:0-2374 GCA_038246775.1 Peptostreptococcales bacterium | reverse complement strand
TCATATCTTATTATGGCTACCTACATTATTAGTGTAATTCACAACAGGAGGATTTATGAAAAAAATAATATTATTGATGTTAATTGCACTCTTTGTACTTACGGGTTGTAAAAACTCTGAAGAGGATAAGGCTTTGAGAGTCGGTATGGAACTCAAATACCCACCATTTGAAACAAAGGATGAAACTGGCAAACCCGCAGGTGCCTCTGTGATGCTCGCAGAAGCGCTTGGCGTTTATCTTGGCAGAGAAATTGAAATCGTCGAAACGGATTATGGCAGTTTGATACCTGCACTTGAGCAGGGCACTATCGATTTGATCATATCGTCCATGACCATCACACCAGCACGTGAAGAAGTTGTTGATTTTTCTGACGCTTATACAAACAGTCAACTCATGATGCTCGTGTACAAGGATTCAAAAGTTCAGTCGCCGGCCGATCTCAACGATCCAGACGTCATCATCGCTTCTAAGACAGGGACGATCGGTGCACTTTGGGCTGCTGAAAACGCACCACTCGCACAAATTAGAAACATCGACGAAGAGGCAAGTGCCGTATTAGAGGTGGCGCAGGGCAAAGCGGATGTCTTTATCTACGATCCAATTTCCATTATCAGACATAATGAAAATTATCCAGATACCACACGTACCATCCTTGAACCACTTCCCAACACAAAAGGTTGGGGCATTGCCCTTAGAAAAGGCGAAGATGAACTAAAAGCCCAACTGAATGCCTTCATCGAAAAGGCGAAGACAGATGGCACCTATGATAAAATCAGAGAGACTTATCTCCTTGATAAGATGAAAGAATTTAAAGACTTGGGCCTAGAGTTCTTCTTTTAATTGAATTTAACAAGTTTGTAATCACATATTCTAATCGTTAAGGGGACAAAATGAAGAAAATACTCAGCTTTTTAGCTGCTCTTGGAGTGTATGGCATATTGTTCTACTTTGTCTACACCAATGCGCTAGAAAAAACCATCGACTTTTCCGTTTATAGACAATACTACAGGGTTATACTAAATGGATGGCTTACCACGCTTTCAATAAGCGCCGTATCTTTGATACTGGCGCTTTTCGTCGGACTTATGCTTTACCTCATGCACGAATCGCGTATAAAAGTGCTTCATTACTTGGCGGAGATTCATAAAACCATTATCTTTGGTACACCATTAGTGGTCATCGCGATTATCGCTTATTATTACATCGGTGACGCATTCAACGTGGATTCTAAGTTTTGGGTCGGGTCTTTGACATTGGCACTTTATATAGGTGCATATATTGCAGATATCTATAAAGGGGCCATCGAATCGATCCATATCAATCAGTGGCAGACGGCAAAGATGTTTGGTTTTTCAAGATATCAAACCTATCGTTACATCGTCTTCCCTCAGGTAATCACGACGATACTGCCACCGCTAGCTGGGCAGTTTGCCATGACCATCAAGAGTAGCGCGCTGCTCGCTTATATGTCAACGGATGAATTCTTAAATGCAATTCAGACGGTTCAATCCATTAGTTTCCGCTATCCTGAAGGCTTCTTAGTCGTAACGGTTGGCTATCTAATCTTGACTATCCCGTTGATTCTGTTAGTCCGCTATCTGGAGAAAAAATTCGACTACAAGGTGAGCCATGAATTTAAAGCTTAATAAACTCAAAAAAACTTATTCAGGTAAGACGGTTCTCGATGATATTGATCTTGATCTTAAGGATGTTAAGGTTCTTGCGCTTATCGGTGCCTCAGGGAGCGGAAAATCCACGCTACTGAGACAAATTGCCGGACTTGAAGTGTTTGATTCAGGCGAAATAACGGTCAATGGACACGTCGTGAACGCATCGAGCGATGCATCCTATCGCAAGCGCATCGGTTTTGTCTTTCAAGACCATAATTTGTTTCCACATCTTTCTGTACTCGAGAATATTTTGCTCGTCCTTGAAAAAGTACACGGCAGAAAGAGATCAGATATCATTACAGAAGTCACGGCGCTGCTTAAGCAATTTGGTCTGATGGAACACGCTGAAAAGAAACCCCATCAAATCAGCGGGGGACAGGCACAAAGGGTGTCTATTGTAAGGGCACTTTCTATCAAACCCGATTTGATCTTGCTAGATGAGCCAACATCGTCACTTGATCCAATATTGACGCACGAAGTGCTCGATGCAATCAAATTATTGGTAGAAGACCGCATCGACTTTGTCATAGTGACACATGAAATCGGTTTTGCAAGAGAAGTCGCGGATTATATCGTCTTCATGGATGAAGGCAAAATCGTCGAGCAAGGCACACGAGACATACTTGAACACCCAGAAAGCGATAAGTTAAAGCGTTTTCTTGAAAAAGTTATATGTCTATAAATGAGTACCGCCCCGTAAATG
>JBBRVO010000205.1:0-2399 GCA_038246775.1 Peptostreptococcales bacterium | reverse complement strand
CTTTCATTAGGCGGCGTTGGCGTCATCTCCGTTTTAGCTAATATCATGCCTAAAGAAACGCACGATATGGTACTTAATCATTTAGAGGGTCATCATCACTTAGCACTGGATCTTCAACTGGGTTTACTTGGTCTTATCAACAGTTTGTTCATCGAAGTTAACCCAATACCCGTTAAGATGGCTATGTTGCTGATGGGCATGCAAGTCGGTGGCTTGAGATTGCCACTGACAGAGATGGAAGATACCACAAAAAAAACATTGATAAAAGATATGACGCGTGCCGGGTTGTTGTAACAAGCAACGTTTTCCTTTTTAACAAGTACGCTTTATCATCCAAATAAAGGAGGTTCCAATGGGTCCAATAAAAACAGCTGTCTTCGGTGCAAACGGCAAGATGGGCCAACTACTCTGCAAAACCATCCTCGCTTCAGAGGATTTTGTCCTTGCTTTCGGCGTGGATCGAAACCCAGACAAATATGACCTTTCATTCCCAATCTTTGAGAGTGCTTACGCCTATGAAGGCGACATTGACCTAATCATCGACTTTTCACATGCGTCCAGTTTAGAGGCATTGTTGGATTTTGCCACCAATAAAAGAATACACACCTTAATCGCCACAACAGGTCTGACGGACGTTCACATGGCCAAGGTGCATGAAGCGGCACAAAAAATACCCATCCTCTACACGGCTAACTTGTCGTTTGGTATAAATGTCATTACACGACTCTTATCGCAAGTTGCAAAATCACTCAGTGAAGGGTTCGATATTGAGATTATTGAAAAGCACCATAACAAAAAAATAGATGCCCCAAGTGGGACCGCCTATTTACTCGCAAATACGATTAATCGGGCATTAGATGAAACCATGTCATTAACTTATGGCAGACACGGTGCGGATTGCCTTAGAAAAACCAATGAAATCGGCATCCATTCAGTGCGTGGTGGCAACATCTTTGGAGAGCATACCATCCTATTTGCAGGTGAACAGGAACTGATAGAAATCAAGCATACCGCTTTATCAAAAGACCTTTTCGCACAAGATGCCCTCAAAGTTGGTAGACTACTACTCAACAAACCCGTTGGCTATTATACAATGCAAGATCTAATATAACGCTTACACCACATATTAAAAAGGAGCACTTTATGAATCCAGAGACTTTAAATGATGCCTACGCCATCGCGCGGTATATAAAAGAAGCAAAAAAGGTCACCCCCATTAAGCTTTATATTAAAGGCGATCTAGATCAAATCGACTTTACAGGGCTTAGGGTTTTCGGTGAAGGACGATCGAGAACGGTTTTTGGCGACAACCTTCTCATTCATCAACTGATTGAGAAATACGCTAACTGTATTGAAGATTATGTGCTCGAAAACGATCGAAGAAATTCAGCGATTCCCCTACTGGACCTTACTACTATTGAAGCGAGAATTGAACCAGGCGCTATCATAAGAGACTACGTTGGCATAGGTAAAAATGCCGTTATCATGATGGGGGCCGTTATCAACATTGGTGCAGTCATCGGCGAAGGCACGATGATCGACATGAATGCGGTGGTCGGGGCCAGAGGCACAATTGGAAACAATGTCCATGTTGGTGCAGGCGCCGTGATCGCAGGCGTTCTTGAACCGCCAAGCAAAACCCCCGTCATCATCGAGGATGATGTGCTCATCGGCGCAAATGCCGTAGTGCTTGAAGGGGTTCGTGTCGGTAAAGGTGCCGTTGTTGCAGCAGGTTCTGTCGTCACTAAAGACGTGCCACCTAATTCGGTGGTCGCTGGCTCACCTGCTAAAGTCATCAAAGAAAAAGACGCCCAAACTATCGAGAAAACATTGATTCTTGAGGATTTAAGAAAATAAGGAAGTGCCAATATGACCACACTATATGAACAAGATAAAGACGTCGTCTTAAATCTATATCAAAGGATAAATCTCAATATCGTAAGGGGTGACGGTGCCTTTCTCTATGATAATCAGGGGCAATCTTATCTAGATATGTTCAGCGGCATCGCCGTAAACAGTCTAGGTCATGGAAATGTCAAAGTGAGAGCCGCTATCATAGAACAATTGGATCAGTACTTGCACTTATCGAATTATTTTCCTAGCGCATCCGTCGTCTCTCTCGCACAGCGCTTAGTGGACAACAGCTTTGCGTCGAAAGTGTTTTTTACCAATTCAGGTACGGAAGCAAATGAAGCGGCTATCAAACTTGCTAGAAAATACGGCCGATCAAGGCATGCAGAAAAAATCGAAATACTTTCTTTTCATGGCTCTTTTCATGGCCGAACCATCGGCGGGATGTCACTTACTGGTCAGCCAAAATATAAGGAAAGTTTCGGTCAAGTACTACCCTATGTTGAACATGTTCTCTTTGACGATATTTCAGATTTAACCGCTAAAGT
>JBBRVO010000204.1:0-2429 GCA_038246775.1 Peptostreptococcales bacterium | reverse complement strand
TTCCTACGAGGCAATTTAGGAGGCGTTATGGAATATAATTCAAAACTAGATAGTTAAGTATCAATAAATATATTTAGATACAAAAAAGACGCAGTCGAATCAATGATTTTTCTGCGTCTTTTCGACTGTAAAACAAAGTTTTATCCATAGGTTCCCACATACCCTGTCCTACTTTTATTTTTCGTATTTCAATGCTATTTAGTCTATATTTCTAACCCGACGAACAGAGTTGAGAATATTATCTTCTCCTTCACTTTGGGCGTTACTGCCTACATATTTTGGGGATAACCGAACCGCTCCGGCTCCGTGAGAAGTGTATCCAAAGGCTACATACCACGCAGAATCATAGATCGGTGACATTCACACCGATTCCGTACAAGAGAAGAAATCCTGGGTAATAGCTGGGTAGGATCCTGAATAATATTGAGTTTGAAAAACAAAAAAATCAAGTCTCAACAAAATTTTTTTTGTCAAAACTTGATTCTTCTCTTTTTTATATTTATACTACTTCGTTAGCCTGCAGAGCATTTCTACATGATCCGTCCAAGGAAACATATCATAAGGAAACATCTCTTTTACCTTGTATCCATTGTTCGTGAGCACTTTCAGGTCACGCGCAAGGCTGTCCGGTCCACATGAGATGTAGATGACCGTTTTAGGTGCGAGCTTGATGAGTGCGGACAAGAAGGCATCATCGCTGCCACTGCGAGGAGGGTCCATGAAGACGAGGTCGAGAGATTCATTTTCTTTAGACATCTCCGTCATGAAATCACCTGCGTCACCTTGGTAGAACTGAATGTTCTCGATGCCATTCATTCTTGCGTTGAAGTTAGCGTCTCGAACGGCGTCTTTGTTCAGTTCGATGCCGAGGACTTGGCCTGCTTTTTTGCTGGCTATAAGGCCGATTGTTCCGATGCCGCAGTATGCGTCAAGAACGTTTTCTGTGCCATTAAGCTTCGCCATGCCTATGGCCATGTTGAACATCTTCTCCGCTTGGATTGAGTTAACTTGGTAGAAGGATTTTGGCGAAATTCTAAACCTTGTGTCACATAACATGTCTTCGATATAGCCTTTGCCGTAGAGGACCGTTTCTTGTGAGCCAAGGACCATGCTCGTTCTGCGGTTGTTCACATTGAAGACAACCGTCGTGATATACGGGTGTTCTTTTACGAGCGCTTTGACAAAGTTGTTTTTTGATGGAAAAATGGGATTGCCGCCGATGATGACGACCATCACTTCACCTGTTGTGTGACTCGATTTGATCAGTACATGTCGCATAAAGCCGGTGTCATAATCTTCATCATATGGCGTCATTTTGAACGATGGCATCAACTGGCGAATGGACTGGATGATGCCGTTTGCGCGTTCATCTTGGATCAAGCAGTTGGTCGTTGGCACGACTTTGTGCGAATCCTCTTGATAAATACCTGCGACGATTTTGCCGTTTTTGTCATATGAAAACGTCGCATGCACTTTATTTCTATAGTGGTATGGGTTGTCCATCCCAATGATGTTTGACACTTTCCCAAAGCTATGGAGAATCATTTCAATTTTCTTTTGCTTGAATTTGAGTTGCCCTTCATAGGTCAAATTTTGAAGCTGGCAGCCACCGCACTTGCTGAAAGAACCGCACGGCGCTTCCGTCTTGTACGGCATAAATTGTGGTTCAACGTAATCCTTTGAACGGGCGAATGCGCGTTTTGCCTCCACTTTAACCGTTGGATGTCTATCCGCATAGCTTGATGTTCCAGCACCTTTGGCCGATTTGTCTAGGTTTCCAGACTTGTCTAAATTGCCTGTTTTGTCCACACTGCTTGATTTGGCAGCTTGTCCTGTTCCATCCGTTGCAAACTTCGAACGCGTTCTCGCGCGCTCTTTTCTGTAATAATCATCTTCAAATTCAACGGTATCGTCATCAGCGACGTATTTGCTTTTACCAGTCGGTTTCTTTTTTTTGTCAAATGCTTCGTAAAACGGTTTCTTAGTCATATTTTCTCTCTTCCTTCAATCGTACTAGTTAATATATATGGAAACTCAATGCATGCAATATCCTTATTTTTCCCACTATTGTATATAATCGACTTTTATCTATTATTTTTATGCTGCCTCTATGGCGTGTAACAATGCCTGCTGTTGCAAAGTACTTGAGCATCCTCGACACCACCTCACGTGCTGATTCGATGTATTTGGCAATCATCATTTTTTTCTTCATCGTTTAAAAAATCCAAAAATGTCAATATTTGCAGCATTGTTTCTATTTTGTTTGACATGCACTTGTTCCTCATTTCAACGAATTATGAATAATCGAATGTTATTACTTATAACGCAAAAAATCCCGCATATACAGGTATAAGTATTATACCATATAATTGCGGGATTTTGATATTTCCATAAAGTCATAATTATCATCACCCAAACAAATAGCCCGT
>JBBRVO010000203.1:0-2466 GCA_038246775.1 Peptostreptococcales bacterium | reverse complement strand
GCACGTGGTCTTGATATTGACAATGTAGAAGCTGTATTCAATTACGATATGCCAACACATGAAGAATATTACGTTCACCGTATTGGTAGAACGGGCCGTGCTGGTAAAGAAGGTATTTCATTTACGTTTATCACTTCAAGAGATTTTCATCTTTTGAGAAGCATTATGCGTTATACGAAATCCGATATCAAACCACATCCAATTCCAAAGATCAGCGATATTGCAGCGATGAAACAAGAACTTTTCATGAACAAGATCAAAGAGCGCATCGAAGCAGGTATCGATCGAAAGTTCCTTCAATTTATTGAAGAATTCTCGGATAATTCATATTCACCACTTGAGATTGCTGCTGCATTGTTCCAAATGGAGCTTGAACAAGAAAATGTGAAAGAAATTGATTCTGTGGATAACTCAAAAGCCCCATCAAGGAGTTCTGATAGATCGGATAGAGGGTCTGACAGAAGCCATGATAGAGGTAGTGATCGTTCAAGCAGCGGCAAACCAAAATCGAGATCAAGTGCGGGCATGATCCGTATGCACATCAATGTTGGTAACAACCACAATGTTAAACCAAGAGACATCGTCGGTGCAATCGCAAATGAAGCGGGCATCGAAGGTAGATTAATTGGTAGCGTCGATATATTTGATAGCTTTACTTTTGTTGAAATTCCAGAAAGCCATGTCGATCGCGTCATGGAAAAAATGGACAAGCGTATGATTAAAGGCAAGCCGATTTCTATAGAACCTGCTAAAGATGGCAAGGGGAAACCAAGAGGTCCATCTAAATACGGTTCTTCAGAAGGAAGCGGTGCACCAGCTAAGCGTAAACCAACTTACAACAAAGAAGGTGGATCAAGCCGCAGTGAAGGCACTAGAAGTGATGTATCAAGAGACAGAGATAAAAAACGCGTTAAGACTGTAAAGCCGCAACAACAATCTTAGTCAAATAACTGCTTAATCAAATAAAAGCTCGAAAGTGGTCATCCACTTTCGAGCTTTTTTAATAGTGTGCCCAGCATGGGCGTATTCTAGTTTTTCGCTCATCGTATTTTATTGTCTATAGTTTATAGTCTTCTTTGTACTTTTGAATGTCATCTTCAGATAATTCGACACATGCAGTGATTAACTCTAATGAAATGCCTGCCCGAATCATATTGGTGGCGATTTCTTTTTTTGATTCTAAATACCCTTGTTCTAATCCGAGAATAAAGTCTTCAGAATGCATTTCAGCGGTGGATAATTCACACGATTGGGTATCAACTTGCGAACCTGTTTCAGCCATTTTACTAGAAAGTAAGTTTTTAGTGATTGATGGACTCGCTGTCCCACTAAATTGTAGCTTTTGTAGTTCACGTATAAGTTTTTCTTCCTTCACAGGTTTGACTAAATAACTTTTAGCACCTGCTTTGATAGCTTCCATAACATTGGCCCGTTGACCTTGAAGTGAACACATGATGATATTGGCGGAAGCATCAAACTTTATGATTTGTTTAACGGCTTCTATACCATCCATCCTAGGCATGGAAATATCCATTATTGTCAAATCAGGATCGTATTTTTTATATTTTGTTATGGCTTCATAACCATCTGCAGCTTCTGCTACGACTGTGATACCGTTTTCTTCTAGTATTTTCCTTATAGTCATGCGCATAAATACGGTGTCGTCTACAATTAAAACCTTCATACGGCCTCCACAATTTTTTGTAAAACCATCATACCGTAACTTCTAAGCATTTAAATTTTACTTAACATGGCACTGTCAATAATTTGTGCAAGACTGCCATTTCCTAAAACGCTAACGCCGGAGATTTCATATAATGCGCCGAATATTTTGTCTTCTCCAATAAACGCTTGCATCGGCTTGATCACCACTTCCTGTTCGCCTAAAATTTCACCAACAATAAGTGCTATCTTGCGTTCTCCTGTCCCAAGGATTAAGATTAGCAACTTGTTTGGTTTTTTTATCGTTTCAAGTTCGAAGACTTTGGATAGCTTGATCAAAGGGAGTGTCGTCCCTTGCCAATTAAGGATATTACTATCTGCCGTACTATAGATTTTCTCGGAAAACTCACTTTCTGTGAGTCGAACAATTTCAACAATTTGTGAAGTGGGAATCCCAAAAATACACGCACTTTCCTTAACGAGTAAAACATTCATAATGGCCATCGTCAGTGGTAATTTGATGACGAATTTAGTCCCAATACCCGCTGTTGTTAAGATGTCCAAATGACCATTGATTTTAGTGATATTTGATTTAACGACATCGAGTCCTACGCCCCGCCCTGAGAGGGTGGTTACGCTATTTGCAGTTGAAAAACCAGGTTTAAAGATGAATTCAAGCCATTCACTATCATTTAGATGTGTCGCTTCCTCAATTGAAATGAGTTCCTTTGATAACGCGATGTATTTTATCTTTTCAAGATCAATGCCATTGCCATCATCTTCAATGGAGATGACTACTTGATT
>JBBRVO010000202.1:0-2630 GCA_038246775.1 Peptostreptococcales bacterium | reverse complement strand
TTTCATTGTCGCTCTGTGTGACAGCTTTTAAACTATATCAAATCTTAATGCCTTTGTCAACATTCTTTTTTCATAAATGTTTTCTGCGACTCGGCGGCAATTGCTTGCCCTCGTGAGGCGACTTGATTATCTTACACTAACCCGTACACCACCGTCAACCCTTAATTTACTAATTATCATTAACTAATTGTAATATTCATATAAACTAATACGGTTTCTATTTTATAGATTCGGTTTCTATTATATAATAGACTTAATAATACTGACATCAACGACTATTGGAGGACTTATGAAACGCGTATTTTCTGGCGTACAGCCTACAGGACAAATACATTTGGGCAACTATATAACGATGAAGAACTTTGTAAAACAGCAAGATGACAAAGACTGTCTCTATTGTGTCGTCGATATGCATTCTATCACTTTACCACAAGACCCAATCAAACTTAAAAAGAGCATCATTGAACTTGCCGCTTTATATGTCGCTATCGGATTGGATCCAAATAAAGTGACTTTGTTTATTCAGTCTCAAGTTTCTGCCCATGCTGAACTCGCTTGGATATTAAATTGCTTCTCTTATATGGGCGAATTAAGTCGTATGACACAGTTCAAAGACAAATCTGAAGGCAAGGACGTCGTAACAACGGGTCTTTTTACCTATCCAGTGCTTATGGCTGCTGATATTTTACTCTATGATACGAATTATGTACCTGTTGGAAATGACCAAAAACAACACCTTGAGCTCACAAGAGATATCGCTATTCGTTTTAATAACCGTTTTGGCAATACTTTTGTCGTTCCTGAACCGATGATTGCAAAAATAGAAGATGGGGCGCGTATCATGTCCTTAGATGATCCAACTCAGAAAATGAGTAAGAGCAATTTAAATGAGACTTCTAAAATCACATTGCTTGATTCACCGGTTTTAGTCAAAAAGTCTATTATGCGTGCCACCACAGATAGCGATGCCTTTATTAAGTACGACTTAGACAGTAAACCAGGTGTAAGCAATTTATTAACCATCTATTCTCAATTCACGCCTTATACAATTCCAGAATTAGAATCCAAATATGAAGGACTTGGCTATGGCGCTCTTAAGAAAGATCTTGTCAATGTAGTCAACGATGAACTTCTAAAAGTTCAAACCGAATTTGATCGCGTAATGAACAGTGGAGAAATATACGATGTCTTGAAGCAAGGAAGAGAACATGCCAATAAAATTTCATCGGAAGTACTAGATCGCGTAAAAAAAACAGTGGGTTTTGTCACTTACTAAATACACATTAGTAAAGCAGGTATTCGATGATTCGAATACCTGCTTTTTTATTTGTACATATCGTTTAATCCATATCGTTGATATATTTGAAAAGCTTAAAATGTATCTTCTTTCTCATATAACACTTTCAAATCATTTAAAAGTTCTATGACTTGCATCTCACTGACTGGTTTACTAAAAAGATATCCTTGTGCAAAATCCACATTCAATTGCATAGACCTCTCTAGATATATATTGCTTTCAATCCCTTCGGCAACAACATCGATATTTGTTTTATGTGCAAAATCGACAATAGACGCCAACAAGGTAAATACATGTTCATTTGAAATAGAATCTTTCATGATTGCTTTGTCAATTTTGATGCCATTGAGTGGCAATCTAATCAGATTCTTGAATGACGAGTAACCAGTACCAAAATCATCCAGTGAGATGCCCACTTGATGGTTTCTCAAATAAAATAATTTAGCGATGATATTTTCATTGGATTCTAACATCATACTCTCTGTAATTTCAAGCCTGATAAGGTGTTTTGGTATGTCGTACTTACTGATGATGCCCAAAACGTGATTGGCAAAGTGTTCCTCCATCAACTGAATCACGGAAATATTGATGGACATCATAAATTCGGTATTCATTTGATGATTCAATTTTGCAAGAAAGGCACATGATTTTTCAAGTACAATTGAACCAATATCGATAATAAGTCCCGTTTTTTCGGCAATCGGAATGAAGCTATCAGGAAAAATGAATCCCAACGATTTTGAATTCCAACGTACTAGTGCTTCAAATCCCTTTACATTCTTATCCTTTATGGACATAATCGGTTGATAATAGACTTCAAATTCATCCTCTTCTATACCTGAGCGCATGTGATTTTCTATTTTCATTTCATTTAAGACATTTTGTAGAATTTGGGTATTGAAGTAATGATAACTTTTTTCCGTGATGCGTCGCGCATGGTACATGGCAACATCCGCATTTTGAACGAGTTGTTCTACTTTATCGCCATCATTTGGATAGATGGTGATGCCGATACTCGCTGTTACTTTAATGATTTTGTTCGAAATGTTGAAAGGGGCTTCAATAATTTTACAGAGTAAATCCGCAAACTTCGATATTTTTTCCCTTTCAATAGTGTCTTCGATCAAAATGATAAATTCATTGCCACTAAATCTCGCCACGATATTTTTCTCAAGATCCGTCACAACGGTTAAAAGTCTACTCGAAAACTGCTTTAATATTTCATCGCCTACCGTATGGCCGTAAATATCGTTAATATATTTAAAATTGTCGATATCAAGCAATAAAAGCGAACCTGATCCACCCTCTTTTAAATGATCAGCGAATTTTTCTT
>JBBRVO010000201.1:0-2656 GCA_038246775.1 Peptostreptococcales bacterium | reverse complement strand
GTTTCGCTTTTTGTCTATAAGCGCTTTTCGCAGTTCAACTTGTTGGTCTTTCTTTTTTTCTCTGCATTTTTGACATACTTGATTACTTTCACTGGGTTTTAGTTCAACCCCGCATTGTTTACACTTTTTAATCATCCTATTACCTGCTTTCGCTTGACTTAAACTATTGAAGTTATTATATCAGCAAATACTGTGTTTGTAATTTATTATTGTCATGAACTTTCAAATTTAAACAATCAAATTGCACAAATGGCATCGTATAATACACGCACCATCAATCAATGAAATGCCTCTATAGAAGCAGCAAGAGCGGGTGATAGTGGCAAAGGCTTTGGTTGCGACGAATGATGAAACGAGTGACTCTTTAGATCATATCCGTCTGAGCGTTTTTTATTTATAAAACTAAAAATGTATTGACAATGAGAATCAATATCAGTATACTGCAATAGTGATGTAACTTAATTGGTTACAACGCGTGATGATTAAGAAGTGGAGAGAGAATATGAAAATAAGTAGTCGGTTTTCAGTTGCAATTCACATATTGGCATTACTAAAGATGACCTCAAGAAAGATTCCAACATCTGCTTATATTGGAAGCAGTGTGAATACGAATCCAGTGGTGATTCGACGCATACTTGGGATGCTGAAAGATGCTGAATTAGTGGCAATCAAACGCGGCACAGGTGGCGCATATTTACTTTTGTCTACAGACGATATCACATTGTTGGATGTATATAATGCGGTTATAGCAAACTCAGAAAGCGATTTATTTAATAAACAAGCGAATCCAAATTACGATTGTCCAATAGGTGCGAATATTCAGTCGGTTGTTGAACCTGCAATGTTAGCAGCTCAAGAGGCGATGCAATTTGAACTTGCGAAAGTAACCATAACAGATATTACCAATCAACTGAACCAAAATATTGAAAGACAAGACTATTAGAATTGAAAATATGAAAGGAAGTTATTTTATGAAAGCAGCAATTATTAAAGACTATGGAAAACAAGTTGAAATATCAGAGGTTTTAGTCCCTAAACTTTTAGAGGACAGTGTCATGATAGAAGTTCATGCAGCAAGTATAAACCCCATTGACAATATCGTAAAAGCTGGCTATATGAAAGAGATGATGCCGATTTCATTTCCTTATATCATGGGTTATGATGTATCAGGGGTCGTAACAGCAGTTGGAGAGAAAGTGAGTAAATTTAAAATCGGCGATGAGGTCTATTCAAGACCAAATCAAACGTCTGCAGGGAGTATTGCCGAATATAATGTTGTTAAAGAAGAGGAGTTGGCGCTTAAACCGACTAAGTTTAGTCATGAAGAAGCAGCATCGGTTCCATTGGCTGGATTAACAGCTTTAGAAGCCCTAACAGTAAAGGGTAATCTTCAAAAAGGGCAGAAAGTCCTTATTCATGCAGGCTCTGGTGGTGTTGGAACATTTGCAATTCAAATAGCGAAGCACCTAGGCGCTCAAGTTGCCGTTACAACTAGCCGTTCAAATTTTGAACTGGTAAAAAATCTTGGTGCAGACATTATCATTGACTACAAAACGCAAAAATTTGAAGAGGAACTTAGCGATTATGATTTTGTCTTAGATACTATGGGTGGAGAAATTTTGAATAACTCTTTTAAAATCATGAAAAAGGGCGGTTCAATCGTTTCTATTAAAGGTCAAGATACAGAAGAATTTGCTAAAAAATACGACGTTAAGTTTGAAGCGTTCTTTATGTGGCCAAGTGGAGAAATGCTTTCATATCTTGCACAACTTATTAACGACGGCGTTATAAAGCCGACAATAGATCGCAGTTTCTCATTTGAACAAACTCAGGAAGCCTATGATTATCTACAAACAGGACATGCAAAAGGCAAAGTCGTCATTAAAATCAAGTAAATTGCGTTACTGGGAACTACTGAGAAGTAGTTCCTTTTTTGACGTTTAATGTACAATTATTTGTTTTTCCATTACGATATATTCAAGGCCTTCTGACGTATAAGGAACATTCAAAATCTATTTATCTTGATTTTGAAATCCTAGAGATTAAGGTTATTGAGCGCTTGAATTATTTTGAGCGGGCATAAATATAATATTTTTGGCTGTGGATACACAAAAGTAACACTTGATGCTTTTAAAGAAACAAATGTCACCTTGATTGAAAGCATAGGCTCACATTTTGATCCAGAAATCGTCGCAGCATTTTTTGATGCACATGATGAAATAGTTGCTGTATACGACGCATATAAAAAGATATGCTTTGTGAGACTCATAGGCGATAGGCAACAAAATAGTGGTATAATATTATATTGGGAGGATAAAAAAATGAAACAAAAAACAAAATCATGGATGAATGCAATTTTATTGGTTATAACATTAATTGTAAATGCAATGGGTGCTATGGGAATCATAAACGGTCTTTCCCAAAAAGAAATTTCCGACATGTATCAAACGCTAATTACACCAGCACCTTCAACTTTTAGTATTTGGAGCGTTATATATACTTTCTTAATCATTTCAATTATTGTTATGATTTTAAAGAATAAGGATTCGTACTATGAGCAAGCAATAAATAAGATCAGTTTTTTATTCTGGCTATCGTGTGCTTTAAATGTCGTGTGGATTGTTAGTTTTTCATATAATTTAATCGGATTGTCTAC
>JBBRVO010000200.1:0-2705 GCA_038246775.1 Peptostreptococcales bacterium | reverse complement strand
GGCGCAAAGTCCCAGCCCGTTGAGTCCAAGGCTGTACTCATAGACGGAAGAATCGTTGTTGTTGTATTTACCGCCCGCGTAAAGTTCAGTGAAAACGAGTTCCCAGTTGAATTTTTCTTCCTTTTGATTGTAATCAACCGGTATGCCACGCGCTTCATCAATCACGGAAATAGAGTCGTCTTTGTGTCTGATGACGACGATCTCTTTTCCGTATCCGCCACGTGCTTCGTCGATGGAATTCGACAATATTTCAAAAAAAGAATGCTGACACCCTTCAAGCCCATCGGAGCCAAAAATGACAGATGGTCTTTTTCGAACGCGGTCTGCGCCTTTTAAAGATGTAATACTCTCATTGTTATAATTGGTTTTACTCATTTGCCACCTCTATTAAATTACTATCAATCCATATCATATCAAATGCTAGGGTGATTATGCAAGTTTTTTCGACGGAACATACGTTCTTTCACCATAAAAAAACCCAGTGCCCAACAAACGTGTGCACTGAGTCAATTCATATGTTTCTACCATTATTCTAACATCGCTACAATTTCAAGATCGATATGTCTACGTAAATCAAGATATTCGTCACCGATACGTACGAGTGGTCTAGCTGGATCGTCCTTATAAGTCATGATAATTTCGCCTTGCTGTCCACTAGTAAGTGACACCATATTCCCAATATAGAAATGTGAAATGTTCCCAAGAAAGGACTTGGCTATCGAGAAATCTAGTGAACTGTGACATTTTTCCAGTATGAAACTCATCGTTTCAAATGGATGCATCGCCGCTTTATAAATACGGTCTTGCGTCATGGCGCAGTAAACGTCCGCTATGGCTACTATTTTGGCCAAATAATTGATATCTGGACCTTTAAGGCCGTTTGGATAACCCGAGCCATCCATGCGTTCATGATGTTGCATAACACCTTGTAAAACATCATACGATAGGTTTGGAATATCCTTAATTAAGATATAGCCTAAAATCGCATGCGTCTTCATAACTTTGAATTCTTCAATCGTCAAATGCGATGGCTTGTTCAATATTTGATCTGGAATATTACATTTTCCAATATCGTGAAGCAATCCAGCCAGTGCGGCATCTTTTATCTGAGCTGCATCTAATCCACACCATTTTGCAAGCAATCCTGAAATCATAGAGACTCTGACAGAATGATCAAATGTGTAATCATCATAAGCATGCATCTGCCACATTTTTCGGGTGAAATGCTCATCATTTAAAATTGCTTCATACAGCGGTTCGATGGCATCGTCTATTTCCTGATAGACAGGGACGCGGCCAAGCTTGAACTCCGTATAAATCGATTTGAATCTGACCACGGTAGACTTATATTTTTCCTCTACATCAGATACTGTTTCAAGTGCGATTCGTTTCTTTTCACTACCAATTACCGGTTCCTCGCCAAAAATGGATACATTGACTTCCTGCACTCTTTTACGAATGAGAAACTCTACATGACTCTCGTTGAGGGCAGTGCCGGAACCTATCAGTAAAATATCATTTTCATCAAAAATATCATCAAGCAAAACCATGCCTGTTTCAATCTCAGAAACTTTTCGCTTCGCCATATAGTCACCTATCTTTTTTTTGCTTTCAAAGATATTATAATGTTTAACGAAAAAAAACGCCAGTCAAACTTTTCAATACGTCTTTCAATCAATCAAATACAGGACCTGATACCTATATCTATTGCGCTTCTAGCTCCACGTGTACTTGTTTTCTATAGTCTGAATTGGCAGGTTCTAAAAACTGAACTCTTTCCCCAACGATCTCTGTCATATAGACGTTTTCTCCCTCGGAATTTTCGAACACCGACGTACTTACTCTGCCGACGACACTGACCATGGCACCTTTCATGAGATACTTGCAGCAATTTTCCGCTTGCTTACCCCAAACGATAATCCGAGGAAAATCTGCCGTCACCTTGCCTTCACTTTTTTTCTCTTCCTTTTGGGCGAGTGCTAAATAGCGATCAATGGCCACATTAAATTTTGTTACGCTGTTTCCGTCCTGTAACACCTTAAGTTCTGGGTTTTGAACCAGTCTGCCTACCAAACTCACTTGATTCATAATTGCCTCCTTGTTGGGATTATTTTCCATATTTATATATTATCCATATTTTTCCATTTTGTCAACGGTTTATTTTTGATAGTTCTTCAAAATCCACTTGAAAATCATGACCGTTGAATTATAATGAATATGACTTTCGAAATACGAAATATCTTGGGGGACTTCATGAAACGCTTCACGACAGCTGGTTTACGCAAATACATAAAGCCTGAATTCAATTCAAGGAACATCAGCATCAACGTCTATAATGGCATCGCTCTAGCGGTAGCCATCAACCTAGTCAACCCCTATTACGCAAAATTTGCAGAAAGACTTGGCGCAACTGACTATCAAATGGCTTATCTCAACTCGCTTCCCGCTTTCGTTAGCCTATTTGCACTGATTCCTGGTGCGATTTTTATTGATCTCTTTGGAAATAAACTAAAAAGCACGACCTGGATCATGCTCATACAGAAATTGTTTTTTCTAATCATCGCTTTTGTCCCGTTGATGAATGGCGTCTCAAAGCCTTGGCTCTTTATCCTCTTGATCGCACTCATGAACTTGCCTGGTTCCATATATACGATGGGTTATCAATCGAGCATCGGCGACATTTTTTCGCCTTCAGAACGCGGTTT
>JBBRVO010000199.1:0-2757 GCA_038246775.1 Peptostreptococcales bacterium | reverse complement strand
CGCAGGCTGTTTCAGGATATGACGCGACGCCACCACTTATCGTGAGGTGAATGGATTGTTCATCAATTACAAATGGACTTTCCATTATTTTTAGTCGCATACGTTCTGCAATTATATGGGTTGTACGACAATCCGCACCAGGAAGAATACATAAAAACTCTTCACCGCCATATCGAACCAATAGATCACCTTCCCGAATAGACGTATGTAGCAGTTCAGAGATGTGGATGAGTACACAATCTCCTACCATATGCCCAAAAGAATCGTTCACAAGTTTGAAATGATCTATGTCAATCATTATCACACTTAGTGGATACAGGCCTCGTAGCGAGCGACTGTATTCTTCTTTAAGCCTAATGGTTCCGAATCTGCGATTATAAATCCCTGTTAGTGAATCCTTCGAAGCAAATTCTTGTAATTTTTCATGGGCAATCGTATTTGACAAAGCGATGGAAAGGCCCATTGCAAATATATCAATTTTATTCAAATCTTCTTCGGTAAATAGCTTATTTTTGGATAATATCACGACCCCTAAAGGCTCTTCGTTATATAGAATCGGATGTGCAATAACATCCACTGAAATGGCATCAAACGTTATGCCTTTTAGGCAAGATTCTTCTTGCAACAAATCGATGACATGGCTTCCTCTCTTTTGTAGAATACACACAAGAGCGCTATTTGCATAAAAATCTTCTTTCACAGTTACGCCATGGGATGCACCTATTATCATCTAATCATTTTGTTTATATAATATTAACCCGCCATTTGCAGAAAGATAATCAAGAAGCAAATCAAGTGCTTTAACCGATAAAATATCCGTCTCAAGATGCGCAACAAGCATGGCCGTAAAGGCTCGAATGTCGGATTCAAGTTTCAATGCGTTTGATAATGAGACAATCAATCGATTAAACGCTTTTACACTCTCACCTAAGGTCCCCTCTGAATCATCGTTGAGAAGAAACGTATCAGGTTTGCTTATAATTTTCTTCTGAGTGCTCACTCTATTAAGTGAATTTTCTACCTCACACATTTGATTTGATAGGAGAGAAATAAACTTAATAATGATCATTTTTACAATGACAATATTCATAACCGCTACGATTAGCCCTGCAATGACACAATACAAAAAGAATCTAGGCGTCATTACCAATTGAGATGGAATCCCCATCATTACAATAATGAAAGGAAATAAGACCCCTATAAGAATACCGAAAATTATCATAATTATAATGACATCATAAAAGGTTCTATTAGATAAGCGACTTTTCAATTTTCAGATTCCTTTCTTTTCAATAAAACTTCAATCTCAGCAGCAGGCAATGCACTATTATGGCTTTGATGACAGCATTTTTGTTATTGTTTTAACAAATATGGATATGAATTTATTTTAATCTTTTATATATTTTGATCTTTTTCATAAAGTACTCTACCAAAAATCGGGGTCAGGCACCTATTTGGCATTCATTCAATTCCCTGCATTTCAGTGAAAATTGCAGGTTTCTAACCATTTAGGGTGCCTGACCCCAATTTTTGTTATTATGCGATTAATAAAATTCAGTTCTATTTCTACCATTATTTTTAGCAATGTATAACGCCATGTCTGCAAATTGAATAAAATGCATTGCTTTTCCTACTTCTAAGTTATCACTCACATCTTGAGTATAAACACCAAAGCTCGCTGTAAGTCTCAAGGCCTGTTCTTCCTTACAGAAAACATGACTTTCTATCATCTCTCTTATTTTTTCAACGCGTTTTAGCAAATTTGACCGATCAATGGCATGTAAGAAAATCAAAAATTCTTCACCACCATACCTTACAACCCAATCCTTGTCATCTCTAACAGCAACCATGAGTAGGTTCGAAAATTCTTTAAGGACTTGATCCCCAACTACATGGCCGTGTGTATCATTTACAACTTTAAAAAAATCAATGTCTGTCATGACGACGCTAATTGGAAGCTTGTTTGAAACAGCTTTTGCGATTTCAAAAGGCATTCTTTCATCTAAAAATCTGCGGTTGTAAAGGCCCGTTAAAGAATCAGTGATAATTTCTTTATTTAGCTTCATAATTTTTTCTATAATAAGCTCATCGCTGAGTCCATCTATGTTTTCTAGCAAATGCTCTTCTGTTACATCTCTAATAAGCTCAAGAACTCTATTATTTTGTGCTTCAGGAACTGCAGTGATCAAATAGAGCTTGCCATTTGAATACTCAAATTTCATGATGATTTTATTCTCGTTAAGTGCCCTCATAGAGATGCAGTTATTACACACTTCTTTACTATGCATGATTGAAAAACAATGCACTTCAGATGCATTGATTATGAATTCACTGACCTTTTCATTGGTACTTTTTGCAACTGGGTTCACATACCTTATGATGTCATATAATTTTTCAAGCAATCTATCATCTAGTTCATCATTTATCTTTTTTCTATCCATCTCTATGTCTCCAAAAGTTTATTGATTTTCGTTTGTGCTATTACTAGTTTACACGATTCTTTACATATGTATATATATATTTGGCGTACCAGGTACATTCATGGAAGTTGGGCCATATACGCCGGGCTCAGGTGCCAGGCAGGCTCAGGTGCCAGGCAGGCTCAGGTGCCAGGCACCAAAATAGAAGCTCAACTTACCTACTCAAATTATGAACCGTTCGCTCAGTGATGCCCATAAAATCGGCAATTTCGTCATGACTGTATCCTTCTGATTTTAAATGCACCACACAAACACGCCTCAACCTTAATCGCTCACT
>JBBRVO010000198.1:0-2800 GCA_038246775.1 Peptostreptococcales bacterium | reverse complement strand
CAGTCCCATTTCAAATAATGCTGACATATGCCACCAAGAAGAATCCCATTTTGGCCAATAGGGATCACGATCGATACTATTTAAGGCATCTTCACTGTTAAGATACTGATAGCTATTCAACAAACCACGTTCAATTTCGTAGCCAACATGTGATGAAAAATAATGGTCAAAAGCCTGGATGCGTTCTATGCGCTTGCGATGGAGCTCTATGATCAATCGATCCATAAGCGATTCCACTTTTATGGGGATTTCTCGCCATATAACGTCTTGATAGTCGTGATTTTCAAGATTACGACTTTCATCTGCGACGATATCAATCATAATACCTCTCAAGCAAATGCGACCAAAATAGCGAACAACCCATGTGCCGCCATTGTCGATAAAAGGTTCAACCATGTGGTCAAGGAATATCTTTTTCACTTTAAAAAAATCCTCAGTATGGCAAACGATATCGAGGTCGTGAGGTGTAAGCGTAACCCCTTGTATCGCCTCACTAACGCTCCCCGTAATCGCCCATCTTATCTGCTCTGTTTCGCAAATCTGAGCAAAAATCCAAAGTGATTCCTCCCATGTGCCAGTCCTTTTGAACATCGATGGTCCAAGCAATGAAAAATTGCGTGATAAACGTTCATGATCTTCTGTCCATGCAGGGTACCTCTTTACAAATCTATTGCCTTCGCGCTTAAACCAAGCCGCCTCAATATTTGCAGCTTCCTCAGTTGATGCACCTTCTACGCAAAATTCAAAAGTCTCTTCATTTTCCAAACAAAAGCATCTCATAAAATAGGCACCTCCATTAACTGCGATAAAGAAATAAAACGTTACATATAAAAAAAGGTGATTACAATTCTTGATCACCTAATTGAATTTCTATTCTATTAATCTCAATGCAATAATCAACAATTCTTCTTAGAACATCTGCATTTCTATCAACTTGCATATAGCATTACCTCTTCTTTTTCAATCTATTTCAAAAATTCTTCCTCTAAACTTCCTGTCGTTAAAATATCAACATTCATTTGCAAAGCCTCTTCTACTTCAGTAATGAATCCACAAAGAGCAAACATTCCCTTTAGTTCTCCCTTTTCAATCCTAAGGTCTATATCACTTTGTTCATTATTATCTCCACGAGCAAATGAACCAAAAAGAAATACTTTTGCTATATGGTATTTTTTTGCAATTGGAACGATAATTTCTTTCAATTCTTCAATTGAACAATTTATTTTTCCCATATCATTTGCCTCCGGCTTTTTATTATATTATATCTAATCCCTATCTTTCTGTCTATAATCTGCATTTCTTGTTCAAAACTAGCGATTAAACTCATAATGCGACTGTCTCATTATTATACTTTTATCGTGTGTATGATAAAATGATTTCTAGGCTACGACGACCCATCGTTTGTCTTGCTCAGCTTGATAAGTATCTTCAATTAAATCGAAGTTCAATGTCTCAACATAGAATTTTATGGCTTCATCATAGTCTTTGACGACTATTGCGATATGAACGATCTCTTGCTTCATGCGCGTTTATCCCCTTTAAATTGTGCTATTTCAACTAATACCATGGTAAAAGTTGCCTGTTGCTTTAGCCTTATTTAATGATTCATATTATTTATATTATATAATCTTAGACGTGAATGCAAGTGCACTAGAAATACGACTTTTTTTTATGTACAATAAGACAGAGTGCGTAACTTAATATTAGTCATCCACAAAGAAAGGTCAACGACATGAATCAATGGTTAAAGAACTTATCCCTTCAAATACGCTTGATTTCAGCGTTTTTAGTTATATTTTTAGTGCTGACCTTCATTTTAGGTTATGCTTTTTATAACAACACAAAACTTACAGTCATAGATACCAAGACGCGTGAGCTGACTACTCTAGCCACAGAGACTGTGAATAAAATTGAACGTTTTTTGTTTGAAAGATCAGCCGACGCTAAAGTATTGTCTGAATCCAAACTCATGACCATGAAGGACGTTTCAAAACAAATTAAAATAGATTACTTGAAGAACATCATTGAATTTTATCAAACGTATGATGTCATCTTTGTTTTAGATCGCTCTGGAGAAGTCCTGTTATCTTCTTGGGATGCGCGTGAAACAGCCAATGAGCTCACAGCACTTAAGGACCATGGCTTCATTGACGATATGCTCACCGACAAAAGCTATATCTCCGATTTTGTCACTGATAAGACATCCAGTCAAATGTCACTTTACTTTTCTGAACCCCTTAAAGATGAGAATGGCAACATGATAGGAACCATTATAGAAAAAATGAATTTTAATGCAATTGACGACATCGTCAACACTGTGAAATTAGGGGAACATGGACACGCACAGCTCATCAACAACCATTCACAGGAAGGACTGAGTACGGAGAACATTAGGGGTGTTAATCATGTGACCATGACATACCCACTTTTAAAACACAGCACACAAAAAGAACAATGGCTATTGCTGCTCTCAGAACCAATTGATGAAGCCTATGCTGTTTTGAGTGACATCAGGACCTACTTTGGACTTGTCTTCTCCGTCGCTTTCACCATTGTATTCATCGTCTCAGTAACCGTTTCAAAGCGTATAACAAAACCGATTCGCAACCTTAAAATTAGAATTCAAGAGTTGATGACCTTTTACAAGCTCAATGAGATCTCAAATCATCACGCATCAAACAACGAAGTGAAAGCGCTAACTGAAACGTTTGATTTTCTTTTGGAGGAGCTCAATTTCATGATGCAAAAAGTACTTGAAAAATCAGGTGAAGTCGCCTATATGAATGAGGTGAAGAATTCT
>JBBRVO010000197.1:0-2837 GCA_038246775.1 Peptostreptococcales bacterium | reverse complement strand
GATTCTGTCAAACGCTTAGCCAAATAGACGTCGTACCCTGGCAACAAAATAGCAAACTCCTTAGCGCTATATCTGGCTATATAGCCATTTCCACCAATGCTTGCTTTAAGGATGTCCGCGATGGCTTTTAAGGCGATATCCCCTTGTTTAACACCATAGAGTTGGTTAAATAGCTTGAAGTCATCAAGGTTGATAATAAGCAGTGCAAGCGACCCCTCTTTGTTCTTCTCGAACTCTTTGTGGATTAGTTCATAGAAATAACGTCTATTTAACACACCCGTCAGTTCGTCCGTTCTCGCTTCTAAATACGCCTTTTCATAGATGTGTGCATTTTTTATGGCAATGGACGCAACCGTGCATAAAGAAGCGATGACACTGATGTCTTGACTTCTTAGCTTCGACTTACGGCCTTGATCTGAAAAAAGTAGAATTCCAATAAGCTCATCATTTTCCTTGAATGCGATGCAATAAGTGATGCCCAACTTTTGAAGCTGAAGTTTCTCGGCTTCCCACATGGCTTTGTAGTCCACTGACCCTACAAACTCATCCATAATCAGATAACCGTCATTTTTGCAAAGCCATGTAACAATTGGGTTGTCTTTCTTGATGACAAAAGACAAATCAGCCAAAGATTGCGCACTGTACCTGAGTATATAATTATGCGTACCATGTTCCGGTATAGCAATATAAATTTTATTGATACCAGTCGCTTCATTTATGGCTGTGACCGTGTATTCGAAGATTGCCTGAAGATTCAAACTCTTTGAAACATTTGTGCTGAATTTACTCAAAATTTCGTTTTGATTTTCTTCATCTTTTACAAAAATTGTCGTGATAACCTTTTTCCATAACAAAAATAGTAGTGAAACGATGATGACAAAACTGACGAGGTAAATCGGCAAATCATATTTGCCTTGTACGTCTAAAGTTAGATTGGCAAAATTTCTAATTAAAGGCAAGACACTATAAAATACGGCAAAACCCAATCCCACACAGAACATATAACCGACCGTTTCAGAGGCCATCAATTTCAATTTAAACAGTTGTCTCTTTATTAAAGCATACATCAAAAATACAGCATTGATGACGCCTGCGACGATATCGATAGGGAAGCCTTTGAATATCGGTAGCAAGAGGGCAAGATGTCCCATAAACAAGATAACAATACCCATAACAATTGGTATCACTTGTTTTTTCGTCTTCAAACTCTTGTTTAAATTTATAAAAAGTAAATACATGACATGCAACATGATAATCCCAGCTATGAGAAAAATGAATGAGACAAAAGCATTCATTTCGTTATAGACCATGACTTGTTTGCCATTTTCAACGACAATATTGGGCCAATGAAAAAATACGCCTGTTGGGATGTTGATCAAAAACATGGCACTAAGAGTGAAAAAGTATAGCAAACTGCTGCTTTTCTTTTGTTCGCCTACAAAGGCTACAGTAAATCTAAAATAACTAAAAATCATCAAAAAAAGTCCGCCAAGTGACACGTGATACCATAGTTCATAAGAAGGCCACATTTGAAGGCGCATGAGTAAAGACCCACCCGTCCAGAAAATCATGGACGTTAAAATGAGCAAAAATGAATTGACAATACGGTCTCTCACAGAGTTGACAAATATCATCATCATGAATAAGTAGCTTAGTACTGCAATGCTAGATACATTGCCATATATGCCCCCACCCATCTACATCACCACCCTTTCCGGATGTGTGTTTTCTTGACTCTCAAGCAGTTGGCTGAGTTCAAAATGTGTTGGATTTATTTTAGTGATCTCTTTATCATATTTATTTTTAAACGCTTTGAAAGTGCCACATTTTAGTAATGTTATTTCCAGAGGATCAATCCCCAATATTTTTTTAAGGTCTCGATAATCTTGATCTAGATATTTAAAATAGGTGGTCAAAACTTCTTTGATAATAGTTTCGTTTACGGCTGAGTGCATCAACTCATTTTTATTCATCTCAATGTAGAGTTGCATATATGGCCTATTGTTTTCAGTGTAGGTCTTTTGAGCCGTCCAATTAGAAATAGATAGACCTGAGAGCTGTATCGCATTGCCAATACTGTGTTCAGAAATTCTCGTGAAACCAGCAATATCTATGATGGGCGGCACGCGATCGATATACTCAAATCTCGGGATACGCGTTTCGTCTTCTTGATTGGTTAAGCCAATGCAGCGATAGACGTCTCCCACCCTATATCTTGCAAATGCGCCGCCCTTTAGAATCGAGAGGACGATTTCATATTTTTCACCTGGGATGACTTCATTCATGAGGTAGGTTTTGGGTTGGTAGTCTGGGCTTTCAAAAGTCAAATACATGTCTCTTTCTCTGATAAATTCGTAGAAACACGCGTCTGGGAAAAAATGCATGCCTTTTCTTGCGGATGTCTCTGTCCCGATCAGTGACGGTTCCGTACCTGCAAATATCTCCATCGGTCTGATGCCCCATAGCTCTTCCAATTCGTCTTTGTAGCATTTGTTATCAGTGCCAGCCACCATAAAGCCTTTGAGTTTAAAAAGATCTTTTGGTTTAAGATCGCGGTTTTCTTTTTTACAGATGTGTTTTGCTTTCAAGATGCGATAGATCATTTTGGGCTCGCATTTGAGCAATGATGAAACACCACCGTGTGACCCGCTACTTGTTATTTTAGAAAGGCTCTGGCTGATGGCGTATGCCACACTGCCCATGCCAAAGAACAGTTCCACGTCTTTGCGCATGGCCATTTTAAAACCAGCTTTATTGCGCTCTGAAAATGTCATATCAATTGCGTCTTTCACAGGTGGCAGAAATTGAATATCAATCTCTTCATTAAGAGCCAGAGG
>JBBRVO010000196.1:0-2851 GCA_038246775.1 Peptostreptococcales bacterium | reverse complement strand
GTTTTACGACACATACGATGTCAGTGACTGAAAAACCTGAGGCGCAATTGATCCGTCATGTTGCGCAGCTCGATGAGGACCTTTTGGAAACGGTATTTAGAGCAGCCGCTGAAGCCACTGAGGAATCGATACTAAACGCCTTGATTACAGCGAATGAGACTACGGGTGTGCATGGTCACACACGTTATGCCCTCAAAGATTTTTGGCGAAAATAAGAAATTAAGCGTATGCTTATAGTAAGTGTTGGTTTTCAATATCGGTTGGAAGAAACGGCAGCGATGGAAAAGAAGAGCGTTAAGTCGTCACTAATGGAGGTGCAGTATGAAACTGAAAACATTTGTTAAAAAATATACAATTTATGCATTGTGTCTTGTTTTTATCCTAACGATGTTAGCTGGTTGTCAAAAAGAAGCACTACAATTTACAATTGAAACCTATCCCAAAGTAGATGGCTCCACTGTGACGATTCCACTTTCTGAAGCGGTGGCAGCTACATTGACCAATAACACAATGGAGGCAGTTAGGCCATACATTCTACATAATAAAACGCATCAAGCTTACATCAACCTCATCGACAAAAAAGCTGACTTGATCTTTGTGACGGGGCCATCTGATGAAGAACTTGCACTTGCTAAGGCGGCAGGTGTCGCGCTCGAAGTTGTGCCTATTGTCAGTGAAGCGTTTGTTTTCCTCACGCATATAGACAACCCAGTTAAGGGTTTGACAACTCAAAACATTCAAGATATCTACACTGGAAAAGTTATGCGTTGGAACGAGATTGGTGGCGCTGATGAAGCGATTATTCCCTATCAACGTCCCGTTAATTCGGGTAGCCAAACGGGTTTTCTCAATCTCGTGATGCAGGGGTTTACTCCCATGCAAGCACCTGAGGAACTTGTGACGGCAGAGATGGGTCAGTTGATCGAAGCGGTTGCAAACTATGAGAACTCAGCGGCTGCGCTTGGATACTCTTATTTCTATTTTGTTGAAGACATGTGGGGCAATGAGACGGTCAAACTTCTTGAAGTCGACGGCGTTTATCCAGATCACGAGACGATAAGTTCGGGTGAGTATCCTTTTACAACGGCGTACTATGCGGTCATCCGCAAGGATTCTGCGGAAGCTAGTAGCGAGCGAAAAGTCATTGAATGGATTCTTTCAAAAGAAGGTCAAGCCTTGATGGAGGAAAGTGGGTATGTCAAACTTAAAAAGTGACAGAAACAAATTCAAAAAAAATGAAATTTCCGAACCAACTGATAATTCCAAACCAACTGAGACTTCAACAGTCGCAATTTTCATAATAATGGCCGTCATACTGAGTGTCATACTGCTTCTCACAGGGTGTAGCACTGGTGGCAAAAGTGACCCATCAATAGATATTTACGCAACGACTGAAGGCACACCTATGACGTACACGTTGACAAATCATCCGGTAAAAGAACCAAATGAGATCAAATACCTCGTTCCAAATGCACTTAGTGAGGAGACAATGGAAAAGTTACCAAGTGTCGATTCGCCACGAGAAAGTGAGGGCAAGAATATTTACGTCTATTATGCCATCTATTCCGGACTTAAGTCTCAAGAGGTGCTCGACAAAGTCAATGCTAAGGTTCAGTCGCTGTTGCTGGGTATAGACAGTTTGCTCAACCCAGATACGATTGTGCCTTTTAGAGGGATTAAAGCGGTTATCGATGATAAATCGTCACGAACGAGCAGTTCTATTTCTGTATATACGTCATTTAGCGCCAATAACCTACTCAGTATTAGAGGGTACGGGAGCGGCACCTATCAAACGCATGGTTCGGCAATTAACGAAGAACGGTGGGTTAGCCTCTCGAGAGGCTTGAATTTAGACCTCAACACGGGAGAGTCCGTACCACTGGAAGCACTTTTTATAGACGGTTATGATTATGAAAGCGTTATAAATACGTCTATAGTTGAACAAATCGATCAAAACAATCTGATGGATGAAGCGTATTTGGGATATACCTTTTTACCTGCGCGTTTGACGCAGCCTTTTGACGGCATCAATCACGATCAGTCGTACTGCCTGGATCCATTTAACCTCACTATTATCATCGATGCAAATGACCCAAGATTTGATTCTGGCTTTGAGCAAGTTACTTTTACCATATCGCTTTCAGAATTTGGCGACAATTTGGCGATGGATGCGAGGTATTTTGATTCTGAACACAATCTCTTTGTCGATGAAACGGAAAAGCGAATGTTGCCAGTTTGGCGGGTAGGTGCGCAAGGGCTTTCTAAAAACTTTGAAGGGTCGTTTGAAGGCGGCAAATGGACTTTAATGGCCTATAATCAAAGTGATCGATTAAATGATGTGTACGATGCAATGATAGAGGCATCGAAAGCGTATCTTAATGCTTTGAAAATGGAAGGCAAGGATAATTATGCTGAGATGACACTTTCAAAAGTAGCAATTGGCCGATTTATAACTTTCTCAAAAAATCTATGGATATCGCAAGGCAATGACTATGTGAATAACGTTAAGTATTCACTATATGATGCATTTGGCAAAAAGCTCACGCTTAAAGATTTATTTATTGAGGGATTTGACTATGAGGCGGTTATAAAAAAACGTGTTATCGAGCGTATGCTTGAAAATAGAAACTTTACTGACGCTGAGTTTGAAAACGCATTTGCTTTGAAGCAGTTTACACTCTATGAGAGCAATCTGACAATAATCTTGCCCGTTACCAATGAGGGCATGGCACCCGAACTGTTAGAAGTCTATATCCCCTTTGAAATATTTGGCGTGCATAATATGACGATTTTTGATTGAGTTTATATCACTGATAAGATTTATCATTTACCTTCATAAAATCTCCATAAT
>JBBRVO010000195.1:0-2857 GCA_038246775.1 Peptostreptococcales bacterium | reverse complement strand
GTCCTCCTTTTTAGTCTTGTTTTCTAGGTGCATTAAATGTCCAAGATGGCAATTTATAATCGGCATCAAGAGTCATTTCGATGATGTCACCATAATCGATGTGTTCACCCGTTAAAGACTGTATCACCATGCCATGTGCCGTAACGATACAACTCGAATAGGTTTCTGATGCAGTCAGTAAAGCTTGTAGTACCCTATGTCTAAAAGCCTCTAATGGCTCCCAAAGTGTGAAAGGCGTACGATGTTCTTCTGAAGGTACTATGCCTTTATTATCGTAAAAGTCAGCGTAGATGGCGACGAGTTCTTTATAAGACCCATAATTAAACGTCATATCGGGTAACCATTCATGTAAGTCGTGAACGACCTTTGTCACAAGCCCCGTCTGACTGGCGAGGATAGCAGCAGTTTGTAGCGAGCGCGTATAAGGTGAAGATAAGATAACTTCAGCATCACAGCCTTTAAGTTTAGGCACTGTGATGTCCAAAATTTGTTTGATACCCTCTTCATTTAGCGCGGCTAGATCCCTGCCCTGTCCTTTCAATTTTCGAACCGTACAGGGGGTATAACTCGGTTCGCCGTGTCTTACGAGGTATATTTTCATAAGCGTCTCCTATGCAATTTCTTTTATTGTACGCAGAATACAGTATTTATTGCAACACGTTTTTGTAACAATTAAAATAAAGTACAGCGCTATTATGTTTTGTGTTAATATGATAATAGTATGATTTATTGGGGGAAAAATGAAAAAAATTCTTATGATTACAACGGGTGGCACGATCGCTTCAGCTGCAACTGAGAATGGATTGGCACCGACTTTCAATGCAGATGAGCTCTTGATGTTCATGCCTGAAATTCGGGAAAAAACGACGATTGATACGTTGACACTTATGTCTAAGGACAGCACAAATATGACGCTGACGTTGATTGGTAAAATTGCTGAAACCATCTATAATAATTATGATGGGTACGATGGTTTTGTCATCACGCACGGTACGGATACAATGGCGTATACTTCAGCCGCACTTGTTTATATGCTTATAAACTTGGGAAAACCGGTTGTGATTACGGGATCGCAAGTCGTGGTAGGCGCTTTGTTTTCCGATGTTAGAAAAAATTTGTCGGATGCGTTTTTGTTTGCACGTGAAGGGCTACCTGGCATTTTCATTTCTTTCGATGGGATTATCATCAATGGCTCAAGAGCTATGAAATTCAAATCGAAAAGCCGAGATGCTTTTTCGAGCATTAACTTTCCTGTCATAGCGGAGATGAAATTGGGGATGGCGAAATATAACAACCTTATGTACCATGGCATTTATTCTAAAACTTACTCCATTGATTTAACCAAAAAACTCGAGCTGAACACTAAGTTTTGTGAAGATGTGGCGGTTATAAAGCTTCATCCTGGCATTAAACCTCAGTTGTTTGATTTTATAAAAGCCAATTATAAAGGCGTTGTCATAGAGAGCTTTGGCGTCGGTGGCGTACCCAATGAATCCACCAATATCAGTCAGAAACTCGACGACCTCATCGAAGCGGGTTTGTCTGTCGTGATTACGACGCAGTGTGTGGAAGATGGCACTGAGCTAGGCGTTTATGCCGTGGGTCAGAATCTTTCTACTGAAATTATAAGTGCTGGCGATATGAATACTGAAGCCATCGTCATGAAACTCATGTGGGCGCTAGGCAATTTCGAGAAACAAAGTGACATCAAATCCTTCATGGAAACGACGATCATGGGGGATGTACATTACGAATAAGGACTAATTTTAGCATCAATAAATTAAGGGTAGGGTAAACAGATGAAATATAGAGAAAATCCCAAAAACGGCGATCAGCTATCCATACTTGGTTTTGGTTGCATGCGTTTTTCAAAGGATGAAAAGGAAGTTGAGAAACAGATTATCTATGCAATTGAAAATGGCGTTAATTATTTTGATACGGCTTATATTTATCCAAACAGTGAGGCCGTCCTTGGACGTGTGCTCTCAAAAGGGTATAGAGAGCGCGTTAAGATCGCTACAAAATTACCGCCTTATCTTGTAAAAAAACGTGAGGATCTTGATAAGATATTTAACGAAGAATTATCACGGCTTCAAACGAACTATATCGACTATTATTTTATTCACATGATTACAGATGTAAACATTTGGACGCGTTTAATTGAACTCGGTATTTTAGAGTGGATTGAAGAAAAGAAAAAGAGTGGGCAGATTAGGAATTTAGGATTTTCCTATCATGGTGGACGCGATGAGTTTGTCAAAATAGTCGATATCTTTAATTGGGACTTTTGCATGATTCAATACAATTACCTCGATGAAAACAATCAAGCAGGTAAAAGTGGCCTACAATATGCCGCTTCAAAAGGCATTCCAGTCATGGTTATGGAACCGCTTCGTGGCGGCAAGCTCGTCTCTAATTTACCGAAGGAAGTCTATCAAGTTTGGGATAACGCTTATGTCAAACGTTCTCCAGCCGAATGGGCATTTAGATGGATTTGGAACCATCCAGAAGTGATGGTCGTACTTTCAGGTATGAACGCACAAGAGATGGTTGAAGAAAATATTCGCGTAGCTTCTGATGCGCAGGCCAATGCTTTTTCTGAAGCAGATTATGATCTTTTTGACAAAGTACGTGGCATTTTAATTGAAAAGATTAAAATTCCGTGTACCGCCTGTAATTACTGCTTGCCTTGTCCTGTTGGCGTGGATATTCCAACCTGTTTTTCTTGCTACAACGACCGTGAAGTTGAGGGTAAAATCCCTGCGATTACTAAATATGTGATGCAGACTAGTCTGAAATCCAAAGCAAGTAACGCATCTCTTTGCATACAGTGTGGCAAATGTGAAACGCATTGCCC
>JBBRVO010000194.1:0-2908 GCA_038246775.1 Peptostreptococcales bacterium | reverse complement strand
GTTCTGTCTACTTCTGTTTCTTCACCTGACATGAACAGTTTAATATTCTTTCCAAGTTCTTTGGATAGATCTCTTACCAGGCGTGGGAATCTATTGAATGTACGCTCAACCGGAACCATTCTAACTTTCATAACGGCGTCATGGAGGCTTGTGGTTATTCTTTCGAGGTATTCAATGGCTTCGTTCATGTTGTTTTTATTGCCTTGATCATTTGATTTTTGATTGGTTGCATCCAAATCTTCAAGACGTGTTTTTATGATGATGAGCTCACTCACCAAGTTCATGAGGTTGTCAAGTCTTCCAATTTCAACGCGAACTGTCTTGGACGTTTTACCTTTGTCACCTTTTCCTTGACCGTCATCTTTGGATTTGGATTCCGCTTCCTTTGAATCAACGTTTTCTAAATCGATTTCGACATCTGCCTGTTTCTCTTCAACAGCAAATTCAACATCATCAAGTGGCTTAACGACGACAGATGTTATTTCAGAAATTCTCATGAGTTCGTTTTTTGTATAAGCAGCATCTAATTTAGAAAAATACAGAACTTCGAAAGATTCATCAAATCTTTCGTCTTCAATCTCTTCTGCCAATGGATATGATTTCAATATCTCGCCAAATCTTTCTAACGTATTAAAGACGATGAATGCACGCGCTGCTTTTAGCATACAGCCGTTGTCCAATGTCACTTTGATAAGGTAAGGTTTCACGCCAAGTTCATAGGCTTTATGAATCAAACTATCGACATCATTGAGCGGAATGTGGAAATCATTATCTGAAACAGTAGGTGCTTCGACTTCTTGTTTTGGCTGTTCTTTGATAAATTCAATTCTCTTTTTTGACGTACCTGTTGCACTATTGCTTTCGGCGATAATAGCCAATTTTTTTACGAGTTCCGACGAGTCAAGATCGCCTTCTTTTCCATTTTTTTCAAGATTTTCAATATACTCTTCGAGTGCGTCAAAACACTCAAAAAGAACATCGACGATGGCACTGTCAACTTTTAAAATACCATTGCGAACCAAATCGAGTACATTTTCCATCTTATGAGTCAAATCTGCTACTTTTGTAAATCCCATGGTACCTGACATACCTTTTAAGGTATGAGCGATTCTAAAAATCTCTCCTAGATGAGAAAGATTTTCGACATCCCCTTCCAAAACGAGCAATATTTCATTCATTGTTTGTAAATGCTCTTTTGATTCATCGATAAATATTTCTAAGTATTGACTCATATCCATATGCATTATACCTCCATGGCTTTTACTATTTCATTTGCAATATTTGTAAGGCTAACTACCTTATCTACAACCCCTAATTTGATGGTGGATTTAGGCATCCCAAAAACAACGCAACTCTCTTCATCTTGTGCAATGATATAGCCGCGGTTCTCTTTTACTTTGCTCATGCCGTCTGCGCCATCGGCTCCCATACCAGTCATGATAACGCCAATCACATTTTTATCGTTCAAACTTGCTATAGAATACATCATAGCATCTACTGATGGTTTATGTCCACTTACACGCTCACCATTATCTAATTTTATCACAAATTGTCCAACTTGTTTAGTTACTTTTATATGACTGTCACCTGGTGCCAAATATGCGACCCCAGCTTGCATGATATCGCCGTCTTCAGCTTCTTTTACATGAATTTGGCTCATGCTGTCGAGACGATCTGCTAGAGATTTTGTAAATCCTGGCGGCATATGCTGGACAATCAAAATACTTGCGTCGATATCCCGAGGAATGAAAGGTATTACATCTTGCAAAGCTCTCGGTCCGCCAGTTGAAGTGCCTATTGCAATGATTTTCTTGAATTTTGTCCGCCCTAGTGAGACAGTTGCCTTTAACGATTCTTTTGTGACTGTGGGAATCGGCCTCGGTTGCCTCAAAATGGCAGTCGGTTTATACACTTTTGTACGGCTAGCGATTTTTATTTTACTGAGAAGTTCATCTCTGACTTCGGGTGTTGATACTTTTATAATCGAGGTCGGTTTGGTTATAAAATCGAAGGCACCATAATCTAATGCCTTTAATGTCTCGACAGCGCCATTCGTCGTTAAACTGCTCAGCATAATAACAGGCATTGGGCTAACTTCCATAATCTGTTTTAGTGCAGTAAGTCCATCCATTTTAGGCATTTCAATGTCCATCGTCACAACGTCAGGTTTTTGACGGACGATCATTTCAAGAGCTTCCTCGCCGTTTCTTGCGACACCGACCACTTCCATACCGTCGTCAGTCGATATCATATCTGCAATTACTTTTCTCATAAATGCCGAGTCATCAACCACTAATACTTTTATTTTCATCTACATCAGGCCCTTTTTAATTAAATTTCTTTCAACCTCAAACACATAGGCAACGATTTTTGATTGAGTAATTGAATCGAGTTCTAAGAATTTAATACCCACTTCAAAACGATTGTATTCTTTTTTTTCACATCTGACGATCTCACCCTTAAAAATCACCCATGAATCGCTAATTTTGAATTCACCCTTGATAAATTCGCCGAGTTGGAACTCATAATTTGTATACACTCTCAAACCGCCACCACTTAAATCAGTCGTATCAAAGGGGATTTTTTCATAAACAATTTCTTCGATGATAAAATTCGAGTCGTTTTTATATTTTTTAAGCATTTTCACACGTGTTGCAATAATTTGTTCCTCACTCAATTTTTTTTCAAAAATAAAATGACCGATTGACAAAAAATTGACGCGATAAAATTTTCGTCTTTGAACGCGTTTAATATCGGATTCCAGTTGAATGATAATACTCGGTAAATTGTCAAATTTTATACGCTCTATTAAAGTGCCTTTAAATAAAAACATGCCACTATTTTCGACATAAAACCTGAAATAATAGGTATAACTTTTTTCAAGAGGAAATAAAACACCATCTTTTAT
>JBBRVO010000193.1:0-2935 GCA_038246775.1 Peptostreptococcales bacterium | reverse complement strand
TCATCAAGGCAAAGCACTAGATTTGAGTGCTGTTTTTGAAGCCGTTGGAAAAGTAAACGCGGGTACTTTATCCGTTGAAGAACTTGCAGTCTATGAAGAAGAAGCTTGCCCAACATGTGGTTCATGTTCAGGGATGTACACAGCAAATTCAATGAATTGCATGACAGAGGTTCTAGGGATGTCGCTTCCTGGCAATGGCACAATCCCAGCCGTTTACTCTAAAAGACAACGTTTGGCAAAAGAAACGGGTATGCGAATCGTAAAAATGGTGGAGGAGGGGTTGACGCCAAGTAAGATTATGACGAAAGATGCCTTTCACAATGCTCTGACAGCGGATATGGCACTTGGTTGTTCAACAAATACGGTGTTACATTTAACGTCAATAGCCTATGAAGCAGGTTTCAAGATCAATTTAAATCAAATCGATGCGATAAGTGAACAAACACCAAATTTATGCCGTTTAAGTCCCGCTGGTGCAGATCATATCGAAGATTTATATCACGTGGGTGGTATTCAAACGTTACTTTATCAGCTCTATGCGGCCAAACTATTAAAAGGTGAAGTATTGACCGCATCGGGACAAACGCTTCAATCGCAATTGATGCAACACCCCCTCAAAGTGGCTGATGGAAAGGTAATTCGATCCGTGACGCAACCTTATAGTACGAAAGGTGGGATCAAGGTACTCTGGGGCAATCTTGCAAAAGACGGCGCGGTTGTTAAACAATCAGCGGTTCTCGATGTGATGATGCAACACACTGGACCTGCAAAAGTTTTTAATGGTGAAGAGGGGGCTGTAAAAGCCATCCTAAATGGTGATATTAAAAAAGGTGACGTTGTGGTCATTCGATATGAAGGGCCAAAAGGTGGACCGGGTATGCCTGAAATGCTTACACCAACTTCAGCGCTCGTGGGGATGCGCCTTGATGCTTCGGTTGCACTGATTACGGACGGTAGATTTTCAGGGGCTACAAAAGGCGCGGCAATAGGCCATATCTCGCCTGAAGCACAAGCGGGTGGTGATATCGCTTATCTAAAGGATGGGGACCTAATCGAGATTGATATTACGCAAGGCAAAATCAATCATCAATTGGAGAATGCAGAACTCATAAAAAGACGCAGTGAAATGAGCCATCAACCAATAACGGCAAAAGGTTATCTAGCCAAATATGCGAGACATGTGAGTTCAGCGGCAGAAGGGGCAATCTATGAATTAGCAAAGGGGTGAAAATATGAGGTTGACAGGGGCTGAGATTGTACTGAAATGTTTACAAGATAATGATGTTAAACATATTTTTGGATTTCCTGGTGGCTCAGTAATTCCCTTATACGATGCATTATATCGAAATGATTGTGGCATTAAACACTATAGAACGTGTCATGAGCAAGGCGCCGTACATGCGGCAGATGGCTATGCAAGAGCCACAGGTAAAGTGGGTGTATGTCTTGTCACATCGGGGCCAGGCGCAACAAACACCATCACGGGCATTGCAACGGCTTTCATGGATTCGTCTCCCTTATTAATCATAACAGGACAAGTTTCAAGTGGCCTAATAGGAAGGGATTCTTTTCAAGAAGTTGATATCACTGCGATAACGCTTACTATTACCAAACATTGTGAGATGGTCAAATCCATTGATCAATTGCAAGAAATTTTGTGCAGAGCACTAGAGATAGCAGGAGAGGGTAGACCTGGTCCAGTACTCATTGATATTCCAAAAGACATTTTAACACAAGCGTTTGACTATCGAGTGTATCAACCAGGGCATAGTGATCTCCATGTAACTAAAAAACAGTCATTACCAGAGGGGTTAAATGACGCACTACTATCTGCAAAAAGACCGGTTATTTTAGCGGGGGGTGGTGTCAATATCGCCCGTGCAAACATAAAACTTTTAAAGTGGGTGAATGAGACGCATATCCCTGTGGCAAATACTTTAATGGGAAGTAGCGCTTTTCCACAGTCACATCCACTCTCTCTTGGACTAATAGGCATGCATGGCCATGCGAAGTCCAATAAATATTTGGCAAATGCAGATCTTATCATTGCACTAGGCGTGCGTTTTAGTGATCGCGTGATTGGCGACTCAGAAGCATTTTGTAAAGGCGCAAAAATTGTCCATGTAGATATTGATTCATCTGAATTTGGTAAGAATAAAAGAGTTGATTTCAGTTGGTGTGTCAATATATTTGAAGCCATAGAAACTTTATCACATCTAACACAAGGAAAGACGTGGTGCGATGAAAAAAACGTTATGGCAATTCAAAAAAATAATACATCGCATTTAGATGCCGCGAGATTTGTTCAGATATTTGATCAGGCATCTAAACAGGGCTCTGAATTTGAGATACCTTACCTTTTTAGCCAACTCAAAAGGTATGCAGGTGCAGAAACAACGGTGGTTACTGAAGTGGGCCAACACCAGATGTGGACAGCCCAATATTATGGTTTTGAAAATGCCAAAACGCTCATTACATCAGGCGGACTGGGCACAATGGGATTTGGTCTGGGTGCAGCAATAGGTGTCGCAGTAGCAAAATCTTCACGTGTGCTTCATATTGCAGGTGATGGTAGTTTTAAAATGAATTGCAACGAACTTGAAACGGTCAGTAAATATCATCTACCAATCACCACGATGATTATGAATAATCATTCTCTTGGGATGGTAAGGCAGTGGCAAGGTCTTTTCTGTGAGGGTAGGTTTAGTGAAACAAATGCCAATCAATCGGTTGATATTGTAAAACTTGCTGAAGCTTATGGTATCAAAGGCTATAGTGTGGCCACACATGCTCAGCTAGATGCAGTACTTAATCAGATTAAAGATAGCAAAGCGCCTGTACTCATCGAATGTATTATAAACCCAGAGATAGGCGTATATCCTATAATACCAGCGGGAAAAGGCATTGATCAGATGTTAGAAGTAGCGCCCGGTTA
>JBBRVO010000192.1:0-2949 GCA_038246775.1 Peptostreptococcales bacterium | reverse complement strand
CTGGTGCGGATTGTCGTACAACCCATATAATTGCAGAACGTATGCGACTAAAAATAATGGAAAGTCCATTTGTAATTGATGAACAATCCATTCACCTCACGATAAGTGGTGGCGTCGCGTCATATCCTGAAACAGCCTGCGGATCTGTAGAAATGCTCTTAAATGAGGCGGATAAAGCCTTGTATCAAGCAAAAGGAATTGGAAGAAATAATATCTGTTGCTAATTGTTGGGGTCAGGTGCCAAATAGGTGCCTGACCCCGATTTCATTCGAACTTCCACATGTGTACCTGGTTCGCCAACTTCGGTTCGCCAACTTCCGCCAACTTCCCCCTGGCCCAACTTCCATGAATGTACCTGGTACGCCTAGCGCTTAAAGCACGTAATTCAATGTGAGATAAACCAAATACGATCCGAGGAGCAAGCCGCCTTCGAGGCGACTGATTTTGTGATCTTTGCTGAGTGTAAAAGTTCTGAATAGGACGAGAATAATCAGCATGGCCGGGAAATGTAAGCCATAGAAATTCGATGGCACTGCAAGGCCAAGTGGTGTAACTGAAGCTGAAAGACCTATGACGAAGAGCACGTTGAGGATATCGGCGCCCATGATATTGCCAACGGCCAAATCCCCATGACCTTTTAAGACGGCTTTCACACTTGTGGTCAGTTCAGGCAAGCTAGTGCCAAATGCCACGAGTGTTGCGGCGATAATACTTTGCGGGATGCCAACGCGAAGTGCGGTGATCTCTACAGCTGGGATGAGAACTTTTGACGACAAAATGACGATGGCCACCCCAAATACCATGTATACAAGTTGTTTGATGATGCTTTCGGATTCATGTTCGTGCGCGACGTCTGAGACGAGGGTATCCATCTGATTTTTACTGTGTTTGAACGACCAGTACAGGTAGGCGGCGAGGCATGTGATTAAGACAAAGCCCATTTGCTGTGTGATCACGCCAGAATCCGATTTTGAAAAAATCGGCAAGGCCATGACAACCAATAAAATACCTGACAAAATTTGAATCCAGCTTTGAAATTTGATGGCTTTATAGTCGATGACGATTGGCGAAATCAAAGCGGCGATACCCATAATTAAACCTGTATCGACGATGATAGAGCCGACGGCGTTGCCAAGGGCTAGATCAGGGTTTCCATTGATAGCGGCCATAACCGAAACAGATACTTCGGGAAGCGTCGTGCCCAGGGATACGATGGTTGCACCAATGATGGCCTTTGGAATTCTCAAACGGGTGGAAATGACAACCGCTTCATCGATGAGTACATCGGCGCCTTTACTAAGCGTCAGTAGAGAGATGGCAATAATGCCAAATAAAACGAGTAGTGGCAGTGGGTCTAAAAGATTAAGAATAAATGCGTCCATAAATAACTCCTTTAATTTTGAATGGGCTCCCTTTTAAAAAGGAAAAAATGGGTATAAAAAAACTCTACAATCCCATAAGAATTGTAGAGTCTCACACATGGTTATTTTAAACCGGGATTGCTCCGTAATGACGGCTTAAAATCCTATAATAGGCAGTTACTCCCTCTAATCATCATATACTACCGTATGAAACGCCGTATGTCAATAGCAACTTAACCCTGAACGTCTATTTTGGTGCCTGGCACCGTTTTTAGAATTTAGCAATTAAATTTTAGGCACCTTCCCTGGCACCAATTATGAAAGGAGCACACGATGTTTAAAGAAAGTATCCAATCGCTATTCTTGAGATTAGTAGCCACGCAAAGTGATACCAATACTCAAAGAGAAACGTATATTGAAGAGCAAATTTTGATATGGATTAAAGAGCAACCTTATTTTAGAGAAAACGGTCATTTGTGCGGCGCGTACCAAGTGGACAATGACCCTTATCATAGAAATGTCATTTGGTCATTGGTCAAAGGGAAAGGCGATAAAACAGTTGTCTTGATGCACCATCATGACGCAATAGATATCGAAGAGTATGGTAAGTTGAAAGGCGTTGCACTAAGACCTGATGAACTCGCTGTAGCACTTGCGGGTAGAAGCATCCCAGAGCAAGCGAGGGTCGATCTAGAATCGGGTGAATGGACCTTTGGACGCGGGGTTGCCGATATGAAGTCGGGGGCTGCCATTCAACTGGTTTTAAGTGCGCACTTCTCTGAAAATCCTGATTTTGAGGGCAATATACTGCTTTTAAGTGTGCCAGATGAAGAGACGCTATCTCGCGGCATGTTGACATCGGTTAATTTGATGAAAGAATTAAAAGAAAAATATCAACTGGATTACGTTTTGACCATCAACAGTGAGCCTTATTTCAATCAGATTAAAGGCAAAGCCATCTTTTATGAAGGGTCAGTGGGCAAGATCATGCCTGTCCTCTTTGTAAAAGGGGTCAAAAGTCATATTGGCGATCCGTTCAACGGCTTTAGCCCCTCGCTAGTGCTGTCTGACTTACAAAAGAAAACAGAGCTCAATATTGAACTCTGTGATTTGATCGGGCATGAAGCCACACCGCCACCGGTATGGGTAAACCTGAAAGACAGAAAAAAAGCGTACGACGCTTCAATACCTGAGGCGGCAACGGGTTATTTTAACTGGCTTACATTTACACGCTCGCCTAAAGCCATCGTAGATAGACTGATCTTACTCGCCAATCGGTCGCTGAGAGATACTCTGATTCACTTTGAAGATGCCTATGAGAACTACTGCGTGTTAACGGGAGAGACGCCTGAAAAGACGACTTTTTCCCCTAAAGTGTATACGTTTGAAGAAATCTTTACAATTGCTGGTCAGCGTAAGGGCGAGGGGTTTATGACGGACTATAAAGCGTATAAAGCAGAAGTCAAAGACTTGCTAGTATCCAATTCAATTACACTGCCAGAGGCGACAACGCGGCTGATTGAATATGTTCAAGACGCTATAGATTTGGAAGGGCCCGCGATTGTCATCGCAATTTCAGGACCGTATT
>JBBRVO010000191.1:0-2996 GCA_038246775.1 Peptostreptococcales bacterium | reverse complement strand
TTATAAGACTTGGACGGATGATTATTTAGATTGATCACAAACAAAAAAAAGGACGGTCCCAAATCATGGTTGATGATTTGGAACCGTCCTTAATATTGTGTGTGATTGTTAGCTGAAGCTACAAAGAAACAGCGCAACTAGACGTTATCGTGTTCTATGACCAATACTTTATCGCCAAATTCGATATCTAATTGATCAATTGCATTTACAATTGGTTCGTTAGAATTAAATGGTATTTCTAGCAATACGACTTTATAGCCTTTGCCTAAATAATTTAAAATATTTTTTTGATACCATTCAAGATAGATGCAGACCCTTGAGTTTTGATCGAATTGTCTGCCGTAAGTACAATAGTTGACGAGATCGGATGCCTCATCAATCATGCGCACACTGTATGCATTTATTTTTGTCTCAACTTCTGGGGAAATATCTTTGTAAGCGACAGCTAATATCGTGTATTTGTTGCTCATGGGATCCTCCTTAAATAGTTACTCAATCAATGTTACAATTTTAACATACCAAGCTAAAATAAACAACTTAAAGGCTTTTAGGTTAAATCGTTTAATGCTATTTATGCCCTTTTTCAGGAACGATACAGATGAATTTGAACGGCACATCTCCAGCATTTGAAAATTGATGCAGTGTGTTTGCAGGCACGTAAGCGTAAGCGCCTGGTGTTAATGGGTTCAAAACGTCTTCTATTAGAAGTGTGCCAGTGCCTTCGATGATAAAGTTGATATGTGGCCAATCGTGTGCATGTTTTGGTGAGTAGCCATTTGGTCCAAGTTCCACAACGCGCATGACGTGACCTTCCCAGCCTTCAGCTGGCGAAACAAGTACTTTCATAGCGGCGTTTTTAGCTTCAGGGCTCATAATCTCAGTAGCGATGAGTTCATTAAAATTTCCAACGACCATAATAACCTCCAACATTTTTATATACTTTAAGTATACCAAAAAAAGGGCTAAAATAACAGGCTATCAAAATTACTTTTGTACACGAAACAATTGAGTTGTAAAATGAAGCATGCTATAATATGTCTATCAGATTAACGCGGTGGGGGTAAAATGGACTACTTACAAAAGAGAGACATGATACTAAAAGGCAAGATGAACAAGGTGATACTCACCCTTTCACTGCCAATTATGCTGAACAATTTCATACATACCATCTACAACCTCACCGACACTTTTTTTGTCAGTAAAATTCCTGGCAATGCCGTCGCGGGCATCCAGTTCATATGGCCACTCATATTCCTGATGTCTTCATTTGGCATGGGTATGGCCATAGCAACTTCATCCATCATCGCACAGTATATCGGTGCCCATCAGCAAGACAAAGCGCGGAAAACGGCAGGTCAAACCATCTCGTTTTTATTCGTTTTATCTTTGGTTTTGGGCGTACTTGGCTATTTGGCATCGCCCTGGATTATAAGGTGGATGGGCGGCACGGGCGCTCTGTATGAGAATGCCTATGCCTACCTAAGTGTCATGTTCCTTGGTTTGCCGACGACATTTATGATGTTTACATTTAATGCAATCAAGCAGGGTCAAGGCGATACGGTATCACCACTCATTATTGCAGCCCTTTCTGTTGGCCTGAATATTATACTCGATCCCATCTTCATTTTCGTGCTCGATATGGGTGTTGTGGGCGCAGCTATTGCAACGGTTATAGCTACAGGTGTGTTTGCCTTTTACGGGATTGCAACGACGTTTAGCTCTAAACAGAGTCTGAAAATCGAATGGTCCGATTTGAAATTTGACAAGGAGATCCTCTCGAAAATCATAAACATCGGCTTGCCTTCTTCAACCGGCCAAGCGACCACCGCTTTTGGTTTTACGATACTCAACGTATTCCTAGTTTCCTTTGGCGAAGTGACACTCACGGCATTTGCCGTCGGCAATCGCATCAGTTCACTCATCATGATGCCAGCCATGGGCATTGGGAGCGCTCTCGCCACAGTCGTCGGTCAAAATCTCGGCGCAGATAACGTCCTTAGAGCCAAGCAAGCAGTCAAGAGTAGCGTCATTCTCTCAACCGTATTTCTCGTCATCGGGGGTCTTATGATGCTTCCGTTTACTAAGTGGATCGTCGGCGCGTTCAGCACAGATCCCGCGGTAATAGAAAGCGGCACGGTCTATTTGAACATGATTATCTACTCGATCCCACTCATGGGCTTTTTCCAGATCCTCGTTGGCGTCTTTCAGGGCTCTGGCCATACGATTTCGGCCATGGTTCTCATGATGGGCAGACTCTGGGTACTAAGGATTCCCATGGTGTATGGTTTGTCAAAACTTGAGGGCTTTGGTCCAAATTCCATTTGGAATGCCATGATTATAAGCAACTTCATCATCTGTCTCGTTGGCCTGGGCATCTACTCAACGGGAAAATGGCAACACAAAATCATTAACAAAAAGAAATCAATTTTAAAAGAGATTGTAGCTTGACAGTGGTTGACACTGCAAGGGCTGCGTGCTATACTCGAAAAGTAAAGAATCTTCAGGGCGGGGCGCGATTCCCCACCGGCGGTATAGCCCGCGAGCCGAAAGGTTGATCTGGTTTAATTCCAGAGCCGACAGTTACAGTCTGGATGAAAGAAGACGTTTATGTTATGTACATTTCCCCCTGAAGTGCATGCTTTAGGGGGTATTTTTATGCCCTAAAGCCATAAACAAAGTATATATGACGTAGATTCCAAGAGAGAATCCGTCAAAAATCAGGAGGTTTTAGGTATGGTTACTCAACAAAAGAGAAGAATGTCGGTGTCAAAGATGACGAAAATTGCGATGCTCAGTGTGCTTGCATTCGTCCTTATGCAATTCGAACTCATCGTGCCAATTTTTCCAGCGTTTCTCAAAATTGACGTCAGTGATTTACCGGCGCTTATTGGCGCATTTGCCATGGGACCGTTCGCAGGGATTGCAATAGAAGCTGTAAAGAATTTGCTACACTTGATGCAAACATCAACGGGTGGCGTAGGCGAACTTGCCAATTT
>JBBRVO010000190.1:0-2998 GCA_038246775.1 Peptostreptococcales bacterium | reverse complement strand
GTGCTTTGCTTCCTCCAGCCATCGCAAAAACCTGACCATCCAGATATTCATGGCGAACTTCGTTTCTACTTTCCGCTTCTAAATATTCAGTGACCGAGAAAATGGGTATTGGCGATCGCATAATTTCTAGTTCTCACTAATTTTTACTTTAACTGTCATTACAATTATATGCTTCTGCTCAAAATAAAGCGATCGCATCAACCCTCATCTCTCCAAATTTTGCATAACAGTGATCGCCCCAACTCTCATCTTCAAAATTTTACTTGATAGCGATCGCCAGATCACTCACTACCCAAATATCAGTAATGTATAGTGTTTTAAGATAGAATGTTTGCTAGGAGTAGCTTAAAGAGGTACTTAGGTGAAGACAAAAGATACAACTAAGCGCGTCACCGTTTCTTTGGCGGTTGATGTTTTTAATAGCTTGCCTTTACGAGGGCGAATGAGTTGGCTGCGTGAGGCGATCGCTGAGAAGTTGCGACGGGAAAACCAATTTGTTCCAAGTTCGGCTGAGTCTAAGGCGGTCGCTCGAATTGCTAAGCCGATTGGTGAAGATGAATGGGTAACGATTGGAACTCTAGATGAGGAGTTTGATTTGGCGCAGGTGAATAGGGAGATTGTGCAGCGTGGCTATACGCGCTAAGTATTTTTTGCAAGTGCATCCACTTGTATTTTCGGAGGATTTACCAAATTTGCCGACGGTCTTGCAAGCTGATTTTGAGGGTTTGTTTAAGCCTATTTTACAGTCAAGTCCTGAGACTGGTGGGATTTTGAGTTGTCATAAGTTAAAGGGGGATTTGCGTGGATATCATGCTTTGGAGATTCCTTATGATGAGGCGGAATATAGGCTGGTCTATCGGATTTATGAAAAGCCTGCTCCAAAAAGGGTGCGGGTGATTAGTTTTGATATTCACGATCCTGCTTATGAGAAAGCTAAACAAAGAGCGATGGGGTAGGATCGCCTCAACCCTCATCTCCAAAGTTCCGCACAACAGCGATCGCACTATAAACACCTCAAAAAAAGATCGCTGCAATCAGAAAATATCCTCATAAATATCTGCCATCGTTAAAGATAAATTTAGTGAATTTAGAACTAAATTATCCTGATGTCCTAATGTTTCTTTAGTCCAATTACCTCTCGAATCTTGGCGATAGACTTCTATCTTTATTTTATCTTGTGCAACCAAAATATATTCTTGGAGACTACTAATTGTTTGATAATTAATCAGTTTTTCGCGCCGATCGCTCACCTCAGTACTTGGTGATAACACCTCAAAAATCACACAAGGATAATTTATCAGATAGGTATCTCTATCTTCGGGGCTGCAAGTAATTAGCACATCAGGATAATAAAATACAGTTTTATTTTGATAAACAGACTTTAGTATTACCTTCATGTCTGACATAAATACATCGCAACTTCTTCCTCGCAATTCAGAACGCAAGCGACTGGCAATATTCAACGTAATTATATTGTGTGTTTTGCTTCCTCCAGCCATCGCAAAAACCTGACCATCCAGATATTCATGGCGAACTTCGCTTCTACTTTCCGCTTCTAAATATTCAGTGACTGAAAAAATGGGTATTGGCGATCGCATAATTTCTAGTTCTCACTAATTTTTACTTTAACTGTCATTACAATTATATGCTTCTGCTCAAAATAAAGCGATCGCACCAACCATCATCTCCAAAATTACGCATAACTGCGATCGCCACATAAACACCCGAAAACGCGATCTCTCAAACTCTTATTTTCCAAATTTTGCAGGATAGAGATCGCTATCCCACTGAAAAGTAAATATTCACACATGATAAATTATTTCTTAGTAGGCACTGCTACTTTTGTCCAGTAAAAACAGATGGGATATGATACGAGAAAACAAAAATGGCAAGAGATTTATTTCATGATGCAGCTAAAAATGCACTGATCAAGGACGGTTGGAGGATTACTGACGATCCATTTTCTTTAAAAGTAGGAGATTCTGAACTTTATATAGACCTTGGTGCTGAAAGACTTATCGCTGCCGAACGCAATAGCGAGAAAATTGCCGTAGAAGTCAAAAGTTTTATTGGCAACTCATCTCTGAGCGATTTTCATTTAGCTGTTGGACAATTCATTAACTATAGAGTAGGACTAAAATCAGTCTATCCAGACCGCAAACTATTTTTAGCAGTTCCTAACAGCGCCTATGAAACTTTCTTCAAAAAAGAATTTCCGCGCATGGTAATACGAGAATGTCAGCTTGATATTGTCGTTTATGACGTAAAAACTGAGGTGATTGTCACATGGAAAATCTAGAAAAAACCCAAAACTATCGCACTATTATCAAAGAGATTCTTAGCCAATACGCCACTTATCAACCCTCAAATGGCGAAATAGAAATGGAAACTCTGTTTGATACTGAACAGAATCGGTATCAATTACTAGCAATTGGTTGGAATCAAGATAAACGTATATACGGCTGCTCCATGCATCTTGACATTAAAGCAGGAAAAATCTGGATTCAAGCCAATAATACTGAAGTTGATATTGCTGAAGCCTTAGTTTCTCAAGGAGTTCCCAAAGAAGATATTGTAATTGGCTTACAACCTGCCTATCTGAGACAATATACGGGATATGCGATCGCTTAAAAATAAATGTAAAAGATAAAGCGATCGCACCAACTCTCATCACTAAAGTTTCGTATAGCAGCGATCGCCATTTTCTTATTGTGAACCCTTATTTTTTATGATTTATTGCTTGAATCGGTGTCCAGCGTCCTTGCTCGGTCTTATCGAAATCTTTGTCAAAGCTGATAATGATTGCTTTTTCACGCTCTGCGGCGACATATTGATACGCATCATCAAAATCCAAATTAAAATTATTCATGACCTCAACCACCCGCTTCATAGCTTTAGGAGGTACGGTCACTACTAACACATCACTGTCAATTAGAAGGTCTTCCACAAACTGAACAAAAACATCTCTTTGTTGCAGTCGAGAACAAAAAACCCCCAT
>JBBRVO010000189.1:0-3113 GCA_038246775.1 Peptostreptococcales bacterium | reverse complement strand
GTGGGCAACTTGACTCATGTGGAAAATATGGACATTCAATATGCACAATCTGCAATATTCACGCCTTCAGATTTTTCTTTTCCTAGAGATGGTATCATGGCAGAATGTACGCCAAACCTTGAGATGGTCATCGTTGGCGATGTAGACCTCGAGCTATTGAAGCGTTCGAGAAAATCGGGTACTGTGACGCTGCTCAAAAATAGAAGGCCAGATTTATATGTACTTAAAGAGCGCTAAGTAAAAAGAGGAGATCATTAAATGCCATGCCGCGATACAAAAAAATATATATTGAAATAACCAATGTGTGCAATCTAAAATGCGATTTTTGTCCTTTGACAAAAAGACCCCCTCAATTTATGACTGAGGCGGCGTTTGAAGAAATCGTTATAAAAATCAAAGGTCTTACGGACCAAATTTATCTGCATGTTATGGGCGAACCCCTGTTACATCCAAAGTTGCCCGCTTTCTTAGAAATGTGTCATGCTCATGGTCTTAAAGTCAACATTACAACAAACGGCGTTTTGATTCATAAGATGCAAGATATCCTTCTTGAAGCCCCTGCTGTTAAGCAGGTCAACTTTTCATTGAGCAGTTTTGAAGCGAACAACGGGTCACTTGCGCTAGAGCACTATATTGAGCAAATCACTTCATTTATTTTGGAAGCACAAGCCAAAACCCAAATCGTGAGTTCGCTTAGGCTTTGGAACTTGGATGGTGAGACGACTAAGGGCGCCAATACTTGGAATGAACAGATCATGTCCTATCTTGAGGCTAAACTGAAACTCGACTTTAGTATCAAAGAAAAGTGCATGAGTTACCGAAGCGGAAAACTCAGCAACAATGTCTATGTGAACATCGCGCACAAGTTTGAGTGGCCAGATATAGAGCAAACGGATATGTCAGACCGAGTATTTTGCTATGGTCTTAGGGATCAAATTGGCATACTGGTAGATGGAACGGTCGTACCATGTTGTCTAGATAGCGAAGGAAACATCCCACTGGGCAACATATTCGAGGGATCCATCGAGTCAATTATCGATTCGGACCGTGCTCAAAAGATGTATAAAGGCTTCACGGATCGTCAAGTGACGGAAGAACTATGTAAAAAATGTGGATTTGCTCGAAAATTTTGAGCAGATCCACATTTTTCAGTATGTCAGGTAGACGCGTCATACGCTAAATGTTAACAGTCTATTGACAAATTATTGATATTATAAGGTGATACAGAAATGTGTCCTGATATACACTATTAAAATGTGAGGTATAAAATGATAACTACAAATTTTTATGAGGCAATATTTAAGAGAAAATCAGTCAGAAACTATATGCAAGAATTTTTAGAAGACGAGACACTTAGTGAGATACAAGCATTTTCAAACGCTGTAACGCGGTTGATTCCTGAGATAAAAACCGAAATTAGGTACGTTTCTAGAGATGAAATCAAGCTCGTATTGCCGATCAAAGCGCCTCATTATTTGATGTTTTATTCAGAAAAGAGCGATGGGTATTTGATGAATGCGGGTTATATGCTACAACAAATTGATTTGTTTCTATCGATGAATCGTATTGGCAGTTGTTATCTAGGAATGGCGCAGCCAACACAAGTGGCAAAAGATCAATCAGATCTTGATTTTGTCATCGTCCTTGCATTTGGAAACCCGCGTGAAACCGTTCATAGGTTGAATCTTGAAGCCTTTAAACGTAAGTCTCTCGGAGAAATCGCGCACAATATCAACGACGAACAATTTCAGAGAATCGTCGAGGCGGCAAGAGTTGCGCCGTCTGCAAGTAACTCACAGCCATGGTTTTTCACAAATGACGGCGAGTGGATGCACGTGTACCGAAATAAGCCGAGTTTCCTCAAGGCGTTTTTATACGAGAGAATGAACCAAGTTGATATTGGCATCGTCCTATACCATATGGCGCTTCGACTTGACTATGACCAGAACGGTTATCAGTTTGTGAAAAGTGAACGCGGCGAGTCAAGCACATCAAAAAATCACACGTATATGATGAGCATAAAATTAATGAGCAGCTAAAGCAATAAAACTACGGCAACACATTGCCCGCAGCACGATAAATGGCATACCAGTCTTCACGTGAGAGCTCTATTTTTGTGCCCATGCAGATTTCGTGGAGGCGTTTGATATTGGTCGTACCTAAAAGGGCCTGCATCTTAGCAGGATGTCTAAGAATCCATGCAACGGCAATCGCTGATTTCGTTGCGTTTTTTTGTTTTGCAATGTTTTCCAGTGTCGCATTGAGTTCAGGAAATTTTGGATTGTCGATAAAAATCCCTTCGAAGAAACCATATTGAAATGGTGACCACGCCTGTAACGTGATATTATTGATACGACAATACTCTAAAATACTGCCGTCTCTATCAAATGAGCCCTCAAAAGTCGTATTGACTTGGAGACCTTTATCGATCATGCCCGTATGCATGATGCTAAACTGCATTTGATTGACCAGAATTGGTTGTGAGATAGACATTTTGAGCATTTCGATCTGCATGCTGTTAAAATTGCTAACGCCAAAATTCAAGACTTTGCCACTATAAATGAGGCTGTCAAAGGCCTGTGCGATTTCATCAGGTTCCATGAGCGCATCAGGTCTATGCAGGATAAACAAGTCGATATAATCTGTTTGAAGGCGCTTTAAGCTCGCGTCTACAGAATTCAAAATGTGGTCCTTAGATAAGTCATAGAAACCGCTGCGAATCGAACATTTGGTTTGTAGCTTTATTTTTTCTCGAAGACCTGGTCGGGTATGAAGCATATCGCCAAACAATGATTCACAGGAACCACTACCATAAATGTCCGCGTGATCAAAAAGCGTAATGCCTTCATCAAGGGCATGGTCTACAAAAGAGGAAAGTTCTTTAACGGTCATTGTGTCAATTCTCATGCATCCCATAATGATTTCGGAGGCTCTAAGTTCGGAACTGCCTATATTTAGTTGTTTCATGGTATGTCCTCCTTTTTAGTCTTGTTTTCTAGGTGCATTAAATGTCCAAGATGGCAATTTATAATCGGCATCAAGAGTCATTTCGATGATGTCACCATAATCGATGTGTTCACCCGTTAAAGACTGTATCACCATGCCATGTGCCG
>JBBRVO010000188.1:0-3131 GCA_038246775.1 Peptostreptococcales bacterium | reverse complement strand
GATAAGTATAATAAAGAGATAGAGAACCCACTTCTTTGTGAATGGGTCGCGTTTTTAGGTTTGAAAAACGAGGTCAATATGGATTATTTAAAAACTATAGAAAATTTACCTGAACAGATCAAACGCGCAATGGCTGAGCTTGAGGAAATTGGACCTCTCTAGGCTTGATTTAACTCAGTCACAGCGATCAACTTCCGATGGTGTAACTGATCCAAGCCGCCTATAAAGGGTTCGTTTTGAAATGTTAAGGATTTTAGCAGCTTCATCAGCAGTTATTTCATTCTTGTGAATTTTCTCAGAGAGTTCGCTAAGAAGAGGGATAGATACGTTGATTTTTTTACGTCCACTATATTTCTTCTCTTGCTGCGCTTTTTCTATGCCAATTCTTTGTTTCCTCGACCGCCTCTTTACTTCGTTTTTAAAAAGAGGATAGATGAGTGCATGTTGTGCGTGCCTGTTACTATCGTCAATTTTATAATGTCCGGCAATCAAAAAAGAGCCCATTGTAACAACTTCAAGAACAAACTTAATAACTTTATAATTATCGGCAGAAATATCGGTCACATCATTAAACACAAAGGTGTTGGGCTCATGGAATGCCTCTACGGTTAAGTTGTCGCCTGTATAGGTCTTATCGGTTCTTATTAGCCACTCCAAATGATCCAGATATTCAAGACCAACTTCATCAAGCAAATCCCATAAATCTTCTCTATTTTTTTGAGGTGTACGTTCATAAATAAAAGTCGGGATTTTATTTTTTCTAACATATTCTTTCTTCTTTAGATCAATATTTAAGCCTGGTATGCCTTGAAATGTCTTGCTGTCAAGTAGTTCGATAACCGCATAGTTTGGTCTGAAGATATATTCAAAGGTATCATCTTCATAAACAATCTGCTCTATATAACAAACATTGTATGTCACGTTAAGTGTGTCCGTTACTAAAATAGTCGCTTTAACCGTGTGTTTTTTCATTGTCTTCAATCCTTTCATATATTTTCTTGATGATATGGCGGTACCTTTGCTCAATCATGTGCTTGTAAAATGCCTTTTGGTTGATACTGATAAATGAAGTATTATCGATAATGTCACTTATCTTTTCAAAATCAAATCTTTGATATATTTTAATGAGTGCCTTGTTACACTCTGGAAAGGCCATGCTGTTGATGACATCATAATACGAGCTTTTCTTGCCATTAAGAAGAATCTGAGATGTTGGAAATTCAAATATTCTCTTTTGCGTTTCCTCATGACTTTCAATAATGCCCCTCATTTCCTTCTCATCGGTAAGTCGTGGGAATAAACAGGATCCGTTATCAAAAATTGGTGCTAAGGTATATACGTTTTTTTCCTTTATGAATCCCCAGTTTCCACCATGTCTATCAAAATTCCCAAGCAAAGCATCGATGAGATATAGTTCCCAGAACTGATCAACTGTCTCAATTGGGTTATTAAGTTTGTTATTGGCAAGAAGGATTCTGGTTATATCCTCATACGAATAGGTGAATGCATCACGGTTTTCTTCAATAGAGCTTTCACCTACGTCATTAAATGCAACAAATTGCTGTCCTTTTTCAACAAAGTCCTTAATGGCCACAATGATTTCATTTTTATAAGTTCCAAGATAAACCTCTTGAACATTAAATCCTAGACTTTTGATAATTCTACATCCTAAGTATTCAGATATATGATTGTTCCTTGTACCGAATCGTTCTTTCTTTTGGAATTTAATGATATAATCTTCAGCACCAACTGTAACACCTATTTTTCTTTCGGCACCACTATATATCTTATTATTCACTGGATAGCCACTATAATCCATAGGATCTCCCTTTGTGCCATTTAACTACCGATTTTATTTTGGCACTCTATACAATCATTATACATCCTCTCGATTTTGTGTCAATGAAGTATCGTTTTTATTTTGGCACAAATTGAAGGACGATTAGGGGTCAGGCACCTATTGCCTACATGAAACTGATCTTTATACAAATTGTCAGAATTGCGAGATAATTATTCAGGAGCAAAGATTTCTTGGATTGTTTTGGACGCTAAGGCCAAGAAGGAGCAATAGCGTAACCGACCTAATGGTCGTTTTTTTTTGCTCTAATTTAGTTTAAAGGGAGGAACCGATGCGTAAGAATGGATTAAAAAAATGGATAGTAACTGCACTTTTGTTAACGGTCATTATCGGACAGAGTGGCTTGACGTTTTCAGCTGTACCACCTAAAAATACCAGTTTTATAGACATAACGCGCTCGAATATGGTATTTAATTTAATAGGATCGGGGTCAGGCACTTTTTTTGAGGCAGGTGAATTTCCAGCTCTGTAGCTGTTCACATGACAGCATTACAGCTGATGCCGCAAACTATTTTGAGTTTAGGTGCCTGGCTCCTATTTACGGTTTCCCGCTCCGGTTATGCTCTAGGTGCCCAGTTCTTATTATCCATTTATTTACATTTTTTAGTTAAGATGCTAAAATGGGAATAACTACCATTTTAGGAGGTCATATCATGATCCATAATTTCATTCCGCCAAGTTACGACATTGTTTTCAAAGCGATTTTTGGTAAAGCATCAAATAAACCGCTGCTCGTTTCTCTGCTCTCTAGTGTTTTAAATCTGCCTATTGAAGAATTAATGGATTTAGAAATTTTGAATTCTGAACTTGGCGTCAGCCGAATTGATGAAAAAAGTGCACGGCTCGATTTGCGAATTCGCCTCCGATCAGGCGTCGAAATTGATGTTGAGATACAAGTGATTTCACACAACGCTTATGTGGCAAGGATTTTAAGCTACTGGGCTAAGCTTTATCTTGGCAACCTTGAAGTTGGGTGTGATTATGATAAACTCAAAAAGTGCATTATTGTAAACATCATTGGCTTCAATATGTTCGATTGTGAGGACATGCATTCGAAATTTCACATCCGTTCCGATTCTGACGGGCGACTGCTCACTGAACATCTTGAAATTCATTTCATTGAACTTTCTAAACTCGACAAGTATAATAAAGAGATAGAGGATCCCCTTCTTTGTGATGTTCTTGGGTTTGAAAAGTGAGGTCGATATGGAAACTTTACGTGATCGAAAAGATTTGCCTGAACAAATAAGGCGCGCAATAGATGAACTTGAAG
>JBBRVO010000187.1:0-3137 GCA_038246775.1 Peptostreptococcales bacterium | reverse complement strand
TCTGTCTTTGATCTGTTTAGAGAGCTCAGCCGATCCTTTTACCGGGTACTTTAGTTCGTATAAAGCCTCAGGAAAGCCGTACATATCATAAATCATACGAGGCTCTAAGTTGTCTGACGTCTCAGTCTTCAATCCCTTGTCTTTAAACCGCTCCCAGAAATGGGAATTTTCTCGCCCAAGTAGGTGGGATTTGGTTTAATGATACCCGCCATCCAGACGGCTTTGATTCTTGCACCGATTTCTCTGAACCGGTAGATAAACATCTTCTCGTAGACATAGGTATCTGAAGCGACACTTTGAACATTTATCCCTAATTGTTTCGCGATATAGGCGGCCCGCACCACATGATATTCTTGTGAGACGACGATTGCATCCGTCACTTCAAAGATGGCTTTCATGCGGTACATGGAATCGTAGGTATTGAAACCTGCGTGGTCCATAAAAATAGCTTCTGGCGGTACACCTGCTGCCTCTAAATAGTCACACATGGCCAGTACTTCATTATATGATTTTGATCCATGATCGCCACTTACGATGATCTTAGGCGCTTTACCTGCTTGGTAAAGATCAAGTCCAAAATCCAGTCTGTCTTTGAGCATCCGAGAAACCTCTCCATTTGGATGCACATAAGCGCCGAGTATCAAGATTGCTTCTGATGGCTCTACGGTGTCTATGGTCACTAGTGTTTGTTTGCCTACATACGCCACATATTGATCAAGTGCAATCATAACGCTGGCACATAGCAAGACGACGACTGCTGAAAGTATCATAATTTTTACCCCTTTGCGCATGATGCCCTCCAGTTACGCTTCATGTAAACTTAATGCGTTTGATTTCCATCTGAATAAATGCCTCAATATCTTCTAGGCGTTTGGCATCCTTTTCAGTTAAGAATGTATAGGCAACGCCAGTCATCCCCGCTCTGCCCGTTCTGCCGATTCGGTGTACATAATTTTCCGTATCATCTGGTAAATTATAGTTGAATACGTGCGTAACGCCTTCTATGTCGAGGCCTCTAGCCGCGACGTCAGTGGCGACAAGGTATTGAATGGCGCCGTCTCTAAATGCCTGCATGACGTACTCACGCTTAGCCTGAGTAAGGGCACCATGGATTGTTTCCACCAAGTACCCCGCTGCGAGCATCTCTTCATATAATGTCTGTGCACCCATGCGTGACCGACAAAAGACGATGGCTTTTTCAGGGTAATTTTGTTTGAGTACGGTCTGAAAATCAGCAAACTTTCTTCTATTGGATGTCAGTACGACAAATTGATCGATGCTCTCAAGTGTAATCTGCTTTTTAGGGGCTTTAACGGTAATCGGCGATTTCAGTACACGACCTGAAAAGGAGTCTACTGAATGACTAAGTGTTGCAGAATAGCACAATATTTGTTTGTTTTCAGGTGTTTGTGACAGGATGTCATCCACTTCATTTTTAAAGCCAATATGGAACATTTGATCCGCTTCATCCACCACGAGCATCTTTAAGGCGCCAAATTCAATTGCGCCGCGTCTGAGATAGTCCAAAATGCGTCCAGGTGTTCCAATGACAAGATCTACTTCACCACCATATTTATGGAGTTGTGCGACGACATCTTGCCCGCCGTATGCGGTCAGGATTTTGAGTGGTTTTGTATCCGCCAACATCTTCGCTTCTTTAGTAATTTGGATAGCTAGTTCGCGCGTCGGCGTGATGACCAGACCCTGGATGCGGTGAAGGTCTGGATCGATTTTTTGAAACATCGGAAGTAGAAATGCCAGCGTCTTTCCAGTTCCCGTCTGTGCTTCGGCAAGTAAGTCGTCGCCTTTAAGTGCGACGGGTATGCTGAGCTTTTGAATCGGCGTCGGTGTATGAATGTCCTGAAGTTCCAGTGCATAGACGAGATCGCCTTTGATTCCCAATTTGTAAAATGACATGTTTGCCTCCGTAGTAAAAGTCGCTTTATTATATCACAATAAAGCTTCGCGAATATGCAGTGTTTTAGAAAAAATAAAGATCAGGCTTTCGCCTAATCTTTATTATGTTTTTTAGCAAGTTTTGACGCCACATCGGGTACAAATTTCATCGTGTCCATAGGCGGCCTAACATACCCACTATTTTCTTGTCTCTTTGGCAATACGAGCTTTTTATTTTCAAGATCTTCAAAGGGAATTATGGATAAAAGATGCGACATACAGTTGATGCGGGCATTGCGCTTGAGGTCGGATTCAATGACATACCAAGGAGAAAATTCCGTATCTGTATATTGGAACATGACGTCCTTAGCCTTTGAATATTCCACCCATTTTGAACGGGCTTCCAAATCCATCTCGCTGAGCTTCCACTGTTTGGTCTCATCGTTGATACGTTCTTGAAAACGCTCTTCCTGTTCGTCGTCACTTACTGAGAACCAATATTTGATGAGTATAATCCCCGACCGTATGAGCATGTCTTCAAAAGTTGACACCGATTTTAGAAACTCCCAATATTCTTCATCCGTACAGAAACCCATAACGCGTTCAACCCCAGCGCGGTTGTACCAGCTTCTGTCAAACAGAACCATTTCACCAGCACTTGGTAGATGCGAGGTATACCTTTGAAAATACCATTGCGACCTTTCTTTTTCAGTCGGTTTAGGAAGTGCCACCACCCTACAGCTTCTAGGATTCAGGCCTTCTGTGATGCGTTTAATAGCGCCACCTTTTCCAGCGGCATCTCTACCTTCAAAGAGAACAACGACCTTCAGGCCTTTAAACACGACCCACTCTTGTAACTTGACGAGTTCAAGTTGTAACTCGGCGAGTTTTTTCTCATAGACTTCCTTTTGTAGCTTCATTGGCCACCTCAACTATTTTCATTAAACACGCGTGCAAGTCGCCCAGCGTCATGTCTAATTCTATTATACCCATCAAATAGGATGCCTATCAGACAAATGCATGACACGAACTACACATTGCGTCATTTTATAAACACATTTTTAAAATGTTTTCTATATCTGCTTGATTCAGTTTAGTAAAGCCATTAATTTCTGTACCGCCACATGCCTTTTGGGCCATATGTGTAAAATGTGTCTCATCAATATCAATTTCTGTTAAGGTACTATGAAGTTCCAAGGTCTTAAATAAAAATGACGCTAACATTTCTATGCTTTTTATGC
>JBBRVO010000186.1:0-3148 GCA_038246775.1 Peptostreptococcales bacterium | reverse complement strand
GCTGGCACCCCTGACGACGATCTTCATGATTGACGTCATCACGGCACTCTTAGCAGTCGTCGTCATGCTATTTCTCAAAGTGCCACCACATGCCAAAGCGCTTGAAAAGGGAAAAATCAATTATTTTGTCGATTTAAAAGAAGGCCTGACCTATATAAAAAATCACGATTATATCCGCAGATTCTACATTTTTATTGCCGTGTTTCACTTTTTAATTACGCCAGTGGCGATTTTGACGCCGCTTCAAGTCACTAGAACGTTTGGAAATCAAGTCTGGAGGCTGACGGCCATAGAGATTGCCTTTTCATCGGGCATGCTGCTGGGCGGCATACTCATTTCTACTTGGGGCGGCTTTAGAAACAGAGTGCACAGTATGACGCTCTCCACAATTGCGACGGGTGTGCTCATCGTCGCACTTGGCATCGTCCCCAATTTTTGGATTTATCTGGCTATCATGTTACTAGCCGGCATCACGTTGCCACTGTTTAATACACCTGCTACAGTCCTTTTCCAAGAAAAAGTGGATGGTGCATTCTTAGGTCGCGTATTCGGCGTCCTATCGATGATCTTTAGCGTTATGATGCCACTTGGTATGCTTTTGTTTGGACCTCTAGCGGACATCATCGCCATTGAATGGTTGCTCATCGTAACGGGTGCGCTTATATTTGTCCTCGGCTTCTTCCTAATCGGCAGCAAAGTGCTCATCGCTGCAGGGGAACCCAAGTGACACACTTAACACTGAAATGCCTCAAGAGTATGCGCTTTATTACCTTGAGGTGTTTTTTTTATGAACATATTGTAATGGCATGACTTTCTCATTGACGCCAAAATGAGAAAGGTGTAGGATAAATGTATATACCCGATTAAATTACTATGATATTGAAGTGCACGTGACATACACTTGAAATTGACTTAAAACAAACTTAAAACAAACTTAAAACAAACTCAAATCATGATCTTAACGGTTGTTAACAAGGGAGTCGACATTTATGTATGATATTAGAGATGTGCTACGCAAAGGCATCACCATAACGGAAAAAAAGAAAAATGAGTATGAAAAGCTACTTGAAAATAGCGGCGATATACGCTTGCGCCTATTGATTGGCATTTTTATTAGAGGGTTTGAAAAGGACATCGTCTATTACAAACGGTTGGTGGAAAACATAACGGATACGATTGCAGAAGGCATCGATTTTAGTATTTATGACAAAATTTCGTCACTGGTCAATCAATTTTCTAGGATCATTATACCGATCAATATTTCCGATCGAAAGGAACTCGTCACGTATGTGCTTGAGCAGGAAAAAGCGACTTACGCACTCCTTGTAGATATACAAGGTCGTATGGTGACAAATGATAACCCCGCCTCTATTGCCTACTATGTATTACTTGAAATCATCGACGACAAGCGCGCTTTTATTGAGGAACTCGAAAAAATGAGCTAATCTAAATCTCAAGGTATTACTGCCATAAATATGGTATAATATTAAAACAAACTACTCTTGGAGGTCGTGGATGAGCGAAAACAAAACAACGAAAACAACTGTTAAACCTAAAGTGATGTATGCACTCAGCATTCATATGAAGTACGGCGAAGTTCTACACATTGAAGGTTTGAATAAAGAAGAGAAAGACAGGTACTTCGAACTCGCCAGAAAAGAAGACGCCACAATGCTCGTCGAAGATAAAACAAGTGTCATTCACCTTTTAAGTCGCGATATCGCTAAAATTTCTGTAAAAGCATACGATGAAAAATATGAACGCGTGTATCATCCTCTTGAGAAGATGGTATTTTCTGAAAGCAGCATGGGCAGAAAGCCTTTTTCCATGATCATTAAATCCTTTATCATATTGGCAGTTCTTAGCATCATGGGCGTTTTTGGTGTGGCTATGCTATCAGGTGATATCATGGATGTTTTCTTCGATTCAGCGCTGTTCTCTGAGACATTGCTAAAGGGCTTTGACCTCATGAACAAGATTTTCAGCTTTACAGCAGTGCTAATGATCTTACTCAACATCGTAGACATCGGTTTCGGTTACAAAGCGCATTATTATATCAATCAGGACGGTTCTGAACCGGTGGTGTACTCGCGCATCAGCAATTTGGTTGTGTCCATTGTTTTTATCGTCGTATTTATGGTCGCTAAAACCGTTTTAGGTACAGTGGTAACAATGCTTTAATGAATCGTTTAAAAACATAAAAACAGCTCTGTTGGCTTTGATAAGCGTGCCAACGGAGCTGTTTATTTTTGATTTAAAGTGTCTTAATTTGAACCGAACTTGCTTCTTCGACAGTGGCGATGGATGCGTGATCGCCTCTGCCCATATCGACTCTGAAGCCGGAACTCTTGATGCGGCCTTCGATGCATTGACGGCAGTGTGCCGCTTCGTCACCCGTGCAAATTTTGTCCTTGTATAGCTCGTATTTCTCTCTCACGTCCGTCGGTGAAAGGTTTGGCATAACTACATTGGCGCCGGCTTTAAGGGCCTTCTCGCGCCCTTTTGGGTCCAGTGTGCCCATTGCCGTCGTAGATGGCAGGAGTGCCTGTGGCAACAACAATCTTGCAAGGGATACCATGACCAGCGTCTCTTCTACCGTGCCACCTTTGGACCCTTTGAGCGGTGTCTCATCGTGTGGGATATAAGGACCGATGCCCACCATTTCAGGCTTTAGCGTCTTGATGAATCTGAGATCTGCAACCAGATCGGCAGGCGTTTGGTTGGGTAGGCCGACCATGAAGCCCGCACCAACTTGATAACCAAGCTCTTTGAGTGTATAGAGGCATTCACGGCGGTTTTCGAAGCTCATTCCAGGATGTAATGATTCATAAAGTGCTTGCGTCGCCGTTTCATGTCTAAGGAGGTAACGGTCAGCACCAGCAGCTTTCAGCGCGGCATAGCTCTCTCTTGAACGCTCGCCCACTGATAAAGTGATGGCACAGTCTGGAAATTTTGTTTTTATGGCAGTTAGGATATCCACGAGTACGTCATCCGTGAAAAATGGATCTTCTCCACCTTGCATGACAAATGTGCGGTAGCCAAGTTCATAACCTTCTTCACAGCAATGCATGATCATCTCTTTGCTGAGCCTATAACGGTCAACTTTAGAATTTTTGCCTCGGATGCCGCAGTAGTTGCAGTTTTGCTT
>JBBRVO010000185.1:0-3189 GCA_038246775.1 Peptostreptococcales bacterium | reverse complement strand
TGCCCCCCATGGCATACTGCGTTGGTTGCCGTATTTAATTTGACTTTTAACGACGAAGGAATACGTTTCATCCAGCAGAGTATTCTTATAGCTACCCATGAGTATCAGCGGCATGAGGTATTCAAACATCGTACCACTCCACGAAATGAGCCCTTTAAATCGATCGACAATAGTCAAAGATCGTCCAAGTTTGTTCCAGTGTTTTGAAGGAATTTCCCCCCTTGCAATGGCAATATAACTGGTCTGTCTCGCTTCTGAGGCCAATAAATCATAAAATGAATTGGTGAGTCGCATGTCTTCTAGGGTGTAGCCAATAGAAAACAGTTGTCTTTTTTCATCATATAGGTGTACAAATTCAGTCTCATCTGACAACTTGTTGATGCGATCGTTTAAAAGCTTTATTTCAGTAAGAAATGCAATGTTGTTTTGAACGGCCAATTTGACTGACTCACTCAAATTTTCGAGCCATTCATGGGTCGCTGCGTTCTCGGAAATTTCCAACTTGATTTTATTGGCATTGATGGCAAGTCTGATTTGATTGGTCGTCTTTACCATCTCATGCATGGTGCAATTACTACGCAGTTTCATCATCAAATCCGCATCAATTGCATCAGGAGCTGACTCAATGAGTATCATCCAAGGCATGAAAGTCTCTATTTCACGTTTGATTGAGGTCAACATCTGAATTGTTTTGATTTTCCAGATGTCGCTTTCTACGGCTGAGAGCGAAGGCTCTTCAAGAAGCCTTTGTAGAGTGACATACCATGTATAAACATCAATCGTGTCATCATTTCGGATAACGGATAGGTGTGATTCAACGGATGCATCGCTTTCTTTTAAGTTGGCTAATGTGTCTTCAATACCGCGCAGGTACGCCTTATCAATAACTGGGATTGTCTCAAACGCCTTGATGCCTTCAACAAGCGTTACGAGATAACAAACAAAATTTCCACTATCTACCGTTGAGATATATCTCGGTCTCAAAGGCAACAGTGTTTTAGTATCATACCAATTCAGTAAATGCCCATGCCACTTATCTAATTTTTCAACCGTTGTGACAGTTTTTTCAATGTTATTTATCGTTTCTTGAAGGCCGACATACCCAAAATCTCGCGCTGTGAGCGAAGCCAATAAACCTAAACCGATATTTGTAGGAGAGGTTCTGTGGGCAATGCCTTTGTACGGTACCACTTGCAAATTATCAGGTGCAAGGAAATTGTTTCTCACATTTGAATATTCTTCAAAATAGCGCCATGTACGTCTAGCCGTCTTGCGAAGTTCAAGTAGTGCAACAGAGTCCAGTCTTTCTGGATCCAGGTTACTGCTCTTGCTGACAAAAAAAGCGACAAAGGGCCCAATAATCCAAAGTACAGAAATAACGATAGAAAGCATGAACGCTTCTGGCTTAAAGAGCAAAGTAAGAAGCATGAGTGGAATACCCGTGCATGCACTTAGCCCCATAGTCGATAAATAGCCCTTTACAGTGTTAACCTGCATTTTTTCTGCATCATCCGATGTAACCCATTCTAACAAATTTTTCTTGGTAATGAATACCCGCACCAAAGTGATTACGATTGCTTTAAAAGTCATTGTCGCCTGATAGGGCAAAAACAACATGTTCAGAGCTATTTGAAAAAATGACGCTTTTAGGCCAAAAAAACCAGTCAAATGTCTCTTAGACGTATGGCTCACTATCCTCTTGATGGAAATTTGATCGATGGTCACGATGATAAATGGCAACCACAAAACCAAACCCACAAAACCGATCCAAAAATAGCCACTTCCCGGTAATATTGTGAGCCCCAAGAATATGAGCAATACCATCGCTGGCGCTACCAAACTGCGTCTAAGGTTGTCAAATATCTTCCAAATAGATATGTTGGTTAACGGATTGAGGATTAATCGGTTATTTTTGTTGTAGATAATTCTGTTAAGCCAAGGAATTAGTTGCCAGTCTCCCCTTATCCAGCGTTGCAATCTTGTCATATAGGAATTGTATCGACTTGGATAGGCATCGACGAGTTCAAGGTCTGACACAAGTGCCGCACGCACATAAGAACCTTCAAGCAAATCGTGACTGAGTACAGCATTTTCAGGTACGACATCTTTGAGAACTGTATAGAATACTTTTAAATCATAGATGCCCTTTCCCGTAAAGATACCTTCTCCAAATAGGTCTTGATAAACATCAGAAACGGCACTTGCATAAGGATCCATTCCAACTAAACCGGTAAAAATTCGTGCGAATGCCGATTTGTTTGAACTGTCCATATCGAAGCTGACTCGGGGTTGCATGAGACCATAACCTTCTAAAACGATGTGTCTCTGAAGATCAATCACCGGCAAATTGATTGGATGAGCCATTGTACCTATCATTTTTTTAGCCATGTCAAATGGCAAAACCGTATCAGCATCCAGTGTGATGATGTATTTAATGTCATTGCCATTTAGACAATTTTGTGCATAATGAATAAAACTGGTGTTCGTGGCGCCAAGTAACATCGCGTTAAATTCCATGAGTGCACCGCGTTTGCGCTCCCACCCCGTCCAAATATCATCCTGTTTATTGTAGACACTTTTTCTATGGTAAAAATAAAATCGATCTTCTCTGTTATTTTCATATTTCGTATTCAGTGCTTTAACCCCTTCGAGGGCATGATTCAATAAATCCTTATCCGCATTGATATCCGGACTTTTTGAATCCACAAATGCACCAATCAAGGCAAAATACAAATTATCTTCTCGATTAGATAAATAATGGTTCTCAATATTTTCAAGCAGTACATCGATGCGTTGCGTATTGTTCAATAAAGCAGGTACCACAACCATGGTCTTCATATGGTCTGGAATGCCTGATTTGAGTTCGAGCCTTGGAAAGACTGCAGGTCGTTTGAAGGTGCCGATTGCCCAATTGTTGAGAACTACGACAATTTCTGAAGCGGGAATGATTAAAGCGAAGCAAGTTAAAATCGCCAAAAGAGTCGTTTGTATGCTTCCCAATGGCTTTATACCCGTTTGAATGGCAATATAGTAAGTTGTGAGAACGATTATAACTGTTAATATCGCAATCGTTTCAATAAAAATGGACACTTTCTTTTCTTTTCCCCAGTTTATAAATTTCTGTATACCAGAAAGCCTTAAGACCTTTTTTCCCTTTATGCCTTTAAGTAAGGTGTCAACGCCTTTATC
>JBBRVO010000184.1:0-3235 GCA_038246775.1 Peptostreptococcales bacterium | reverse complement strand
TCTGCTTTTTTTATCTCTGCCATAATTTCACCTCGTAAGTTATAATATCTGATTATACACTGAGATGCGTGCCGTGTCATGTAGTTTTGTCAAAAAAACGCGAGACTTATAATATCCCAAGTACTTTTTTTGCGCCGGGAACTCTTTCAAAGAAGGCCTTGTAAAAATCATCATCGTCATTTAAAGCCATGTCGTAGAATGTATGGCGCAAGTAAGCATTTAGTCCTTTGAGCGTCTGATCGTCGTATATGAACTTGACGCGAAATGCCAGCGCTTTCAAAAGGTCATGCCAAGCCAAGATAAACGCTTTGTTTTCTGGATAATTTTTGATGCCAATCCAATCTTCAACCAAAATGTCAGTTAATTGAGGCTTTACACAGGCATCTTCTAGTAAAAAGTATTTAAAATCGCCGGCTTCATAAACGCGGCCAAGCGGAAATAGGCGGCAGATACTCGGGCGGTTTGCATGGATGTTACAGCGCCCTTCATCATTTAATAAGAAGCATTTTTGGGAGTCATCGTGCATTTTTAGATGAGGTAGCTCGATTTTACCATCTTCATGACACGCTATGGCGTCAATGAGGAGTTCGTCAAATGTCAGATTTAATTGCTTTGAAATGACGTGCACGTCATGTGGATTGAGCGTAATAAAATCACCGCCACCTTGGCAGCACGCATTACAGCCCTTGCAGCCATCTGTATCCGCTTTGACAAGATCGCCTAGATCAAAGAGGCGTCCGTCTGAAATGGTTCCTAAGGTTACTTGTGGCTTCATGATACCTACCTTTCATGTTTCTATAAAATGGGGATTACCAGATTGATATCTTCAAGGATTCGATCTTTGAGTTTATAGGTACCTTTGTGGAGGCACCAGTCAAAGATTGCGCCTCTAGAAAGGCGCATGATCGTAGCGGCAAGTACATCGGGGGATAAAGTCTTTTCAAGTGCGCCAGAGTCTATACCGCACTTTAGCGCATGCTTCAGTTCGATATACACGGAGCGATTTTCACTAAGCGTATATTTGTTGTCAAGGGAAATCAGGTTCTTATAAACTTCGGAAACAAAAGGCCACCCCAGTTCTTCTAGGAGATTGCCTCCTTCACCCATGAGGTCGATGATCATCTGCCGATAATCGGTATGTGTTTTGGACGCATATCTTTCAAGCAATAAAGCGTCAACTTGCTCATAACCTGTGTTGATGATTTCGAGTTTGGAATTGAAATGGTGGTAAAAGGCACCCACAGATATATCAGCAGCGTTGCAGATATCATGAACCTTCACTGAATCGTATCCCTTGCTTTTAAACAGCCCAAACGCAATCTCTAGTATTTTAAGTTTCGTGGCAATAGCTTGTTTTTGGCGCTTTGTTAATCTTTTCATATACTCACCTGACATGGATTATTTAGCGATTTTTTACCGTTAGTATAACACGGACGTTTTGTAATTTCAAATTGTTTGGAAAAGAGCTTACCAAAGGTTGTTACATTATGTCAATCATATTTGAAAATGTCCTTAAAAAGTTAAATCATTAGCACCGGGTTCACCGGTGCTTTTTTTAGTTAAACTCTTTAAAGATCTCTTGTGTATTCATCATATCTTCATAAGTATAGTTGTGTTGAGAATAATGATTTTTTATAAATTTATCCATGGCACTTTTACGCCACGGATGTATCATTGACGGAATATTACGTTTGATCGGTAATTCGGGCAACTTTTTAAGAGAGTCAAAATGTCTGGATTTGTGTTCATGTGTTGGTATGACATCAAGTTCATAGACCTTGTCATTAATAGAAGCCAATATGTTGCCGTCAAAGGCTTTTATGACAATCACAGTAGTCCCTTTGTGATAGTAAACAGGGAGTCCTCTGTCATCCATAGGTTTGAAATGTTGATTTTCAAACTTAATGGAATGCCCTGTATCAATCTTACGGTCAGCAATTACCGCAAGCGTTAGATTGATTTTTTCATCAGACGGTTGCGTTTCGAAAACAGATTTGATATTATCAACAGGTAGAGCAAATTTGTCATTGAATTTTTTTATGTAGGAATTTAAAAATTCATTGGCATGCTCGATGGTTGTTACGCCTGCATTTCTTAAGTCGATTGGCAGTCGTGACTGTAATGTTTGGAATAAGCGTTCTACGCGTCCTTTGGCCTGTGGAACGCTTGTTACTTTAATATCTACACCAAGTTGATGACAAGCATAGGAGAATTGAGTGAAGGTGTCCTTTTCAAGAGAAGGCGCCTTTTTTTGTTTGTATTCGAATACCGTTCTTCGGTCTGTGTAAAACATGTAGGGTATGCCATAGGTTATTAAGACTTGATAAAAGACGTTGTAATAACCATTAAGGGTTTCTTGGTGGTCAAAGTATGCGCCCACAATTCTACCACTGGCATCATCAATAGCGGCATGAAGCTGTGTCTTGATGCCCCCAAACCAAAGGTGGACAGATGCGTCCATCTGAAGCATTTCCCCGAAATACGAGGATCTGGGTCTTCTAGGATGGCTATCTTCAAGTTCGATGATTTTATGCTGAAGTTTAGCAACATCGTTCTTAGTGACAGCCTTTTGTTTTTCCTGTTCTAGTTTTTTTCGCAGTGCTCTCTTCGTTACTTTATGTGCCTTTGGAGACAAAATATCCTGCTCTATTAAGATATTTTTTACTGTACTTGGAGAGATTATGATACCTTCACGTTCAGCCAGAATTTCGGTGAAATGTGCAAAATTTGCATCTGGATACTTGGTGTTAAAGAGTCCCAAAACGGTTGATTTAGTATCGCATGACAAAGCATGGATGGGCTTTTTTCCACGATTGCCATGGATGAAAAATGCCTTCCCTTCTGAATTGTAGCCGATTATTAGTCTGTTTATTGTTCTAGGTGTACATCCTATCTTTAGTGCAGCTGTCTTCTTATTGCCTTTGTTTTCTACAAGCTTTTTAATAGTTTCATATTTTTGATTTTCATTCATTCGTAGTTCGACCTTTGTCATTATTTACCTCGATGTATTTTTCACTGAGGTATTATTATATCACTATAATCTTTGAGACAAAATCACGTGTGATTACTTAGGACATTATCATATGTGAATCAGAAAATGATAATTAATTTCAATTTAAGCGTTGACAAGGTGTTCTCAGACTGATATACTGTAAAAGTTGTCAGCGCATTTGAAGTTTCAAAAGCTTGAAAATGGCTGATAGCAAACAATACAGGACCTTGAAAATTGAATAGC
>JBBRVO010000183.1:0-3308 GCA_038246775.1 Peptostreptococcales bacterium | reverse complement strand
TTTGATTTATTGAGGTTATCATAACACCCTATTGTGGAGATTTTATGAGCATGGGTCAAGATTTTATTGATTTAATATCTCTTTTTTCTTTAGGTATTCCGCCTCTTCGATTTCGCCTTTTGCGAAACGTTCGTTTAGGATGTCTAGTGGGTTTCGAGTGTTGCTATTGATGCCTTGATTATTGTTTTTGCTACTGTTTGTGTTAAACGTGTAATAGACTAATACGCCTATTGTTATAAATGCGATGATCATCATGTGATCGCCTCCTTGTTTGGTTTGTAACCTTATTATGGCAGATGATTATGGCACAATTATGACAAGGCATTATGGCAGAAAAAAAGACATGTATAGTCCATTCTTGCAATCTGCTTACTCAAAGCTTCCATCTGAAGATTTGGATCATCTTTGATGCGCTCGAATTCTTCGATTGCTTTTATGATGCCCTCAGGTAAATCCGTTCGGTCCTTGAAATCCATAAGTTTTTTCTCACTATTTAGGCTAAGGCATTCGGCCCAATTATGGAATTTGCATAATTACCAAATAAGTTACAAAATCTACTCTATACGGTGCTAGAATGATCGGTTTACGTCAAGTAATGTAATACATTCTGATAAATTGAAATTATGCAATTTCCTCAATTAAAAGATTGTCACCTGTTTCTAAGATTTGAAATTTTACTTCATTCACCTACGAATAACTGCGTTTTATTTTGAGGTTTATAAAGCATTTCTGTAGTATAGCTTCAAAAACCCTTTTACCAGCACGGTGAAAAGTAGTATGCATAGCGTGGTGAGAAATATAGTCATATCGATGTAGCAAGTAATGACAGTGGCGAGGCCGAGGCCTGCAATGATGAGGTTGATGCCAACGCCACCGATTTTTTCTTGTATGGCGCTGGTGCGTTCATCATTTTCCTTGATGTAGAGGGCTTTGAGTTTGGCATCATCTTGGATTGCGCTATTGATTTTGAACATGCCGAAGATGACGAGTGTTTGTATCCCTACCACAAAGCCTGAGGTAAAGCCTAACGACGTATCAGGGATAGCGAATCGGTTGCCAAGATAACGGTTAAATACGATGACCAAGACAACTAGGAAGTTATAAGCGATGGTCCATTTGAGGCGTTTTTTTAGTTTTTCTCTGTAAACTGCTAATGTGCTATTTTCCATGTTATATCTCCTCCACTTCTGTGAAATCAAAAATATCTTCAATTGTAAGATCAAAGTACTTGGCTATTTTATAGGCCAGTACCAGTGACGCGGTGTATTTTTCACATTCTATGGATGTGATGGTTTGACGGGTGACGCCCACCGCGGCGGCGGCGAGTTCTTCTTAAGAGATCTTATTTTTTTTGCGCAATTCTTGGATTTTCGTTTTCAAATGGCCACCTCCAAAATGCAATGTTAACTTTGCAATTTAAGTATAGTTCGCTTTGCATATAATGTCAAGTAGACTTTGCAAAAAAAATAAAAAACATGTCCGTCACCAGTTATTCAAGGTTGGTGTGGGGCATGTTATTGTTTGATCATTAAGTTTTATTCATTGCAATTGTAATTGTTATACCAAGCCGTCAAAGTTTTTCTATTGTTTCTAGGTCTAGGCCAGTTGCTTGAGCGATGATGTCTGTGCTTAAACCTAAGTTTTTACATTTCTTCGCAATCTCTTCAGCATAACCAATTGCAAAACCTTCTGCATAGCCTTTTGCATAAGCATTTTCTACCATATAAATTCTGCCAATTTGATCTCTTATGTTCATTTCCCAGTTTAAAGCTTTCATACGCATTTCCGAATTGGTACATGTTTTTTCATATTCTTCTTGATCTTTAATAGCCTTTTGTATTTCTATAGGAAGATGTTCTATTGAGTTTTGATCTGCCATAATTATTCACTCCTACATTTCAAAATTGTCATCAAATTAGGCTAAGAAACTCAGCCCAGTTATGGAATATGCATAATTACCAAATAAGTTACATAATCCACTCTTTATGATGCTAGAATGATCGGTTTACGTCATGTTATGTAATAAATTCTGATAAATTGGAATTATGCAATTTCCTCAATTAATAGATTATTTTCTATATCTCTATTATAAGCATTTAGTTTGGAAAGTTCAAGAACATGAATTTCAAGATGATCTATGAATTTGTTAAAAACCGAGCATTGTGCAAAAAAAGACACGTCCGTCACCAGTTATTCACTATTGGTGTGGGGCATGTTTTTGTTTGATCATTAAGTTTTATTCATTGCAATTGCAATTGTAATTGTTATACCAAGCAATCAAAGCTTTTCTATTGTTTCTAGGTCTAGGCCAGTTATATCAGCAATAAAATCTAAATCTGAACCTCGGGTTTTCATTTTTTTAACAATTTCATACTTTGAAAGGAGGTCACCTTCTGCTTTACCTCTTGTATAACCATCTATTTCTGCATTTTTTGCCATGTTGCTTAATACAATTTGATCTCTGATCCACATTTCTTTGTTTAAAGCTTCCATGCGCATATTTGGATCAAGACTTAACTTTTCCAGTTCTTCAAGAGCAATTAGTATTTCATCTGGAAGATCATCTTTTGACTTCAGCTTTGCCATATCGCTTTCACTCCTAACATTCAAAAAAGCCATCCAATCGATGAGCAATGGGTTATCTATAGCCTTATTATACCCTTTAATCTTTGGAAGTTCAATCATATGGATTTCTAAACGGTCGGAAAACAGTAATTGACGCGAAGCCTCGAAACTCTAAAAACAGCATGCATGGATGGACGGTCATTCACCTAAGAATGACCGCGTTTCATTTGCTCCTAAAGTACCTTCCGATAATAAACCTTCAAAGCCCCTTTCACCATCACGGCAAAAAACAATACGCTAAGTATGGTCAGAAAGATGGTCATATCGATGTAGCAAGTGATGACAGTGGCGAGGCCGAGGCCTGCAATGATGAGGTTGATGCCAACGCCACCGATTTTTTCTTGTATGGCGCGGGTGCGTTCATCATTTTCCTTGATGTAGAGAGCTTTGAGTTTGGCATCATCTTGGATTGCGCTATTGATTTTGAACATGCCGAAGATGACGAGTGTTTGTATCCCTACCACAAAGCCTGAGGTAAAGCCTAGTGACATGTCTGGGATCATGAATCGGTTGTCAAGATAACGGTTAAATACGATGACCAAGACAACTAGGAAGTTATAAGCGATGGCCCATTTGAGGCGTTTTTTTAGTTTTTCTCTGTAAACTGCTAATGTGCTATTTTCCATGTTATATCTCCTCCACTTCTGTGAAATCAAAAATATCTTCAATTGTAAGATCAAAGT
>JBBRVO010000182.1:0-3369 GCA_038246775.1 Peptostreptococcales bacterium | reverse complement strand
GCGGATTATATCGTCTTCATGGATGAAGGCAAAATCGTCGAGCAAGGCACACGAGACATACTTGAACACCCAGAAAGCGATAAGTTAAAGCGTTTTCTTGAAAAAGTTATATGTCTATAAATGAGTACCGCCCCGTAAATGTAAATGAATTGTGAATTTACGGGGACGGTACTTGAATTATTTTGCGACGTCTGCTATACTGAACTTGAAAGTTAGGAGAGCATATGGCTAGAAAAGCACGAGGCGCCACACCAGAAGGTGTCTATCACATTCAACAGAGAAGCACCGATCAAAGAAGTTTATTCGAATCAGATGTTGACCGGATGAAATTCTTGGAACTGCTTAAAGAGACAAAACAAAAATATGGCATCAAGCTATATGCTTATTGTCTTGAGGATCGAAATACCTATCATATCATCATCCATGCAAACGGTAGCGACCTGTCTAAGCTTATGAAATCTCTAAATATTGCTTTTGCCATGTATGTGGGATTTGATGGACCAATATTCAAGGATAGGTATAAAAGCACGCTGATCGATTCTGCATGTATGTTTGAACGCATTAAGTCTGAGGTTGTTGAGATAAAAGCTTTTGATACCCAAACAAGGAACCCTTGTTTCAACAGTGACCCAATGTTTTGTGATGATGAAAACCCCTTTGAAGTGATCTGTATGCCGTGCCTTAAAACAATGGATGAAGCCTATGGCAAGCTTGAACGGATGGCGCAAAATCAAAACCATTCCGTTGAGGACCTACTCAAAAATAAGGAAGCACGCAATGTTTTGATCATCGAGTTTAGAAAGGCGTCTTTGCTGTCACTTAAGGATCTTGGCGCTTTGTTTGGCGGATTGTCGGAATCAACCGTGAGTAAAATACTAAAATCAAGTAACGTCGCTAAGACGAATAAACGTAAAGTGAGGCAAGTTCATGGATAAGCGCTTAAATTTAGATTTAGAGGCACAATTTACTAAAAAGAAGTCGGTGGATTTTGATAAGTCGTTGACCTATGACATGATCATCGTTGGTGCAGGTCCGGCAGGACTTAATGCAGCACTTTATGCGAAGAGAAAAGGTATGCTCGTCGGCATCGTCGGAAGGAAAGTTGGCGGTCAAGTCATCGATACAACTTCAGTTGAAAATTATCTTGGATTCGAATTTAAAACGGGTTCTGACTTGATTCTCGAATTCAATAAACACGTTGCCACACTCCATGTCCCAATTTTAAGAGATGCAGATATCTTGTCGGTTACAAAAGTTGAAAAGGGCTTTGATCTAAAACTCAGCACAGGTGATACGCTTAGGGCAATGACCGTCATCTTGGCAACGGGAAGCAAGCCAAGACACCTTGGCGTTTTAGGAGAAGATAACTTTTTAGGCAAGGGAGTGGCGTATTGCGCTATCTGTGATGGGCCTTTGTTTGAGGGACTCGACGTCGTCGTAGCCGGAGGCGGTAACTCGGCAATCGAAGCGGCTATCGACCTCGCAAAAATAGTCAACACAGTCACGGTTGTGCACAGAAGTGGCCTTAGAGCGGATCAAATCGTCATAGACAAACTGCATACATTTAAAAATGTAACCGTGCATCTCGAAACTGAAATCCTTGAAGTCAAAGGACAAGGCCTTATGAGCGGCATCGAAATCAATGACAAAAAAACGGGCTCGACCCGTTTCTTGGAAGCCAATGGGCTATTTGTAGAAATCGGATATCTGCCAAACAGTGAATTTGTTAAAGATATAGTGGCCTTAAATGGTCGTGGTGAGGTCATCGTCAATGCGCTCAATGAGACATCCGTTCCTGGTATTTTTGCGGCAGGAGATGTGACAGATGTCGCCTATAAGCAAATTATCATATCCGCAGGCGAAGGGGCTAAAGCGGCGCTTACTGCAAACGACTATCTCAATCGATTAAAGTAACAATCAAAAAAACTATCAAAAACCTATCACCTAAGGAGGCTGTTATGAGTTTTTTAAATGAACAAATAGAAGATCAACTAAAAGAAATATTTACTGATATGAAACGCGACATGACACTGGCCGTGTTTACAAAGCAGAGTGAGTGTGATTCCTGTGAAGACACAGTGGCCTTCATGAAGGAAATTGAAGCATTAAGCGATAAAATTCACTTTGAATCACTTGATATTGAAGCCGATAAAGCAAGGGCTGTGGCCTATAATGTGCAGATGGTGCCAAGCATCGTCATGCTTAACGATCAAAAGGAATACCTTGGCATTAAATTTAACGGAATGCCCACAGGTCATGAAATCAATTCCTTCATCCCAGCCATTCTAGAAGTATCTGGCACAGGTGACGCGTTACCGGAACAATTTATGACGCAAATTAAAGCACTAAAAAAACCAGTCAATATAAAAGTGTTCGTTACATTAAGCTGTCCGCACTGCGCGGGAGCGGTTCAAAAAGCGCACAAATTGGCACTAGAAAGCCCGCTGATCGACGCTGAGATGGTTGAAGCGCAAACATTTGAGTCGCTTTCAGACAAGTTTAATGTATCAAGTGTTCCTAAGATAGTAATCAACGATCAATACGAATTTGTGGGCAACCAGCCCCTTGAAGTATTTTTAGAGGAAATTGCCAAAACGCAGATGTAAATTAATGGATTGCAAATAACAAAAAAAGCCTTGGCACCCATGAACTTAAGTTCATTTGGCGACGAGGCTTTTTGTATGCTTTAGATATAATTGTGTGCAACTGAGGATTCTTTCTTTTTCATATCGATGATATAGCCCTCATAAATGAGCGATTTGTTTTCGATTTCAAATAGGTCGATGGTCTGAACGAGTTCAGGGTGTTTGTCAAAATCGAGAAGGTTGTGTTTTTTTAGGATCGTATAGATAAATTGAGAACAAAAGTAATGGTATTTTCTATTGAGCGGTCTGTTAAACAGAATGCCAAACAAACCCAAAAAGTTGTATTTGTATTTTGCACGATGGGTGTAAAAGAATTCAATATCCTCTTTGAGTCCGAGATATTGTTCTTCCGTTACGGGAATCTTGAAAATTTTACATTCGCTGGATTTGTTTTTTTTATAGACGCCATCGTAGAGATTTTCTTTCACAAATCCACCAGAAAATGGATTGTTTACATGAATCCGACCAAAAGAATAGATTTCGGTAAAAGTGTCTTCAAAACCGATTGAAGTGTGTACATATTTAGTTTTTGAAAAGTATTTAAGCGTTCTTGCCAGCCAAGTACCGGTCTTAGAGAACACGAGATATATATATAGAGGTTGATTTGACATAATTCGCTCCGTAGTATTTATTATTATGAATACCCTTATTATAATATAAAAAGGGTTTAATGGGTTATTTTTTTTTAAAATGCTGTTTTTTAGCGATTTTACTGTCTCCAAAT
>JBBRVO010000181.1:0-3374 GCA_038246775.1 Peptostreptococcales bacterium | reverse complement strand
CTAATGACATATCAGGGATAGCGAATCGGTTGCCAAGGTAGCGGTTTAATAAAAAAAAGCTGACCCCATGGATGATTTCCATAGTGTCAGCTCTCGTATTTTTTGTGTGAGGATGCTCTGGTTTGCATTGGAACAACTCTGCGGGGCTAGAGTTTCGCTATTTCTGTTAGCCCCTCTAATATCTCTTCTCTAGAGAAGCCTGCTGCGGTAAGCTCAGCACCTTGTAAGGTGGCGAGGTCGGCGTAGAACTCAAGGGCGACGGATATTTTTTCTTCGGTGACGTGGGTGTCTAGGACTTCTAAGAGGTAGTTTTCAGCGTCGCATATGCGGCCTTGGGCGGTGAGTTCGCGAAGTCTGACGCGAAGGAAGTTTGAGAGTGAGAGGATGCCTTTTTCGTCGACGATTTCCTCGTGTGCGATGTCTTTTTGGAGCATGACTATGCCGATAAGCCTGGATAGTTTATGTATGTCTCGCATGATGGGGTCTTTCTCGAACATGATGTCCCTCCTTTCTTACCCTTTTATCTTATGTTAGATGGCGTGAAAAGTCTTTGCGATTATGTAAACAGTTCTTTAAATGATATGACTCGAGTCACTTATCATATGACGCATGGTTGGCGTATTGTTATTTTAGTAAGGCAATGCGAAATGCATAAAGCCTTGCTAATATAAGCATACGAGGAGCGTTATTATGGAAAAAAAGATATCAAACAAACAATATAGTCTGCTACAAATTATTTTGCTCTGGGCCATCGTTACGGTTCCCATGGGCATCAGTCGATTTTTAATCATCCCTTACGCGAAGGATCACTGGTCTATGAATACGGGGATTGTCTTTTGGCTGCTCATGATCGCGGGATTGATTTGGCAATTTGTCGTCTCCGTGGTTGTTTTAAAGCTTGAACTTGGCACACTGAGTTGGGCGAAACTCAAAGAACGTCTATGGCTCAACCACCCGATTGATCCCGTGACACTTAAGCCAAATAAAAAGAAATACCTTTGGGTGATACCGGTTGGATTGTTTGGATTTTTCGTAGAATCCTCTGGACTGTTTGGCTTTATCGAGTCATGGTGGCTTGGTGCGTTTCCAGGGTTTGTGCCGCCTTCTTATATACTCATTCAATCACTGGCTTCACCCGAATTTGCTGGTGCTTGGTACCTTGTGGCGCTCGCATTAATCACTGGTTTATTTAACTATCTTTTAGGGGAAGAATTGTTCTTTAGAGGCCTTTTACTTCCAAAGATGAACGGCGTTTTCGGAAAGTTCGACTGGGCTTTCAACGGTATCTTTTTTGCCACCTATCACGTGCATAAGATCGAAAATATTCCTGTGTTTATTATTGGCTCGATCTTTATCGCTTTCTTGAACAAGAAATACCGCTCGTTTTACCCAGCTCTGATCATACACGGCGTTGAGTTTATCCCCGTTTTGATCATCGTTTTTATGGTTGTTTTGGGGCGCATCTAGTTTCACTAGCGCCTTTGTGTGTTTGGATTTATAATTAGTGTAATGAATGCATCAAAATCCAATTTAAAGGTGACTCCGATGAAAACGCTAAGGGCATTATTCGACTCAACTTTCAAAATTAAAGATTTTTCCAAAAGACTCGATCAAATCGTAACGATGATCTTATATCTCGTGCTGATTGCCATCAGCCTATTTCCAAGTGCTTCCTGGGGAAATATCGCACTTTGCGGCTTATTTATTGTGCTGCGTACCTTTAGAAGAAGAACGTCCAAGCCAGTTAAGACCCTTTGGAATTTTGGGCAGGTGTTTTTAGAGTTTGTGTTGATTATCCTTTTGCTTTACCCTCGGACCAGCGACTTTGAGAACATCGTTTTTATGATTTTTGTTTTTGAACTCGTTCTCAACTATCCCGTGATGTTTTCGGTGCCTTTTACCTATTTCGGTTTCCTCACCTATCTCGTCATCTGGCGTGGTTCTGAGTTAGTTTTCTTCCAGTATATTCTTGAAATGATCAATTTTTCATTTTATATCATAGCCCTAGCCACGTCCAAAGTACTGCTTCAGCAGCAAAGGCAAATTCTTGCGCTCAACGATAAGATTCTGATGCAAAGCAAATTGATTGAGGAAACGACGGCACTTAAGGAACGCAACCGTATTGCGGAAGAAATGCACGACACCATCGGCCATACGCTTACCGCGTCTATTGTGTCTCTTGAAGGGGTCGAACTGTTGCTTGTGAAAAGTCCCCAGGACGCCCTTGCACTACTTTCTAAATCGAAGAAGCTTCTAAAAGAGAGTCTTTCAGATGTTCGGGAAACAGTGCGCAACCTCAAGGATCACATGGACCCATCTGGGTTAACCCTTGAGTTGAAAATTAAGAACTTGATCGCTGAGAGTGTTAGTCACTCGAGTCCCACAATCACTTTCAACTACTACCTAGAGGGCACACCTGCACCGCTTTATGACTATGTGATTTTTAACACCATTCGCGAAGCGCTGACAAATGTTTTACGCCATAGTCAAGCTAACCTTGTGACGATAGACCTTGAGGCGCAAGGCGGCTTTATCCTGTTAACGGTTGCAAATGATGGAGACGCTGAGGCTTCCATCACCTACAGTTTTGGACTGAACACGATGCAAAGTAGGCTCAAGGCGCTGGGCGGGACACTGTCACTTACAAACAATGACGCGAAAGGGATAACCCTGGTTGCTCAGATACCGATTGCTTACGATTTGGAGGATGGTCATGGAGAAAACTAAAATTTTGTTGGTGGATGATCAACAGCTCATCATAGACGGGATAAAGATCATCGTTGACAGTGAGCCCGATTTTGAAGTTGTGGCTTTGGCGCATACGGGTGAAGACGCCATCACGTTAGCGGCGCTTCATAGGCCAGATATCATACTCATGGATATTCGCATGCCTGGGATGGGCGGTGTTGAAGCGACTATGCATATTAAGGCGCAGTTTCCACAGATTCAGGTGATTATTTTGACGACGTTTGACGATGACGCTTATATCATAGATGCCCTTAATTATGGTGCTTCTGGGTATTTGCTTAAGGACATTGGCAGGGAAAAACTTGTGGAGGCTATCCGTGAAGCACTGGCTGGCAATCTACTGATTACGGGCAAAGTCGCTTACAAGCTGGCAAAATCTATTAAAACAAATAAAAAGCCCACACAACTTGGCAACTATAACCCCTATGCTTTTACGGATAGAGAATTTGAGATTGCACGGCTTCTCGCTACAGGGCTTAGCAACAAAGAAATTGGCGACCTACTTTTCTTATCTCAAGGGACGGTTAAAAATTATATGTCCTCTATCTATCTGAAACTCGGCGTTGGGGATCGAAGTAAGGCGATTGTGCTGCTTGCGGAGACGCTTTAGTGGAAAAAATAACGCG
>JBBRVO010000180.1:0-3375 GCA_038246775.1 Peptostreptococcales bacterium | reverse complement strand
CCAAAGTCAACTTTCCTGTCCATTCCCTCTTCGCTACTTCCCACTCTGCCTCATATGCACCCCATGACCATGTTGGTGGTATGAAACCAATCACACTAATTTTATCAATTAAATAATTTATATTTTCATCAATTATTTCTTCGGGAACTGAAAACAAACCTTCAGGTGCTATTGAAATAAACTTAAGTGGATATGGAACATATTGATCCCACTGTTTTGTATCATAATTTACGAGTTTATCAAAAGCATCTTTTATTTGAATCTTCAAACGGTCCTTTTGTTGTATGTTATCTAAATTTTCGTATAGACGGATATAACAGTATATTTCATGTTCTTCATATTCATCTTGGTTTTCAAGCATTACAATATAGTATTCAATGAGTGGCTCAACATCCAATTGATCAACAAATTTGTTGTATTTATTCATATAGCCTATTATTTCAGCTGATGGATTACTTGAAGCATTATCCGTTGACTCATGGTATTGCCACCACTATGAATGTCAAGAAAATAGTAGACCATGTGCTGGAAAAATAGTAGACCACTCTTGATGGGAAAATAGTGTACCACTTCAAAATTTGTGCTGAGAAAAAAGTGTGCCACTTAAGGTCTAAAGGAGCACCTACTCCAAAGATTTGAAAAGCAGGTGCTATGTTTAATTATCTCTTAACGGTTTTGAAAATTTTCAAGAAAAGCCTCGATATTAGTCTTGTTTCTTTCGTAGGCCGGATAGTCGCAAAAGAGTTCATAGATGTCACTGTGTAAGTCTGGGTAAGGCTTTGCAGTATCACTGGCGGATAATCGATTGATCTGTGATCTTAACCCAACGACTTGAGTTTCAAGACCTTGTGCGTAATTGATTAGTGAAGCCACCAATTCAGATACTTGTTGTTCTTCGAGTGCTATCATTGCTTGATCATCATAGTTTTGATTCATACTCATGGCTTTTGCCTCCAAATTTGGTCTGTAATAAGCGATAGGAGTCTTTGACATTCATGTTGAGGATGTGTGATTTGAACGTTAACCGGTCGATTAGGGCCGCCACCATGATCTCATTTTCAAAGATTTGAGTCCAATTCGAGAATTCAAGGTTAGTCGTTACGATAACACTAGAGCGCTCAGACCGTTCAGATATGATTTGAAAAAGAAGTTCCGATTGATGACGGTTAAAAGTCAAATATGACAATTCGTCTACAATCAATAGATCTACCTTTGACAGGTTCTTTTCAAACTTGGAGAGACGTTTGAATTCCAATGCTTCTGAGAGGTCATTGACTAAATGAGATGCCGTATAAAACTTTACGTTAAAACCTGCATGACATGCGTTAAGCCCAAGTGCCAAGCTAATGTGCGTTTTGCCAGCGCCTGGGTTTCCAATCATTACGACGTTCTGCCTCTTTTGAATGAAGTCGCAAGTGGCAAGCTCTCTGACGTAAGCTTCTGAAACATGCTCTAACCTGCTGAAATCGTAGTCATCTAACGTTTTGTAAAATGGAAACTTGGCCGCTTTAAGCCTTCTCTTTTGCATATTTTCTTGCCTAAGGTCCACTTCATTTTTCATGAGGCGGCTCAAAAAGTGCTCATAGCCTTCGTTTGGCGCCATCTGTCTTACGATGTCATCAAATCGACTAAAAGAAGGTGTTCTCAACTGTTTAGCATAAATTTTTATTATTTCCTTTTGAGGATTAATCATACTCACATCACCACCGCCCCTGAAATTAATGCATCATATTTGTGTAGTTCAGTCGGTTGAATCTTGATTTCATTTCTTTGCGGCAGTGGCGTTACAATGCAAGTTTGTGTCAGCAATGAAGTAAGCAGCCCAATGCTAGCACTTTGGTGCGTTCCACGAGCTAGAGCTTCTAGAACTTTTACCTGACCATGTTCTATGCATAAGCGCAAGAGTTTGACCATATCCTTGGGGGATTCAAGTCGTTCACCAAATGCCATGATTTTGGGATCCAAAGTTTCTTTCACAGGCTTGGCGTTGTAGGCACTTCGAGGTCTGCGTTCAATTAAACCAATGTAATGTTCAAGCTTGTAGTGAACGCTAGTTTTTTTGTAGCTTCTTGGATATTCAGCAAGTTCAACATTTTTATGCATAACTGTAATTCGATTGCCGTAGCCTTTGACGCTCACTAGTTTACCAACATAATTGTAAGGCACTGAATATTGCACCTGATCAAACTTTACAAGCGCAAACTCATCAACTTCAGTAATTAGGCTTTTGCTAGTTTCATAAATATAACTCGGCATAGGAATAAAGTAATCACGTTCCAGTTTAAACATTTGACCAACATTTAAGTCTCTTCCCTTGATTTTGTGATTACGGTACTTAATGCACTTGGCTAATAGCAGTGCATTAAGCGCATCGAGAGATTCAACTTTGGGTACGGGAACCAAAACATTACGTCTGATATAGCCCACTAAGCCTTCTACGAGACCTTTCTCATGCCCAGATGCAATGTTGCAAAACTCTGTCTTAAAGGCATTATGCGCTGCAAATGCCTTATAGCCATCTTGTACTTTTGCATGAATGCCAAAACCTTCCTTAACAGCAACTCTGGCATTGTCGAATATAATTCTTGAAGGTGATCCGTTGAAGTGGGTCAAACCCGCTGCTAAGCCTTCTAAAAAGCTTTCTTCATTTTGTCTATAAAATGCGATGACAAAAATATCGGCACTGTAACACTGCCGCATACAAAAGAGATTCACTTTGGTTTTTACGTGATTCTCGTAAATCGTTGCTTCTCCCCAGTCAACTTGGATCGCTTCTCCAGGATTGTAACTTAAGGGGATGAAGGCCTTTGGAGCCTTTTTCTTTAGCTCGGCCACAAGTGGACGCAAGGTTGATTCACCACCAGAGAATCCGTGCTCTTCCACAAGTCGCTCGTAAATGCGGCGCGCTGTATGCTTTTGCTTTTTAATATTTTCTGCATCATCTTCAGCTATGTAGCCTTTGATAATCGCCACAACATCATCTGTAACGACATAAGGTGTGCGACCACTGGTGCCGGAACGTTCCCAAGGTACTTGAGAACCATCCATGTACTTCTTGACCGTCGTTCGAGAAATACCTAGCATGCGTGCAATTTCTCTTTGAGATTTGCCTTCATGAACGGTGTGATATCGAATTTTTTCATAGACATCCACTTCAATTATCATCCTTTCTGAGCCTCCTATAGAAATAGTCTGAATAACCTAATTCTATAGGAATATGGGGTGAAGTGGTCTACTATTTTCTCATCACAATGGAGATTATTGGTATACTTTTATTCTAGCATTCATATACCTCATATGTGTGTAGCAAACATTCGATGAAATCAATGGTTTCTGTTGGCATCTCCGGGAAATAATACGGGCTTACTTTAGCAT
>JBBRVO010000179.1:0-3395 GCA_038246775.1 Peptostreptococcales bacterium | reverse complement strand
TCCAGTAAATGCCCTTGAGACCATCTCCTTGTTTTTGGGTTTTGGCAGGTTGTTTTTTGTGTTTGGTATTTTAACACTCAAATGGCGCAGAACGCTGAGATGGATTTATTTAAGTGGCTTAAGGATGCTCATAGTGAGTGTGGGTATATTGCTCGTGCAGGTGGTAGCAGTCTATGTGCTCTATCAGTCAATGCTCAATCGAGAAACCGTAGTGTTTTTGATTAATGGCCTAATTGCCTTGTTGCTTGTCGTTTTGAACTACGAGTTGGTGCTTGATGACCATACGGACAACTCCTATGCTTTTTTATTCGCTTTCTCAACGATGCTTATTGCCCAGCTCCTCATCACGCTGACGAACAACAGTTACGAAGTAGAGATTCAAAGTCAGATATTGCTTGGAGTAGGACTCATGTTCTACTTCTATCATGTCAACCAAAATAATTTCATCATACCAGAGAGAAATCAAGAAAGGCTTCAGAGACAGTTTAACCTCTATTCCATGAATTTAAAAAAAATTATCGACAAGAAAACATATCAAGTGCGTGAGATCAATCAGAAGTTTATTGATGAGCTTGAATATGCTAAAAAAATTCAGCAGTCACTTTTGCCAAATGCCAACATGACTTATCGAGATGTCAGCTTTGTTTCAGAGTACTTTCCCTGCGAGCGATTGAGCGGTGACTTTTATGATCATTATCGACTTGACGATGATAATATCGCTCTATATCTACTAGATGTATCTGGACATGGGATTTCTGCAGCACTACTGACGATGTTCAGCAACAACTACCTTAAATCCAATGACAAGAACCAGCAGTTGTTCAGAGGGCTTAAACCTGATCACACACTGGCTTATTTCTACGAGCAATTCAACGAGATGAATTTCCCAGACGAAATGCATATGGTCATTTTCTATGCCACTTTAAATTTGAGCACTAAGATGCTCACCTATTGTTCAGCAGGACTCAATTGTAGCCCTATACGCTTTAGAAAAAATGGTCGCATCGACTATTTGGATAAAAGTGATGGGTTTCCAATTTGCAAACTCGGTGATTTCATAACGCCTGAATACAGAAGTGAGAGAGTTAAACTTGAAAAAGGCGATCGACTTTTATTTTACACGGATGGTCTGATTGATAAAGAAAAAAACAATACATTTGATCTGGAAAGTCTGATTCATTTCGTAAGCATAAATAAACACGTTTCTCTTGATGTGCTCAATGAAAAGCTTGTAAATACCATCAACCCCTTGAAAGACTCTCTCAATGACGACATCACCTATATATTGATGGAAATCTAGTTCTATTGACGGGCAAGGTCATAAGAATTATAATGTAATAGCAAGAAATCAAATTGATTGGTAGGGTATATATGAAAGATGTTATTGTCTTAAAAGAACTAGAGCAAATTAAGGCTATATCTCAGCAATACAGATTGGATATCATTGAAGCTTTTGATAGCATGCCAAAAACAGCAAAACAAATTGCTGAAATGTTGGACGAGCCTCATGGTCGCGTGAATTATCATATTAAAATACTTGAAAAAGTAGGCATTATTGAACTCATTCAAGAGGTCATTAAATATGGTGTCGTCGAAAAGTTTTATTGTCCCGTCGCTTACAAAATTATAATAGACAGTAGTGCCGTCACACTTGATGATGAAATGTCGGATTCGATCAGCAACGTTTCGGTTGCTTTTTTTGAGGGCATCTCTAGAGATTTTTATGAATCAGTTCAAAACTATTCTGGTACGATTACGAGAAAAGTATCCCAATACTCGGATTACTTTTTAACTGAGGCGGAATCCAAAGAAATAAACGAAAAGTTGTCAGCATTACTCGATACCTACTTAGTTGATAAAGAGGATCCTCGTGAAAACGCACAGAGGCATTCTATTGCAACTATGGTATTTGCTATGCCTGAAAAGCAATAGGGAGAAAGAGCGATGAATTTTATTAGATGCGTCAAAGTCTCATTGAGTTTGATGTGTGTTCTATTTTTACTTACAGCATGCGCTTCAAAATCTGATAAAGAGAAAGGCACATTGCCAACAAATCTAGATCCAACATATCAAGCACTGATATCAAATCCAGCGCTTGCACGTTCAGGTGCACTGGTCGTTGCATCGACTGACATCGATAGCACGTTCAACCCGCTTTTTGCTCACAGTAAAGTGGATAAGTGGCTTGGAGATCTCGTATTTGATAGTTTATTTGTATTTAGCGCTAGCGGTGACCTTGAAGGTGCCTTGGCAGAGTCTTGGACATCATCAGAGGACGGTTTGATTTACACAGTGCGGTTAAAAGAAAATGTCGTGTTCCATGATGGCACGCCTTTGACAGCAAAAGACGTCATCTTTACTTATGATGCAATCATGAATGAGTCTTACAGTGGCGCCTATTCGAAGAATGTTGCAGGTCTAGTATCGTATGAAGCATTAGATGATTTTACAATCTCCTTTACTTTTAAGTCTGAGAGTATGGAGAATTTAAGTGCTTTGGTTCTACCTATTTTATCTGAATCTTATTATCATTTTACTAGCTGGAATGCTTTTGTGGAGGGATTTAGAACGCCACTGGGTACAGGTCCATTTAAATTTGAAAGTTATACTGAAGATGAAAGCATCGTCATGATAAAAAATACCAATTATTGGAACGCCAATGCAAAAATATCAGGCATCGTCATCAGACAGATGGACGATGCTACAGCTTTACAAGCTTTTGAAGAAGGCAAAATCGATTTGGTTGAAATAAAAGCATCAAAAGCCATTGCAAACGATATTAAAGATCTTGGATTTGGAAATGTCATGGCAAAGAACACCAATCTCGTAACTTTTATCGGCCTTGATTGGAAGTCGCCAATTTTTAAGGAATCAAATGTGAGGAAAGCGCTTCTGATAGGACTGGATAGAGAACAATTTATTCAAGATCAATGGAATGGCTACGCGACTACTGTTCCTTTTTTGGCCACGGATCCTCATGAATACACTTATGAAAATGAAAATCTGGATATGTATCCCTATGATTCTGAAAAGGCGAATCAACTTTTGGAAGACATTGGTTGGAAAGATAGCGACGGTGATGGCTATCGTGAAAAAAACGGTCAGCGATTAGCATTTACTTGGTATGTTTTTACGGACGTTGAGTGGTCCTATAATTTGGCAATACAAGCATCAAAGCAATGGGAGAAACTAGGATTCAGAGTGGCCCTCATCTTTGAAGATTATGAAACGTTGATGGCCCGCTTTGACGAAGCGGCAAACATGCCAATGTGGAATTTAGCATGGGACATGTCAAATGCTATCAATCCTGAAATTTTATTTGGCCAAGCAAGCGATATTGGCCTCTATAATTTCGCTAAATATGACAGCGAAGATGCCCAAGCAATCTTTGATTC
>JBBRVO010000178.1:0-3398 GCA_038246775.1 Peptostreptococcales bacterium | reverse complement strand
TGTGTAAAGACCAACAATTACGTGAACAACTCGGTCGCAAAGGTAAAGAATTAGCCAAGCGTAGAACCCTTCACCGATCGCTGTACAAATCAGAGGCAAGAAACGCGATTTTGTGAGATGAATGCACATCAAGCGATCGCTCAAAACTAATATCAGTAATAATAGTAAAATGTTTCTTACATTCAAGGGCATACACCCAGTTTTTTCTTTTGATCAGGATTAGTTACAAGGTAATCTTTAAGGCGATCGCATCCTTCATGCAACAGTTCATCTAATCCCCCCATCCGCCACACAATTACCGTCTTGTCTTCAGTGGCTATAGCTAGCAGTTTACCATCGGGGCTAAAACCTGCACCTCTCACAAAGTCTTGATGACCTCTAAATTCTGCTACCTGTTGTCCTGATAAATTCCACAACCCTGAAACTATCGTAATACAAATTTTGTTTTGTACGGACTAGAAACAATGGACAGGAAGAAAGTATCTCAGAGGCTAAGAAACGCTAAAGCCAATGGAAAAACAGAGGCTATAATTGGGTAATACATTCTGAGGTAGTACGGCAAAGAAGAAGTTAAGGGATTACTACTTTGGAAAGTTATACTAAAAACGGTTTGAAACTTAACTTTTCAAGAATCGTTAAAAGTTTTCTTAAGCAAAGCTTTCAGCCGCTCTGGTAAAAGTCCAGCTATTAGCCGTTTGCAGTATGTAGCAGATGATAGCTTATCAACTCAGGGCTTGGATTATGGATTTTTCAGACATAACTAATTTCTCTCTAAAAACATACTTAGAAAGAAGGTACAAAGAGGCTACTGTTATCTTATGTTTTCTAATCCTATTAAGAAACTACATACAAAATGCAGAAGCAACAGCAATGTCAAAGAGTGAAGTAGAAAAGATTTTCAATATAAGATGCAAGGAATTTGGTGTTAATACATTTAGACGAGATTATTTAAAGAGACAAAGTGGAGATCCTAAAAATGCAATTGACGAAAACTCTAGTCAAAAGTTTTTCTTGAGGAAAGAGTTTTTTGTCGGCATTGATGAAGAGCAGATGAACGCTATTGATTCACGAATCACAAATTACTATGTCAACAAATTTTCAATCAACAAAGATTTTACCAATTTACTAGAAAGACTACTAGAGGAAAACAATAGCGACGAAATGTTCAAATTTATAGAGTCACTATTAAGAGATGATCAAAGAGATGAAAATCGAAAGGGGCAAAACTTTGAAATAACAAGCTTTGCAATACTAAAACAGTTTTATCTAATGCGAGGTTTTAGCTTGAACCGTTTTTCAACGACATTTGCCAATGATGGAGGAATGGATTTTATTGGAGAAAATGCAATTTATCAAGCTACTGTGGTGATGAGTCCAAAAAAGTTTCAAGAGGACATAATAAAAACACCCAAAATAAAAAGAGTCATTGTATACAAAAGCTTGGTTAAAAACTTTGATACATCCTTATTTGACGATGACTTGATACTGGATGTTATTGACCTAGAAAAACTATACGCTCATCTTTGCTACATCAAAGACGCTGTAAATAAAAACTTTTTAAGAGACATAATCCAAGTGATCATAGATGAATTCAATAGGGAGTTCTACTACTGATTCAATGAATTATAAAGCGCCCGTGCGATATACCAAGACAAAATAGGAGGAACAGCGTTGCCTACCTGCGAATAGGTATGAATCTTACTACCCAAAAAAACAAAGTCATCGGGGAAACCTTGAAGTCGCGCTGCTTCTCTGACAGTCAATCGTCTCCAGTAATCCCTGTTTTCAGGATCGCTCTCATTACAGGATCTGTAGTGTGCCTGAATATTCATGTGATGCTCTGCTCTCATCACATACGAAGGTTCGTTGCTCTTAAGTTTATAGTTTCCTTGATTACCACTCTTAGAAGGAGGTTTAAACTTTGCCAAAGAACACTGATCGTGATTTGCTACTAATCCTTTATTCTCAAGACCCCATAGATCGTCGATTGCATCCTTTGATGTAAGCATACTGTGATGCGAGGCAGGAAAATAAAAACTTTTACCTAAGTCTTTTCTTAAACCTACAAAGAATATACGCTCACGTTTTTGAGGCAATCCATAATCAGGTCCATAGATTAATTTAACGCTGACATCATACCCACAATTAGAAAAATCTTCCAAAATAGTTTGGAAAACAGTTTGTTTCCTTTCTTCATCAATAAGCTTGAGACTTTGTATGTTTTTTACATTTTCAGCAACAAACGCAATTGGATTCTTATCTTGAATTACTCTAACAAGTTCCTTATATAACTTCCCCCTTAATGTTTTAAAGCCTTGCATTTTTCCTGATATTGAAAAATCTTGACACGGGAAGCCACCAATTACAATATCGCAATCTGGGATATCAGAAGAACTGATGCTTCTGATATCCGCACAAACTGCATTTGACTTAAACTGACTTTTGTAGGTATTTATTGCGTGTTCCGAAATATCATTTGACCAAATGACCTTAAATGGATTTCTTGAATAGTCCCTACGATTAATTCCTGAAAAGAGCTTAAATCCACCTTGAAAACCTAGTGAAAATCCTCCACATCCTGAGAAAAGAGCTACAACTTTGTATCGCCTAGCCTTAACTATCTCCCTAACATCTATTAACTTTTCTCTGTGTAGAATATTCTCACTGGCTGTTGTTTTTACAAAATTCCCTCTGTCTAATTCTTTTGCATCGAAAGTTTGTGTAGCTTTATTAACGACTTGATCGCGCAAACCGATGCGATCGTCGATCTGTGCGGCTTCGTCTACTTCAAATTCGTCTACTTCAAAAAAAATGGATTCGCCACTTTCAAGAGGAAATTCTATGATGTGCTTCACAATAAATTTACAAGATTTGGGTATAAATACGTAAAATTCTATATATACAGATTATAGAAAGTTTTGTGTTACTTTAAGTTCCCAGATAATGCAACTTTTAGAAACTCACGCGCATTTTGCTACCCCAAATAGGTTGATTCAGAAATATCCCGAAAACCCTTGAGGTTGAAACAGACTTAACCACCACCGACAATAGTTACCACTTCTAACCGATCGCTTGACTGCACTTTTGTTTGCGTCCAAAACTGGCGATGTAAAATTTCGCCGTTATACTCTACAGCTACTAATCGGGGGTTGAAACCCAATTGTTGGAGTAAGTCGGGTAAAAGAGTTTGAGACAAGCAACTATGGGTTTCCCCATTTACCTGAACCGTAATTTCATTAGACATAAGTATGTTGAAAATGGGGAGTGGGGAGTGGGGCATTGGGCATTGGTTATTTACTTTGGACAAATGACTAATGACTAATGACTCTTTTAAAGCTCTGGTTTAATGCGATTAAGCTGGGAAAGTAAATACTGTGTGACGAGAGTCGGCTGTTCGG
>JBBRVO010000177.1:0-3419 GCA_038246775.1 Peptostreptococcales bacterium | reverse complement strand
TTTTCATGGCTCTTTTCATGGCCGAACCATCGGCGGGATGTCACTTACTGGTCAGCCAAAATATAAGGAAAGTTTCGGTCAAGTACTACCCTATGTTGAACATGTTCTCTTTGACGATATTTCAGATTTAACCGCTAAAGTTTCTGATAAAACATGTGCCTTCTTTTTGGAGCTAATCCAGGGTGAAGGCGGCATCAAATCCGTATCTGAAGACTTTATTAAAAAACTCATCTATTTAGCCGACAAGCATGACTTCTTGATTGTCGTGGATGAAATTCAAACAGGTCTTGGTCGTACAGGTGATTTGTTTGCCTATCAACACTATCCGTTCACGCCACATATTGTCACAACGGCGAAATCACTTGGTGGTGGTCTACCGCTTGGTGCGATGTTAGTTGCACCAGCACTTGAAACAATTCTCGTCCCTGGCGATCACGGAACCACTTTTGGCGGTAACCCCGTTGCTTGCGCCGCTGGCACTGCCGCCTTTGATATCATGATTGCTGAGGATTTTCTTAGTGACGTGAAAGCGAAAGGCGCTTATTTAATCGAACAGTTAAATCACTTAAAATGTGCGCATCCTGATATTATTTTGGATATTCGCGGTCGTGGGCTGATGCTCGGCATCGAAATGGCAGAGAATCACGCAAACACCATCAAAGCAAGTGCACTTAATCAGGGGCTCCTTCTCAATGTCACAAGTGGAAATATTATCAGGTTGCTGCCCCCACTCACCATCAGTTATCCTGAAATCCATCAGTTTTTCGACATATTTTCAAAACTACTCTAAGAAAACACCTGTATTAAAAAATCCCCTATGCATGCACCTAAGCATGCCAGGGGATTATGTGCGTCTCATCGTCGGATATCCAAAGTCCACATCTGATTCTAACGCAAATCGTTCTAATAGTTCTTCCCATATTTTTTCATCAATTGTTCGTCTTTGCTTCGGTTTGCAAATAAAGCGCATCGTAAGCCTTACTCCACTGTCCGTAACATCAGTGTAGATTATCGGCGTAAGGTTGTTGAAATAAACCATATATTTTCTAGAGGTCTTCTTAATCTGTTGCTGCATGTCTAAAGATAAATCGTCAGTTAAAGCATGAAGCACTTCATACATAATTTTTTTCGCTTTTTTCCAGTCGCTTTCAAACGGTACCAATACGGCGATTTCGTTCCATATATAATCAAATCCCAGTGTATAGTTAGCTAGCGGATCCGTGAATATTTTATAGTTCGGAATATGGACGATTCTCCCAGTACTTTGCTCGGCCTGAACCCAGTTTCCAATCTCAACCACTCTGAATTTAAAGATATTTTGATCGATGACATCGCCTTTAATCCCAGATATCTCAATCCGATCTCCAACATAAAAAGGTTGTCTAAGTAAAATGTACAGCCACCCGGCAATATTGAGTAAAATATCTTTTAGCGCTAACGCAAGACCAGCCGAAAATAAACCAATAACGGTTAAGAAGCTCCCACTTGTTTCAATCCATATGAAAATAACGCTAAATAAAACAAAGAGGAATGCAACCCCATTGATGGCGCGTTTCGTTTTAAAATAGATTTCTTGGCTTTCAATGCGTTTGTGTAACCCTCTTAAAATTAAATTCTTTGTCACTAGAACTACTGTAATTACCGCTAACGTCCACAGTAGATTCTGAAGTACAACCTCATTGATACGCGTCATAGTCATCACCCTTTTTTTACCTATACCCTCATAATGATTATTTAACACTTAATTTTTTTGCGATATCTTCCTTGGTTTTGGGTATAAATGGCAGAGACACGTTGAATCCATTTTTTAATGAGGAGGTTCTCATGAGGCATAGAAAATCACAGATAGGTATTGGTATTTTCTTAATGGTCTTGTCTTTCGCAGTAAGTGGTTGTTCCCCTTTGGCCGATACTCCAGCGCCTACAACAATTGTCACAACGGAAGTCCAGACGGAGGTACAGACAGAAACGACCACTGAAACAACTGCAGAAACGATAGCGGAGATTACCACAGAAGCATCGATTTACGACACCCCTTTTAAGCCATTAGCTTACGAGGTCGAGCGTGCTTATCCCAAACTGACATTTGAACAACCGCTCTTTTTGACCCATCAAAATAATATGATTTACATCGTTGAAAAGACTGGGAAAATCAAATTTTTCAGTAACGACCCCAACGCCTCTGAAACAAAAGTTTTCATTGACTTGAGTTCGCGCATTGATAAGCGTGCAAACGAAAAGGGCTTGTTAGGCTTTGCCTTTCACCCAAACTTTGAAGAAAATGGTCAGTTTTTTGTCTATTACACTAATAGAGAAAGCAGTGTTATCGCACGTTACACACGGGATACTGAGAACTCTGAAGTCGGCAATTTCGACAGTGAAGAAATCCTTCTCACTTATGCACAACCCTATGACAACCACAATGGCGGGCATATCGCATTTGGTCCGGACGGTTTTCTTTACATCGCAAGTGGTGATGGGGGCTCCGGTGGGGACCCACAAAACAATGCACAAAACAAAGCTTCACTCTTAGGAAAAATCTTGAGAATTGACGTCGATCAAACCAGTGGCGACAAAGCGTATGGCATACCTTCGGATAACCCTTTCACCGGCAACTCTGATGGCTACAAGGAAGAAATCTTTGCCTATGGTCTTCGCAACCCATGGCGATTCAACTTTGACATAAAGCGCAACCTACTGATTGCAGCCGATGTCGGTCAAGATAAAGTGGAAGAAATCAATCTAATCGTGGCTGGTGGCAACTATGGCTGGAATGTCTTAGAGGGTACAGAGTCCTATAAGTCTAATCAGGCAATAGATAAAGCCACCCTTATCGCACCTATTTGGACATATTCTCATCCAACAGGTGAATCGATAACAGGTGGCTATACGTATTATGGCAATGAAACCCCCAGCTTGTACGGCACATACCTCTATGCGGACTTTATTACCGGTCGCATATGGGGGCTTTGGATTGATGTGGAAAATGTCGCACAAAGCTTTGAACTCTTCAACTCTGATTTGATGGTTTCATCCTTTGGCATTGCGCCAGAAAATGAAGTCATCATCATCGATTATCGCGGGGGTCTTTATAAGCTTAAAGAGATTCAGTAACTATTAAGCTTACAAGTATATCTAAGTGTCATAGTGACCTCCTCAAGATAATTTCTCGTTATAACCGCATGAATTTCTTAATCACAAAACGCGCTGGTTTGTAGTAGAAACCTTCCATTGCCTTAGAAACCTTAGCAAGTTCAAGCCGTATTGGAATACTTTGCGGGCAATGCGTTTCACATTTGCCACACTGTATGCAAAGAGATGCGTTACTTGCTTTGGATTTCAGACTAGTCTGCATCACATATTTAGTAATCGCAGGGATTTTACCCTCAACTTCACGGTCGTTGTAGCAAGAAAAACAG
>JBBRVO010000176.1:0-3467 GCA_038246775.1 Peptostreptococcales bacterium | reverse complement strand
TTTGAATATTCTGAAGCGATACAAATTAGCAACCATAATTTGAAATTAGGCATTTTGAAAAGCCTTTTGTTTTTAGTGTCTGGCACTTTATTATTTGCCGTTCAAAGGTTAAAGAAAGAGCATTTACGCGAACGCTTTACACTAATCATTCTTGTTTCAAATATTCCAATGATTACTCTGATTTTTTTAAGCTACGCGAGTATGACTGTTTGGGTATTTCCCATGATTATCATGATCGCTTCGCTTGTATTTAGTAAGAGAAGGTTATTAATTTCAACAACCGTCGTCGCTATTTTAACGCAACTTGTCATCTGGCTATTAAAGCCAGAGCTTACAGTTGTTATAAATTTCTATGACTATATTGTAAGAATAGGATTATTGATTACTGCTTTTTTAATAGGTTCGTATGTTAATAAAATTTATGTTGAAAAATTCAAAGAAAATGCGTATCAAATTAAGTTTAAAAACATGAGTTCTGTGGTTTCAACGGATTTTGTAACCATCAATCAAGAAAATGCAGATATAAAAATTAATAAGTTGCTCTCTGAACTGGGTGCGTTCTTTGAAGCAGATCGGACTTATTTATTTTCAATAAACACAGACATGGATACCATGACCTATTCTAATGAATGGTGTCAAGAAGGCATCACACATCGGATTATGCCGCATACAGATGCTATTCAAGAAATACCCCTTACACAATATTCTTGGTGGCTTGAAGCACTTAGCCAAAATGGTTTTGTATATATAGAAAATGTCAGCAGCATGCCAGAGCACATGAGCAATGAAAAAGAACAACTTATCATGCAACAAGTTAAATCCATCATTTCTGTCCCGGTTGAAGGCAGTAGCGGTATACAGGGTTTTATTTGCATTGATGCCATCGCCTCAACAAAAAAATGGACCAATGAAGATATTGAGATACTGAAAATCACCTCAAACTTACTGGCGGATGGCTTAACGAAACTTAAGTCTGAAAAAGAAATTAATTTCATGGCCTATTTTGATAATCTAACAAGGCTTCCCAATCGATTTTTATTCATTGATCGGGTTAACCAAGCCATTCATTTAGCAAAACGTACGGAATCATGCATCAGTGTCCTATTTTTAGATCTAGACAACTTCAAGTCCGTCAATGATACCATTGGCCACAAAGGCGGGGATCATTTACTTAAAGAAGTTGCCCTCCGTTTAGAAAACGCCGTTCGAAAAAGCGATACGGTGTCTCGTTTTAGTGGCGACGAGTTTATGATTATGCTCAATCACATTACTGATCCCAATGACATTCCAATGATTGCAGACAAAATTATGGCTGTCTTCCAAAACCCATTTGAAATAGATGGCCAATCCTTTAGAGTCACTGCTAGTGCCGGGCTTTCCGTATATCCAATCGACGGAGAAGACGCTGAAGAGCTCATCAAAAATGCAGACAATGCGATGTATCAAGCCAAGAGTAATGGTAAAAATCAATATGCCCTTTGCACCACCGATATGAAGGCAGAAGTCCAATTGAGCATGAGCCTTTCAAACGATTTATACAGGGCGCTGGAAAGAGATGAGTTTGTCGTCTATTACCAGCCACAGATTGATTTAAGCAGTGGCACAATTAACGGACTCGAGGCGTTAATTCGCTGGAATCACCCTGAGAGAGGGATGATCTCTCCGGCGCTATTTATACCAATTTCCGAAAAAAATGGCACCATCAATAAGATTGGCGAATGGGTGCTGCGAACTGCCTGTGCGCAAAATAAAAGATGGCAAGACATGGGCTTACCACCTTTAGTTATGGCCGTCAACTTATCCGCCATTCAGTTTATCAACCCTAAAATCGCTGAGAATATCGCCTGCATTCTCGAGGAAACGGGCTTAAATCCAAAATACCTTGAACTTGAGATCACAGAGACTATTGCGATTAAGGAAGTGTCTTTTGCAGAAGAGATCTTGGACAAACTTAAACAAATAGGCATTAGTATTGCTATAGACGATTTTGGCATCGAATATTCTTCACTTAGTCGATTAAAAATGCTGCCGATTGACCGTATAAAAATTGATATCCAGTTTACACAAGGCATTGAAACCAATGAAAAAGATCGCGCAATCACCATGGTCATCATCAATCTAGCCAAAAGTTTAGGTCTCAATGTTTTGGCTGAAGGTGTTGAAACGAGAGCGCAGGTAGACTTTCTCATTCAAAAGCTATGTGATGGTGTACAGGGTTACTATTTCCATAAACCGATGCCGGCTGAGGACGTTGAGAAGATCCTTCTGGGGCGATAGGGCGTGGAAGTTCAACTTCACCGCTCACCAAGCAATTTCAGCAAATATTTCGACCGAATTTGTTCATTTGCAAGCAGCTGTTTTGCTGGGGGCAAGCTCAGAATCGCCGTTAATATCGACGCGAGTACGCGATGCGATACGAGTGCGTCATTATCAAAGATAAGATTGGGCAGCATGCCTTTGTCGATGGCCATCAGCACCACGCGATGTGCGGTGTTCACTGGCGTTATAATGCGCGCGTCTCTTTTATCAAGCGCCATGGCATCGAATTTACAGTTTCTCACACAGACGCCGCAACCCAGGCACATGTCTTCATTTAACGTGAGATTGCCCTTCACCCGGTCACCTTCCCACACCAAAGCATCCATGGGACACGCTTTGACACACGCCCCGCACGCCGTGCAGTTTTCATGCATGATCACGGGGATATACTGAGTGGTTGCTATGGTATTGACGGCGCCAAATTTCTTAGCGGCTAAAAGTGCCTCACAACAACAGCCACAGCAGTTGCAAATAAAGGCCACTTTATTTTGTACATTTTCGCCAATTTGAACGAGGTTGTTGGCATAGGCGACTTCAAGTAGCTCTAAACACTCATCTGCTGTAACGCGCCTTGCAAATTCTGAGCGGATCAGTGAATCCGCCGTATTGCCAAAGGTCATACAAATATCCATCGGTGCGTCACAGTTTGTGCCCACATGTGACATTTTATGCCGGCAATAACACATGCTAATGCCAATATGTTCCGCCGTTTTAATCACGTCTGAAGCGCGTTCATAATCCATGATTTCCACTTGGTTGTCCACTGACAGCATGGGTTCATTGACAAAGGTCCTTACCATCTTAGTGTCCGAGCCAAAAAAAAGTTCCCGTATAAAATCTTCTTCCACGTTCATGTATTGGTGCAGCAATTGACCCAAGCTATGTTGGTCTATATCGTCACGCATGCGCATCATTGAAAACTCAATAAACCCCGCCATCGGTGGTGGGAGCACATAATAAGTTTGTCCGTCTTTGAAGATATCGACTAGAAGCGCCCGTCTTGCAAGACTGTCTAGGATCTCAATACTTTCATTTAATGGAAGCCCCCATCGCTTCGCAGCTTCTTCAGGTAAAAAGTTTTGAATCGGTAGTTTTGATACAAGCGCCGCCTCGCGGTCATCAAATAAAATATTCAAAATTTTATATAA
>JBBRVO010000175.1:0-3489 GCA_038246775.1 Peptostreptococcales bacterium | reverse complement strand
TTTGTTGACCGCTGTATATTTGTCTGAACCATCAAGCGCTTTTACAAAGTAAACTTGATAGTTTCTCGTGTCTGAAAAGTTGTCCGCTCTGAAATAGACGTCATCGCCTTTTACACCAGTGGCCGGATTGCCTTTTGCACCCGTGTTTGGGAACATGCGCACATCGGCGAGGTTAAGGTTTTCGATGATTCTAAAGACATTTTGATAGGTGTATTCAATTTCGATGTTTGGGGTCGTTAAATCCGCTGCAATGGTCTTTTTCAAAATGATATTTTGGAAGCCAAGTGCCCCAGGATTGGTTGGGCTATTTAAGATGAGCGTTGAAGGTGTTGCTGTGACACCAAGGCTCGCCGAAGATAAACCAGAACCGTAGGTTCCCGTTATATTGGTTTTGTTAATCGTATCTAAATAGTTACCTGTAAAGGTGATGGTTTTTAACGCCGGAATGGTATCGTCTTTGTTGATGGTCTGTTTGTTAGAGCTTTGAATATTGGGAAACGTACCTGTACTTAGGTTAATGGTTCTGCTGCCAATGCGCACACGTCCAGTAAACGCCTGTGTTTCTGCGCTGTTTAAACCGTATTTGACAAAGGTTGCCGAGTTAAGGGAACGCGTCCCCATACTGACAAAGCCCTGTCCGTATTTTTCAAATAATACGTCGACGTCTTTGAGGTTATCGCCGAGAATCTCGATAAAACCAGAGTTAATCTGGAACACGTCGTGTGTTATGGCGTATTTGATATCCGATACGACGACATCCTCTCCGCCAGATGAGCCGACGACTAGTGCAAATGCAATGAGTCCGTTCATTGGTAACGAGCCTAGGATGGTAATAAGTGTTAATAACAGAATCAGCTTTTTCTTCATTATGCACCTCACATATTAGTTGTATTATATCAAATATTTAATGTCACATTCGTTAAATCCATTTTACGAGCTTATTACAGTATTGTGGCACCTCAGAAAGAGACACTTCAAAATGACTATCGGTTTAAACGCTTAAATACTTTATGACAAATACCCTATTTGTCTTTATTTTGTAATATTATTCACTACTTCATAATCAAAGGGTAAACCCTTTTAATTGTCTGATAATTTGTGTATAATGAACCTGTGACTATTTCGTAACAAGACATACTATTTGAAAAAGACTAATGATGAGGTGACCGGATGGCGTGCTATAAAATCATAAAAGCGGACGAAGTGGAATCCACCTACGCAATCAAATCTAAAAATTCGCATATCGACAAAAAATACCACGATGACAACTTGCAAGTCTCCTTTATTCACATGTCGCCAGATCGCGTCCTCTATATAGATCCACTTCCGTCTGAGGAAGCCTTTAAGACGTATTATATCCTCAAGGGATCCTGTCATGTCTTTGAAGACAACAGCATCGTAAAAGCGGGTGATCTCATCGTTTTCAAGAACACTGAAGAAATTCAAACGCTCAAAACGCTGGAAGATACCATCATCATCGTACACGCGACAAATTATGACCTGTTCAAATCCGTAGAAACTTTCAATGAAAAAGTGAACAAGCTTTTGACGGAAATTCAAAATAAGGACCATTATACCGGTGAACACAGTTTGAGGGTTTTTGAGCTCGTCAAAAAACTTGCCATCCGTCTAGGGTACCAGTCTAAGGCGCTAAACAACCTAACCAAAGCCGCTTACTACCACGACCTCGGCAAGATTTTTATCAGCGATGCAATTTTGAACAAACCCGATCCGTTGTCAGATGAGGAGTATGAAGAGATTAAGCGCCACGTACAGTATTCAAAAGAAATGATCTTGGAAAACTACGACGACGACATCTATCGCATCATCATTCAGCACCACGAGCGGTACAACGGCTCCGGTTATCCATATGGCCTCAAAGGGGACGAAATATCCCGCGAAGCGAGTATCATCGCCGTTTGCGACAGCTTTGACGCCATGATCACGGACAGAATCTACAAAAAAGGCAAATCGGTTGAGATCGCACTGTTAGAGTTGAAGGAACTCTCCGGTATTTTATATCGTCCAGAAATCGTCTCCGCTTTCACTGAGATGATTTTGGCATAAGTCAATTAAGGCAAAAAAAAGGCAAAAAAAAAGACTTAAATTCGTTAGAATTAAAGTCACATGATAAAAAGTTAAGAAGGGGGAATTTCAGAGTGGGAAAATTTGGGGGGATGCCCACTCGGAATTCAATATTTGGGGGGGTATTAGTGGGGTTAAACAATCTGTATATCGCTTAACTTGTTTTTATTATAAGGTTTAGTTGTGTATAGCCTATGACCCCTTTGTGAATATTCTGTTAAGACTGAAATACTTTGAAAGTACCACTATTCGAATAAATAATCGATTTATTATAAAAATTATATTAATTATAATAAAAAACGCTAACGCTAGTAACACCTTGCACTAACAACTTAATATAATTTAAAATACTTTGGTGATATAATACAAAGATAAGTGGGTATATACACACAAATTATCAATTTAGCAGACTATATTTCTAAAATACAAGCAACTAAAGAGGCGCATATGATAGCGGCACAGCTAGATGGAAATGACACTAAATTTATTATTCATACATTAGGGCGCTTTGACGTTATTAAAGACGGCAGCTCTTTGACTATGTCTTCTTCCGGTTCTAAAAAACTATGGGAGCTTTATAAATTTATGTTAACGCACCGCGACCGTGCATTTACGCCTGAATCCCTTATGGATCAGCTTTGGGTATCTGAATCCTACAACGATCCAAGAAGCACACTCAGAAGGCAGATGCACCGGCTCAGGCAATCGCTCTCCGAAGAGGAAACGGGTGAACCGCTTAATACCATCCGATTTATAAATGGGTATTATAAATGGAATGACCATCTCCAAATGGACATTGATGTCGATATCTTTGAAAGTCTTATCAAATTAGGCGATTCGGTGAATCATACATCACCTCAAACGGCGCTTGACTACTATAGAGAAGCACTTACCTATTATTATGGTGATTATCTCCCCGATTGTTATGATCAGCACTGGGTGTTTTCCATCCGCAATCATTATAGAAGGCTTTATTTAAAAACGGTGCTCAATGCCATCCAAATTCTGAAAGCCCCTCAATTGTATGATGAAATCGTGGCCATTTGTCAAAAGGCCATTCAAATTGATATTTATGAAGAAGCGTTCCACCTTCATTTCATGGAAGCTTTAATGCATAAAGGTGGGCAAAAGCAAGCACTTGAACACTATGAATACATTACGGGTTTTTATTATCACGAGATGGGCCTAAAGCCTTCTGCTGAAATGCGTGTCCTTTATAAAAAATTGCTTCAAACCAATACGCCGATTAATAGCGATACCAATCTCTACGAGGCACTTGAGGCCAATGTCGTCTTTGATAATGCGTTCTACTGTGAACCTAGTGTTTTTGGCTCGATTTACGAACTTGAACGCAGGCGCAGTCAACGGTCTGGCGCAAGTTTTTGCATTGGTGTCATCGATGTG
>JBBRVO010000174.1:0-3598 GCA_038246775.1 Peptostreptococcales bacterium | reverse complement strand
GGTCAATTTGTTCATTAAAACCCCTCCTTATTGGACGCACAGCCTTTGTAAGGGTGTGACGAAAATGTAACAGTCGTTGAAAATTAGTTTATTTTAACACGGGTAAAAGGCAGATACAAGCTTATTTGGTCAACCATTTTTCATACGTTGCATCGATGCCAATCGCACCAAGTGGGGCAGTGATCATGATCGCCAGTACGGCCACCGTCAAAATCGTCTGCCCAGCCGCGACACCAGTCGAAAGTGGGATTGCGCCAATAGCCGCTTGAACGGTGGCTTTTGGCAGATAAGCAATGGAACAAAATAGACGCTCTTTAAATGAAAGTTGGGTTTTAGCCAGACTTAGCTGTACGCCGATGATCCGAATAATCAGTGCGAGTACAATCAAAGCCACCGCGCCAAATCCCGCATATAGTAAGTAGTGAATATCCACTGCAGCACCGACGAGCACAAATAACAAAATTTCAGCACCAACCCATATCTTCGAAAATTTGCCCTTGAGTCTTTTAGCGAGTACTTCATACGATTTCAGGATTGTCGCACCAAGTGCCATGACGGCAAGCAGACCTGAAACTGGCAAATATGGTTTCAAAAACGCCTCAAGTGAAACGAATAAGAATGCCGTGCTGAGCAATATCAGTACTTTCACAGTATCTCTCATATGAAACTTTTTAAAGACCCAGACCAAGATGAGGCCAGATATGACGCCAAGAAGTAGGCCTAAGATTATAGCGATTGGGACCTTTCCTAGAGCCGAGGCGTCAAAGCCGCTGCCGCTATACATGCCCATAAAGGCAGTAAAGAGAACGATGACGTAGATATCGTCTACCGAGGCACCTGCCATGAGGAGTTGAGGGATGCTTTTGTTTTTTCCGTAACCGCCTTCCATGAGATGGAGCATACGCGGCACGATGATGGCTGGTGATACGGCGGCGAGCACGGTACCCATGATGGCGGCTTCAAGCGTACTTACGCCAAGAAGCGGTGGCGCCAATAAAGTAATCGCTATAATTTCAAAAGTCGCTGGCACAAAGCACATGAGTATGGCTGGTCTTCCAACTCTTTTGAGATCATTGATATCGATGGCGAGGCCTGCTCTCGTTAAGATGATGATTAGCGCAATCTGCCTGAGTTCTGCGGAGATGTTTAAAATATCGTCAGAAATTAAACCCAGTGCATAAGGGCCAAGTGCGATGCCGGTTAGGATCATCCCCAGTAATCCGGGTAGTTTTAGCTTAGCTAATATCCCGCTTAGTGAGAATCCGACAATCAAGATCAGTGATAAACTTAAAAGCATAATTTTGTGCCTCCCGAAATTAGGTTTATTTTATAGTCTGATGCAGTGATTTACAATAATGCGAATCGACAAATACTTATACATGAACTTTTTTCATGAAGATAAAATAAAAAAAGCTGACGGTCCTGTGACATACATCACAGAAGTCATCAGCTTTATAAGCGGTTTAAGCACCCAAGTATGGGACGCTTTGGGAGAACCTCATTCCCAATAAAGTAATAGTAACATAGGATTGATACGAGTTCAAGTTGAGATTAGATAATTTCACACATCGTTATATTAATCGCTCATAAAATTGCTCATAATAACCGAGCGTCAATAAAACAAATCCCGCCATACCAAAAAGAGAGGAAGAGATTCATTTGAATAAATGGTATAATGTAAATGAGGTGATTGTGATGCAAATGATTGACAAAAAAATGTTGTTAGAGATATTTGATTATTTGAATGAAGCACTTAGAGATAACTTACTTCATCTTGATATCACAATTTATGGTGGAAGCATAATGACACTACTATTTGATGATCGTCCAGCGACGCGTGACATTGATTCAATAATGAGTGTTGATAACGTTGAACTGTTGAATCAAATCATTAAGCAGGTACAAAATGTTTATCAGCTTAACTCAGATTGGATTAATGACGCAATAAAAGAGCCTCTAAAATCATTGTTAAGCGAAGATTTAACTTCTTATGGAAATTATTCCAATCTTAATATTTTGCATCCAATTCCTGAGCAACTCCTTGCAATGAAAATCTTGGCCGCTCGTCCAGAACCTTCAAAAGACTTTATTGATGCATTTATGTTATGTAAGTCGCTTGATGTACTGACAAAAGAAAAACTATTTGAAATAGTAAGCAAGTATGTACCAAGGAAGCTATTAAAAGAGCGTCAAATGGTTTTTATAAAATATTTGGGGAGTGATCTAGGATATGACTGGTCTTGATTTAATTAAGTCGTATAACCAAAATGATTTGGAATGGTCCATGAATCAATTTATTGATGATTTTAAAGCAGATACGCATGCGTTCTACGAAAAAATCTCTTTGGAACCAAATTTAATTGAAATTACAAAAGAGGAAACGATACAGGTAACGGTCCTTGTAGCCCTAACAGATTATCTATTGCAGATAAACAATTTGTTTGTGCCTTCTTGGGTCAGATCGAAGTTGTTTCAACTTGAAGAACCGTTATTTGTTTCACGGTCATATGATGACGCGGATCACATTCGACTGTTGTATCAAACGCCAGCGCCCTTTAGAGCAAGAAATATTTTTGTAAAAAGAGAAGGCATGGACAGAATCTAACTGTAATGATAGAAAAGTCATCGCTTGACAAAATAAATCCAAAAGTTTATATTAGAGGAAATTGTATTGTCATATTGAAACGCACTATTTTGAATATTTGGCATTGAAGAGACCAGTAAGCTTTAACAAGCCTTTAGAGAATGGGATTCACCGGCTGAAAGATCCCGTGGCGCATGTATTGCTGAACCTACCTTGGAGCTCGTACCGAACGTACGCGGCAGGGACCGATATCCCCCGTAGAAGTGAGTAGAACATCCGTGTTCTGCTAATTAGAGTGGTACCGCGAGCCTTCGTCTCTAGAATTGAGAGGATGGCTCTTTTATTTTTTGATTTGGAGGATAGTTCAAATGAGCAAGCAAAATGAAAAAGAAAAAGATTTTGTAAAAGACATAACGAAGATGGAAGACGACTTTGCGCAGTGGTATACGGACGTCATTAAAAAAACAGACTTAGTGGATTATTCACCCGTCAAGGGCTTCATGGTCATCAAACCTTACGGATACGCGCTTTGGGAAGGCATACAAGCATTTTTGGACCGCAGATTTAAAGAGACGGGCCATCAAAATGCCTACTTCCCACTTCTGATCCCTGAGAGCTTGCTCAATAAAGAAAAAGAGCACGTAGAAGGCTTTGCACCTGAAGTGGCATGGGTCACACACGGCGGCAGCGAACCCCTCGCAGAGAGACTTTGCATCCGTCCAACATCTGAGACGATTATCTGCTCTATGTATTCAAAATGGCTCACGTCATACAGAGAGCTCCCATACCTTTACAACCAATGGTGTTCGGTCGTGCGTTGGGAAAAATCCACGAGACCGTTCCTAAGAACATCCGAGTTTTTATGGCAAGAAGGCCACACAATCCACGAAACGGCTGAGCAAGCGCAAGCTGAAACGATTCAGATGCTTGAGATCTATCAAGAAATGGCCGAAGAGCTTTTGGCGATTCCAATGGTAGCCGGCCGCAAATCAGACCGTGAGAAGTTTGCCGGTG
>JBBRVO010000173.1:0-3649 GCA_038246775.1 Peptostreptococcales bacterium | reverse complement strand
TCAAGCGCTAATTTGACGGCACTGCCAATCGTATGAAGTGGGGTCATCATAAGGTCGTACTTGATGATATCCGCAATCGGCACCAGTGGGTATACGTCATAATCTTCCACAAAATCGTCGAGTGCGATGCGATACCCTTTACTTTTGAGTCCTTTAAGGCGATCAACGAGTTGCTCATCCACCACCACATCTTCAAGGACTTCTATAATCAAGCGATGGCTTTCAATGAGCTCGGGAAAATCGGAATTGATGAACTCAGCATCAAAATTGATAAAGGCACGTTTGTCATCGACGATTTGATCGATGCCCGATTCAAACAAGCTACCAAGTACACTGGCGGTCGCATGTGTAGAGGATGTACCATCATATCTCGTAGAATCGCTGCCTTCTCTAAACAGGAGTTCGTATCCGAAAACTTCCATAGCTTTATTGAATATGGGCTGTCTTGCAATAAACATAGAGTCACGCTCCAGTTAGATTTATTTTAGTGTCCTCTTAATTATAATAACACGCCCTATTTAAAAAGACACGCTAAAATAAAATGGAACAACGCCTTAAAAGCTAGCATTTGTCCCATTTAGTCTCATTTCAATTAAAATCGTTTTTAAAAGTGCTATAGGGCTGCTTTTTACTTGTTCACTTGCACTTTACAGATATTTCGCCTCAAATTTTTCAACCATTTCAGTATATTTTTTTTGAATGCCTTTAGCGGTTTGTTCTTGCTCAAAAGACTCACAATCACGATCAATGGCGTCGAGAATCGAAGGCTTTAAAGTGCGCTGTGCAAACGGATAAACGACAGTATCTTCTTTATCAATATGTCTATTCAATAGATGCGTATAAGAAATGGCATTGGCAACAATATCTAATATCGCTTCCTTGTTTCCTGCTTTGTATGCCAAAAGTGCCACATCAAGCTGAGACATATGAAGCCTCCCAAGATCGTGTTCTACGAGCATACCATGCGTTACGAGCTTTTCAGCCGCCGGTCCAGCATGCTTAACCATTGCGTCAAAGAGGTAGTTTTCTTCTTTGCCATGGTGGTGGTGATCTGCATAAGCTCTGACAAAATCGATCATCTCGGCAAAATCTTCATAATTGATTCCGCCGGTTTCAACCGCCCGGTAACATGCTTTTCTCATTATTTGGAGCATGCGTTTGATGAGTAGGTGCTCTTCAACCATTAAATCGATGCCATTCATGCTGCCCTCCTGATGAGTTTGAATTCATTTTCGCCGGACACTTGAAGCTCGAAGTCCCCACTTACAAACCCTTGAAGCCACTCTGCCCTTAATATATCGTGTGTCTTTACATCGCCCTTCACTGCCGTCCAATAATCGGTATGAATGCACAGCTTCTTAATCCAAACCATCGAATTATCATCTGCTGAAACGGGTTGGTTAACACGGTCACAAGGCATGCCTTCAAGTAAATAATCATAGATTGCTTTGAACATTTCCTGAGGCGTTTCCATTGATCCCGGATAACTCTCATAGGCGAGTTGACCATTGTCGTGATAAAGCGTTTTTAACGCTTCAAGCGTTAAAATCTCATGGCTTAGAGCGTGTGTGATGACATAGGCGATGCGGTATTCTAAGCTCTGTATTTTAGTTTGAAGCCATCCGTGGATATTGCCACCATCAATGACTTCACTCAGCTCGGCACGCTCAGGTGCACCAAAAGTATGCGACGTATAATGTCTGATTAACTGAACCTCTTGTCCCTGTGCTTCGATTAATTCGTAGATTGAATCGAGTAACGCTTCATGCCATTGAATTTTATTGTAAAGCCAATAGTGAATTGGTCCTAAAAATGCACTCATTTGAATTCTCCCACTTTAAATTATTTCTGATTCAATGCTTCCATTAATTTGTCGATGCTAAGACCGTGTACCATACATGCTTCTTCAAGTGTTTCTGCTTGAGCGGATGGACAGCCAACGCAACCCATGCCAAAGCTTGAAAGGACAGCTACTGAATCCGGATTGTTTCTTACCACACTACCTATTGTCATATCTTTTGTAATCATTTTAATACCTCCTCAACGATACGTTTTATGTGTTTCACATCAAAAAACCTGTTAAATCATATTTTCTAATATGACTATAACAGGTTCTTGAGGGTCTTTCGGTTACATAGGTTACATTTTGTCTTTCATTAGGGTCGCAAATTGCCTACCTAAAATCGGATCAAATTGAATACCAGAATATTTCTCTATTTCAGTTATCGCCTGAAATGGCGTCATAATTTCCTTGTAATGACTTTCTTTCGTCATTGCAGCGTACGCATCTGCTATGGCGATGATTCGGCTCATGAGCGGAATATGGTCGCCTGAAAGCCCCTTTGGATACCCTAATCCATCCCATCTTTCATGATGGGCTAAGATCACATCGGCGCATTCGGACATCTCGTTGACGGCGCTGAGGATTCTATAGCCAATATCTGGATGTACTCTAAGTGTCTCCATTTCACTGGTGGTCAAGAGGCCATGTTTATTTAGAATGCTCTGATCAATGGCGATTTTACCGATATCATGATTTTTTGCTGCTGTTTTTAGCGTTTCCAACTCCGTCGGGTTAAGACCTATGGCATTGCCGAGAAACGCACTGTACGTTTCAACCGTTTCCGAATGTACGGCTTCTGAATCAATAGATTCAAACAGTGATTTAAGCAGCTTGTCAATCATACGCTCCTTGATTTTTGGGGATTCAAACAACTTGCTTTTATACATCTGATCTTCTGCGTATTTTAAGACTTCTTTTATGGCATCTCTCGATGATAATTTTGTAGCACATCCAAAGGCGACTGAGAGGTTCAAATTGAAAATTTCAATCTCATCGCAAGCGACGCTCACTTTCTTGCTCAATTGATTGGCCACTTCAAAAGTCGTCTGTGGCAATACAATGACGAATTCATCGCCGCCAATTCTACAGATGATGTCGTCGGCCCTGAATAAGCTTTTGAGTACCTCAGAAAATTTTAATAACAACTGGTCGCCTGCAGGATGACCAAAGCAATCGTTGACGAGCTTCAAGCCATTGACATCCGCCATGATGATGCTGAGCGGAAAATTTCGGTTGACATCAAGTCTGTCTAGTTCTTCTTCAAACATATAACGATTGAAAAGACCCGTCAATTGGTCATGATAACTTAAATATTTAATGTTTTCGAGGTTCTCATAATTGGCTGTCATATCACGAAAAATCGCAATTACTTCGTTTTTGCCGCTCCTAATTAGCCGTATTTCATAAAATTTTCTGGCTGACTCTACAGAGATTTCCATCTCCATATGTATTAATTCGTTGACCATTGAGACCTTTTTTATCGCTTCGATGAGTTTTTCACCATAGGGTTTTGGCATGACTTCGGATAGTTTGCGCATCATCAAATCCGATTTATTTGAAAATGGCAAATCCGAGTCAACTATATTGCATTCCAAGACGCGTGTTTCATGATCTAGTAAGAATATGGCATCTGGTATCGCGTTGATCATCGCTTTGTTTTGATTCTGAGAATGGCTCAACTGTTCATTTGCTTCTATGAGTGCTTTTGTCTTTGACGCAACTAGGTAATTGAGCGCTGCAATCCAAAGTGTACCAAAAATCATAACGAGACCGATTCCTATCATCCAATATCGGTAACGATAGATG
>JBBRVO010000172.1:0-3680 GCA_038246775.1 Peptostreptococcales bacterium | reverse complement strand
GGATGCTGCTGCGGCTTGCGTCATCAACGCACTCAAACATTACGCTGGCATTTCTGATGACGTACATCTCTTATCCCCTGCCATTCTAAATCCGATTATCAAATTGAAAACGGAATCACTCGGAGATAAATCGGCACTTCTAGATCTTGAAGAAGTATTGATCGCACTTTCTATCAGTGCGGCCTTCAACCCAGGCGCTCAAGTTGCTCTCGATGCCTTATCTAGCATCCGCGATTGCCAAGCACATGCAACGGTTATCTTGCATACCAACAATGAAACGACTTTGAGAAACCTCGGCATCGATATCACAAGCGACCCACAATTTTCTTCAACGAATTTATTCTACGGAAAATAAAAAAAGTTTTGACGACACATATAATATGTGCTATATTCATATACAATATACAAAAAACTGAATATTTAAACAATGCGATAAAGGGGTGCGATGTGTCAAGAGTACTTGGGGAAACCTGAGAAAAGGGGCAGTCGCCGAAATACTTACAGGTATTGGGGCACTATTTAAGAGATAGTGCCTTGTCACAGGAAGATTGCCCAATTTTCCCGTGGAGCACTTTAACGCGTTGGGGCAAAAGGAAGCTATATGTCCCAAGATAGCCATGAGCCTTTTGCTCATGGTTTTTTTTGTACCCAAAATTTGACAGTTGGAGGTCCACATGCACACACTTGTTCAAAAATATGGCGGTTCATCTGTTGAATCCATCGAAAAAATGCGGTGCATCGCCGATAAAATCATCTTCGAAAAAGATAAGGGCACTCGCTTGGTTGTGGTGCTATCTGCAATGGGTAAAACGACAAATCAACTCATCCACTTAGCGAATGAAGCTTCTAGCGCGCCTTCCAAAAGAGAGCTTGATCTTCTAATGGCAACTGGTGAACAAGTCTCTATCGCACTTCTCACTATGATTCTCAAAGAAAAGGGTTACTCGGCAATCGCACTCACTGGTCTGCAGGCTGGTATCAAAACAGATGGCATTCATACCAAAAACAAGATTCTCGACATTGCTATCGACAAAGTAGAAAAACACCTTCAAGAAGATAAAATCGTCGTCATAGCAGGCTTTCAGGGGTACAATGACGCGGGTGACATCACCACACTCGGCAGAGGTGGCAGTGACACAACCGCCGTGGCACTGGCTGCAAAACTCGGCTGTACCTGCGAAATTTACACAGATGTAGACGGCATTTACAGTGTAGATCCCCGCGTTTATAAAGCGGCAAAAAAATTAGACGTCATCAGTTATGAAGAAATGAAGGAGATGGCAAGCCTTGGCGCAAAAGTCATGGAAACCAGATCCGTGGAAATCGGACACCGTTTTGGCGTCCCAATCTATGTGGCATCTAGCACAGGCAATACGCCTGGGACTTATATAAAGGAGTATGATGAAACTATGGAACAACGTAGTATAACTGGATTATCCATCAGTGAGAACGTATTGATGATCACACTCAATCACGTGCCCTACACATCAGCCAACATCGCTCACATTTTCACAAAACTAGCCAAAGCAGAAGTTATGGTGGATATGATCAGCCAAACGTCGCCGATTAAAGGGTACGCAAACCTCTCATTTACAACGTCAACAGATGATAAATCCTCAGTGGATAAAATATTAAAGACCCTTAAAGGAAAATTCCCAGGAATCGAAATTCAAGAAGAGAACACTATTTCCAAGGTTTCCGTCGTCGGTATGGGCATGCGGACACAATCAGGAGTCGCCGCCAAAATCTTCGAACTATTTGCAGAAAACAATATTGATTTCAAGCAAGTCACTACCTCTGAAATCAGCATTTCATATACTATCGATTCGGCATTTAAGCTTAAAATCGTCGACGTCATCACAAAGGCGTTTGACTTATAGGAGGGTTCACATGATTCAATTTGAAAAATTCCACGGTACCGGTAACGACTTCATCATCTTTGACCACGAGACGCTAAAAAGTTTGAAAACACTTAGTCCATCAGATCTCGCTCGTAAAGTATGTGACAGACATTTTGGTATTGGTGCCGATGGCATGATGATTGTTAAAAAATCTGTAAAAGCTGACATAAAAATGGAATTCTACAATGCAGACGGAAGTTTAGCACCCATGTGCGGCAACGGCATCAGATGCTTTGCAAAATATGTGTACGATCACAAACTCGTGGATAAACTCAACTTTGATGTTGAAACGCTGGCTGGCATTATGAAAGTAACTCTCGTCAATAAAGGCGATCAAACGACTTTGGTCACTATCGATTTAGGCTGTCCCAATTTTGAAAGCGCCTATGGTGAAAAGACACTTGAAGTGCTAGGACGATCATTTGAGCTTTGTACATTGACCATGGGCACACTTCATGCAGTCATACAAGTCGATTCAATCGATGACATTGACGTCTCACTCTTTGGTAGAGCACTTGAAAGCCACAGTCTCTTCCCGCAAAAAATCAATGTCAACTTCCTCGAAATTTTGGATGACGAACACATCAAAGTAAGCACTTTTGAACGCGGCGTTGGCAAAACGCTCTCCTGTGGCACCGGTTCAGCAGCTTCAGCTGTCGTCTCCGCTATGAAAGGCAAGACAAAGAAACGCGTGCAAGTAAAAGTACCAGGCGGTTTACTATGTATAGAGGTTAAAGAAGAGGGTGTTTACATGACAGGGCCAGCGGAGCTGATAGGTTCCGGGCAATTTAATTATAAATAAGGAGTTTTCTATGGCACAAAGTTTTTTATTTAGAGGTTCCGGTGTTGCTTTAGTGACACCTTTTAAAGACAATAAAAAAACGCTCAATAGCGATATTGATATTAGTCACAACGATAATCAAGTGAATTACCATGAACTCGAGCGGCTCATCGAGTGGCATATAGCCAATCAAACGGATGCCTTAATCGTGTGTGGGACCACTGGAGAGGCGTCTACCCTTTCTGAAACCGAAAAAAAGGCACTCATCACGTTTACTGTAGAAAAGACTAATGGCAGAATACCCGTCATCGCTGGAACTGGCTGTAACGATACTTCCGACACCATTGCAAGAAGTCAATTCGCCGAAAAATCAGGTGCAGATGGCCTGCTCATCGTAACACCCTATTATAACAAGTGTACGCAAAAGGGTCTAATTGCACATTACACAGCCATTGCAAATGCAGTGAACATCCCGATTATTCTATACAACGTCCCCGGTAGGACGAACGTCAATATCGCACCTGAAACGGCAGCAATCTTAGCTGAACATGCAAATATCGTCGGTATCAAAGAAGCCAGTGGCGACTTAAGTCAAATCGCTAAAATCGCGAGCCTTTGCCCAAAATCATTTGCAATTTATTCAGGTAACGACGATCAAATCATTCCAACGCTTTCATTAGGCGGCGTTGGCGTCATCTCCGTTTTAGCTAATATCATGCCTAAAGAAACGCACGATATGGTACTTAATTATTTAGAGGGTCATCATCACTTAGCACTGGATCTTCAACTAGGTTTACTTGGTCTTATCAACAGTTTGTTCATCGAAGTCAACCCAATACCCGTTAAGATGGCTATGCTGCTGATGGGCATGCAAGTCGGTGGCTTGAGATTGCCACTGACAGAGATGGAAGATGCCACCAAAAAAACATTGATAAAAGATATGACGTGTGCCGGGTTGTTGTAATAAGCAACGTTTTCCTTTTTAACAAGTACGCTTT
>JBBRVO010000171.1:0-3729 GCA_038246775.1 Peptostreptococcales bacterium | reverse complement strand
TCTGCTCAATCGCGCACGGACATTTGAATGGGAGATTTTTAGGATTTCAGCGATTTCTTTATCCTCAAATTCGAAGTAATATTTAAGTGTCAATATGTCCGCGTATTCAGGGGATAGCTTCGCCAGTTTTTCTGCGAGCATTTTGGCATCGCCCAATTTTATGACGATATCATCCATGGACTCTGTATTCAAATCTGGTATATTTTCAGCTGTCTCAAGTTCTATCACAGGATGCTTATTATTTTTCCTATAAAGATCAATTGCAGTGTTCTTAACTATAGTAACGATTAAGTACTTGGTTTTGTTACACTTTGCATCATTTATTTTTTCTATGTAAGGGATTAACTTGATTATGGACGTTTGTACCACGTCAGCTGCATCGTGTGAGCTGTTTAATATATTGTAAGCAATGTAGTACATTTCCTTGTGGTATGTGCGATATATCTCCTCTAGAAAATTTCTTGATTCGGCATCTTCTATGGCCATTAAGAAAAGTAGCATGGTTCACCTCGTTTTTGTAAATTGTTGGTAGTCGTTGATGTTATTATATCATAATTCGTTCGATTGATGCATTTTCAATACATTAGGCGATTTTTATATCAACACAAATCTTTTCAAGTCCCTCCGTTTATATTAGGTCTATGAGCATACATACTCAACGGTTCTCCTCCAATCGCTCCGACCCAACATAACCCCAGGCATATACCTACGGGAGTCGCTCCGCACCGTCGCCGCCTTTTGGGCGCGGCTCAGATGCTCTCACGCCAGGGCCTAAAAAACGTCCCCCGGACGTTTTTCTTAACGGTCCGTTCGACTCCCCTCTATCACACTCCACCAATAAATGAAAAATCCACCTATATATAGGTGGATTTCCATTTATTGGTGGAGATGGAGGGAGTCGAACCCTCGTCCAAAAATAACTCACTAAAACTTTCTCCGAGCGCAGTCGATCATTTAGATTTCGCCACGCCTCCCGAGCATCGACACCCTGGTGGTTAGGCTATTTCTATTGTACCGCCAATTCAGATTAGAAAAGCATCTTTGATGGGGACCTCAGCAAGGGTTTTGGTCAGCATCCAAAGCGGCTGAGATAAGGCCTTGGAGTGACACTGCAATTAAGCAGCTAGTGCGTAATTATTGTTTGCGTTTATATTTTTGATCCAGTTCTTTTACGTGTACCCCAGATCAAGAAACACGGCTCGCTTACCCTAGATCATCATCCCTGTCGAAACCAGTACATCCCCATATTAAAGTTATGATGCCAAAGTCAGCACTACCTGAGTTTAGACAACTTCGCTTTCATGGGCACTACATTACTGATTGTACGCTTTTAGCGTCTTTTGGATGTGCCTTTCGGCATCTTTTTTGGCCAATGAATCGCGCTTGTCGTAGAGCTTTTTACCTTTTGCCACTGCGATTTGCATCTTCATAAGACCACGTTCATTGATGTAGACTTTGAGAGGGATCAGTGTATACCCTTCTCTTGTGGTAAGGCTTAAAAGCTTTGCAATCTCTCGCTTATGAAGCAAGAGCTTTCGCACCCTAATCGGATCTTGGTTGTAGCGATTGCCAAAGTCGTAAGGGGTGACATTCATTCCCGTGACATAGACCTCGCCATCCTTGATTTCGCAGTAGGATTCTTTTATGCTCACTTTACCGCCGCGGATCGATTTAACTTCCGGTCCATACAGCGCCATACCTGCCTCGTAAGTTTCTTCTATGAAGAAGTCATGCCAGGCTTTTTTATTTTGTGCAAGTAATTTCATCTCGGCCATAACACGCCTCCTTTCAAAAGAACTTTCGTTGCTTAATTATTTTAACATAGGTTTATGAACCCATCAATGCCAACATGGTGCCGTAATGTAAATTTAATGAAATTCGTCCAAACAAATCTTTTAAATGATCAGCTGATTCAGTGCATAAACGATGCCGTCTTCATCATTGGACAGTGTTACAAAGTCAGCTAGTGCCTTGAGTGCGTCAGTGGCATTGGACATAGCCACGCCAACACCTGCATAGCGGATCATATCACTATCATTTTCATTGTCGCCAAATGCGATGACATCTTCAAGTGGGATACCAAAATGACTTCTAATGGCTTCGATGCCCGTTGCTTTTGAAACGCCTTTTGCCATGACATCAAATGACGTATCCAGTGATTTACAGGTTTCTATGCCCTCAATCATCTTGAGTTCAGCCATGATAGTTTTAAAAATGTCTGGATCCTCATGATAGAGACCTATTTTGTAAATCGGAAATGTGCCAATCAGCGATGGCAAATGGTCTGGAAACGTCACCGTGAACTTATACGGCTCTGTTAAGGCCGCCATCCCCTTGGCATACATCCCAGCCAAATGTTTATTCGCCGATGCATAGATGGTTTCAATATCGTAATAGTGATAATACGCCTTATACCTTTCACAAACGGCTGTCACTTGCGCAGCAAGTGAAGGATGGAGTTCAATTGCCTGGATGACCTCGCCCGTTTTAAGGTGCTTGACGACGGCACCGTTGCACGAGATGAGAAAGCCATCGTAGTCAAGTTCCTTAGTGATGATCTTACCAGCGCCATGCATGCGACCTGTGGCGATGGCAAATAGGTGCCCCTCGCCAATAAGCTGTGTTATTTTATCTCTTGTCATGTCTGAAACATGCTTATCGCTTTTCAGAAGCGTTCCGTCAATATCACTGACGATGAGCTTTTTCATGTTGCCTCCTGAACTGTCTTGAGTCATTTGGTATTTATGCAAGCTCAAAGTCAATCTGTCTAAGTGCAGGGTCTGCTTTCGCCACGACGATTTCAATTTGATCACCTAATGCGTAAATTTTACGTTTGCGTTCGCCGACGAGTTGTAGCCTTGCTTCATCATAAACGTAGTAATCGTCATCAAGTTCATCTAAACGCAGTAAACCTTCTATCGTGTTTTCCAGTTCGATAAAAAGTCCGAAGGAGGTCACGGATGAAATAATGCCTGTAAACGTTTCGCCGACATGCGCCATCATGTATTCTGCCATCTTCATGTCATTGACTTCACGCTCAGCGAGCTCTGCATTTCGCTCTTTTTCAGAACTTTGTATCGAAACCGCATCAACGATTTTCTTAAGTGCGGCAATACGTGTAGGGCTGAGTTTACCCACAAGCATCTCTTTGATGATCCTGTGAATTTGAAGGTCTGGATAACGTCTAATCGGCGATGTAAAGTGGCAATAATACTTGGCTGCAAGTCCGAAGTGACCCTCATTATTAGGTGAATATTTAGCTTGTTTAAGTGAGCGAAGCGCCATTTTGCTGATGACGTGCTCTTCTTTTTTACCCGTCACTTCATCAATAAGCGCTTTAATGGCCTTTGGATGGACTTCATCTAAGTTGCCCTTGACTTTATAACCAAAGTTATTTAAGAATTTGTTAAGGGCCTCAATCTTCTCAGGTGTTGGCATCTCATGGATACGGTATACAAACGGCAGTTCAAGCCAGAACATGTGCTCAGCCACCGTTTCATTGGCTGCCAGCATAAAGTCTTCGATGACCTTGTTGCCGATGCGGCGCTCTGCCACACCGATAAAGATCGGTTTGCCTTCGCCGTCGAGTTTGATTTTTGTTTCAGCAAAGTCGAAATCAATAGACCCACGTCTTTCTCTTTTTCCTTTTAAGCGAATAGCAAGCTCTTTCATGTTGTTGAGGTCATCTATGATCGGTGCATAACGCGCCTTAAGCTCTGGCGTCATAGC
>JBBRVO010000170.1:0-3752 GCA_038246775.1 Peptostreptococcales bacterium | reverse complement strand
ACTCACAACTTAAGAGAAGCTCAAAAGGCCAACGACCTTTTGAACTTCTCTTTTCAATTTTTTTTTTGGATTGCGTCGTCTGTGCAACTAAGTCAACTGTATCTTCTGTTCTTCAAAAATCCTAATCGCTTGGCGCGCCGTAGATTCCATCGACAGCTTCGCACTTAACGCGATCTGCTGTAATTGCCCGTTCATGGAAGATGCAACACCTGTAGCGCTCTTCAGGGCCAGGATTGACCAGTGTTGGAATACGTGAAATATTTTCATTCAAAGTGCCTTCAAAAGCGTATTTTGCCACTTGAGTTAGTACAATGCTCTTAATCATTTGAACTTGGTTCTCATATTTTCTCATAAAAGTCACCTGATAGTTTCTGAAAGTCTATCCCTATTTAGTCTGTGTAGATTATTTTTACAAATTTCCCCATGTTGCTTAGTTCTCTCTCTATTTCTTTGATAATATTTAATTTTATACTTAGATCTTTTGGAAATTCGGGATTTTGATGGGCTGGATTGATGGCCCTACCTACCCAAAATTGTATGTGGGTTGATTCTTCCACGAACATTTTAAGCAGTCTGGTCACACCATCAGGCTTATTGAATATTGGTTCTTCACAGCTCTTGTTCATATTCTGAAGCTTGCTGAGGACCATTTTAAGCGTCAGTACGCCTTCCGTTACGAGATCGATGCCCTTTATCGTTGCTGTAGGAGGCACTAAAGGATCAATGTATTTAAGGTCTGTGACCACTTCTCTATCAAGTTCCCGAGAGATAATATTGGCCGCAGTACCGCCACAAACTATTTTTTTCCCCGGCAGACGCATAAAATTTTGAATGACATTTTCATCCTTTGAGGGATCATCTGGGGGTCCCGTAAAAATCTGAGCCATCTCAGGCGTTCGAATACGAATAACCACCACAGTGGCATCATCCCCAGGTTTACCGTCATAGAGTTTGTTACACGTTTCTAGAAGCCTTCGATTCAGTTTTTCAGCAGATTGTATCGTCTGTTCTTCAAGAAATGCACCGACATTCGGCCATTCCCAACCATGGTTTAACATCACGCCCACACCTGCATGGATGACGCCATCAGAACATAGTGTGATTTCATCACCTACCGACAACTTAAATTCCGTAATCCAGACGTCTTTATCATCCGATTTAAAGCACCTTTTTTTAGGGAAGATCAGTTTTTTATCTCGGATGATGAACGCAGGTGGGTTGTCATATTCGATGAGCTTAGCGTTCAACATATCGTCGATATCCAATATGGAGAAAGTCGAATAGGCGATGTTGCGAACACTACAAATTGGCAGTGTACTTGTGATTGTCTCTATCGTCTCTTTAAGTTCTGCGCCTTGTTCCAGCATCGTAATCATGATTTTGCTCGTCAAAGTTGCAAGAATATTGGCTTTAACACCACTGCCTAATCCATCCGCCAAAACAATAATCGTTCGATGGTCATTTTTTACGATTTCAACTTTGTCACCGCATAGTTCTTCCGTGTATTTGTTAATAGAATGCGCCGATATATCGATAAATGGTGGCAATGACACATCAATCACCTCCATTAGTCAATACGAGTTTTTTGAGCTTATTTAGCCCCATTTTTGTCTCAGCAGTTGTTTCACCAAGGATGCTGGCGATTTCTTGTGCAATGCGCATCTGTTTGTCTATGACCTGCTGACAAGTGATCAACGTCTCAGCTTTTACCCTCTCAAACTCTTCTTTACTATTTTCATACTCAGTGATGTCGGTGAGTATAACGACGAAAATTTTACCACTATTTAGCTTGACGACATTGGTATAAAACGTGCGCATGATAGAGGCTAAGTAGATTTTTTTACTATGGTGCGCCATCTCGTTTGTTAAGAGTTCTTCAAATATTGGATCGTCCACTAAAGCGGCTATCGGCCAGTGAGTCAGCTTGATCTTAGTGGCATTTAATAGTTTATTAAAGGATGGGTTTACCTCTTGAATTCTCATTTCACTATCTAAGATGCAGATGGCATTGGGGCTATTTTCAAAGATGATGCTCTGGAGACTTTCCGCTTTTCTTCTAAGGGTATCCAGACACATGTTGACATCGGATAAATCTCTTGAAATGGCCACTGCCTTGTCGTAACAGGTAGAATAGCCGCATGCGCCACAGTTGAGCTGATCTTTTTCAGTATATTTTTCCATTTGAATCAGTATTTCTGATATCTGATTGTCATTGATCGGTGGAAATCCTGTGCTTTTAGGAGGGAACGTTCTATGCAAAGAGGCTGGTATAACCTCACAGGGTTCAAATGTTCTCGTATCACCATGCCCATTATTAGCATGTGCCGCCATTAAACTCATCCGTTTAAATAGATTTGGGGCGTCCTCAGGCATATCGGGGCCATTGAGACAACTTCCAGAACAAATGTTAAGTTCAGCGCAAAAGCCAGTTATTTCTTCATCGTCCACTGCTTGCAAAAAAGTTTCACACGCTTCAATGCCATCTACATGAACATAAGTATAATCGCCATTAATACGGGTTTTCATATCCCCTCGCCAAAGGCTACCACCCAGTGGATAGGCCCTGCCACGCTTAGTCGCTGGCGTATCAAAGTCACAAATAGCCAATGATTCGAACCTAATTTGTTCCTCACTTAGCCAATGGGTCAATTCTTTAAAGGTGATCACTGCGTCTATACTGTTTGGCATATCAACCGCTTCCGCTTTTTTAGCGAGGCACGGTCCAATGAATACGACAAATGCGTCATCACCATATCTTCTTTTGATATCGTAACCGTGCGCCACCATAGGCGAAACAACTGGGATTACAGAATGAAGAGCCTTTTTATAATAACGTTGAATTAAATAGTTGCTCGATGGGCAACAACTTGTGATGAGGTTGTCGCTCTTTCCTTCTGTGATGTATTTTTCATATTCGAGTGAAACAATCTCGGCGCCGCGTGCTGTTTCTTCCACCGCATGAAACCCGAGCCTCTTTAAAGCACTCACCATTTGACCCGAACTTTCTAGTTTAAAAACACCTGCAAAAGAAGGCGCTAAAGATGCGATTACTTTTTTCTTCTGATGAATAGCACGTTGAACAGACGATAGATCAAGATGAATTTTAAGTGCCCCAGGCGGACAATTCATCTGGCAGATGCCGCATTTAATACAGAGGTCATCTATGATATGTCTACTGTGTTTTGTAAAGGCAATCGCTTTTGTCGGACACACGCGCAAACATTTGAAGCATTCATCGCATTTATTATGATCAAATTCTATGAACTTCATAGTGCAAGCCTCCCGTGCATCTGTTTCATAAATGCCTCCGTTGTTTCGGGACGTATGGAGAAAATCTCGGTACCATCCACTTGAACAGATACTGCTTCTGAACATTTTCCAAGACAAAAAGCTGATTTTAGCTCGATTGTTGATTGAAGATTATTTGTTTCTATATACGTTTGACAGTTCTTAATAACCTCATAAGACCCTTTCAAGTGACACGCGCTTCCAATACAAATTTTTATTTCCATAATGACCTCCTGCATCTACGTGACGCAACCTCTATTTGTTAATGTTATCACAATAAACACAAAAAAACAATTATACAACCCAAACGCACATAAGATAAATACGTCTTAAATCACGCTGAATGTTTCAAAACACCCTTTTGCAATTTGTTATTTTCTTAACCCATCTATTTTTGAACACAAAAAAAGACAGACCTACGCGTCTGCCTTTTATAAGCAACTAAACTTATTACTTGAATTCTT
>JBBRVO010000169.1:0-3794 GCA_038246775.1 Peptostreptococcales bacterium | reverse complement strand
AGATTTTCCTTTATCGAAAAATAGTTTTCGTATATAATGGGTTTGAGTAATTGTCAGCACGTCCTTTCACTCCTTTAAGTATTAGTCTACCTAAAAGGATATTTGATTGAGGTTGTACTGGCAATTACTTTTTGTATTTTTAATTGCCATTCATTGTATTTTTAGATTACCATAAACATATGCCAACACTTTTTCTTATAGGTCTAAGTCGCACCCTATGCGGGTGCGTGGATTGAAACTTTTTAAATCGTTCATAATTCCCCCTTCTCAATTGTCGCACCCTATGCGGGTGCGTGGATTGAAACCATGACATACAAAGCCGATTTTAGGTACTATGAGTCGCACCCTATGCGGGTGCGTGGATTGAAACAGATAGCCCCAACAAGACTAAAATAGTCATCACAGTCGCCCCCTATGCGGGTGCGTGGATTGCAAAACAAGCCAATTCCAATTGCATCACACGCCGAACTTCCACCATTGAACCTGGTGACATGTTAGGAAGTTCAATCTGTGGAAATTAAAAGTAACAACATATGCCCCATCATTCTAATCAAAAAATGCACGGAGGAAACCCAAACATGAAACAAACTCACAAGTCGCCATGGCGCAAAATCATATCATTATCCGCACTTACACTCATCACACTATCGCTCACAGCATGTGCCCAAACCACGCCAAACATCGCCCCAAACCCAAGTTATATGGCGGACGATGACACAGAAGGGCGCGGGGATGATTTTTATACCGTCGCTTATGGCAACATGATAAATTTGGATGCTGCAGTTAAGTACGAGATGGGGTCTGTGATTTATGAAGTGAGCAGGATTCAGCTCATGTATGGCGATTATGTAAGCGCACTCAAAACCATTGATCGAGGGCTTGAGTTTTCAAATGATTTGAGGCTAGTCATCAATAAGATAAAACTACTCGAGCGGCTCAGTGACGTTGAGGCGCGTGACGCTTTAGTTCAAAGTGTAATCACTGAGCAAAGTAATAATTATTCTAACATGAGCCTCGATGATAAACTCAATTACAATTTTTTGCTTATTAGTAATAATGAAAACGAGCAGGCTATCCAAAATTATTTTGAGATTATTGAATCAAATGTAGGTATAGGTAACGAGTATTTGAACGGCATCTATAACAACATCGGGTGGGCGTACCTCAATCTGTCAGATTTTGAAAATGCTAAAATCTATTGCAACTTGGCGCTTGAATACGATCCAGAGGACAGCCTTGCACTTTCAAATCTAGGCAATAGTTATTATGGCCTTGATGAGATGCAGTCTGCGTTTGAGGTTTATGAAAAGTCTATGCAATTAGACCCAACCAACACTTATGCCGTCTTTGGCTATGCTTCCTCTGCTCAAGATCTTGAGAAATATGACCTTGCAATAGATACTTGGAATCTGTATCTTGAAGGGTTGCCTATGGATATTGATGGTTGGAATGGTCTGTATCAGTGCTACCTATCCACTGAGGACTTGGAAGGGCAGGCGCAATGTCTGGAGATGCTGATTTCATTGGTACCGGATAACAGAAGTTACGCATATGACCATTTAGTCGTTCAACAAGAAATTGGAAATAGCATTGACCCGTATGAAATGACTGCAAATTATCGCGCGGCAGTTGGTGATTTTGAGGCGAATCGTTTGTTTGCTGACTTTTCATACAATTACGTGTCGAAAGACCAAGGGTCGAGTCTATACAACGCAATGCTATCAAGCGCGTTGTCTTATTCTGAATACGCTGCATTGGCAGAAGACGTTTACTATTTTGAAGATGACACACTATTTGCGCACATACTGAACGTAACCGAAGAAACGCTCAGTAGAGAAGAGCGACTTAAAATTGAGGCTTATCTTTACTATTACGATGAAAATCCTGAGACGCTTTTGGCTGTTGCTTCTGAAATCGTTGCGATTAATCCAGAAAGCGGTTATGGGTATGAATATTTGGGCGATGCCTTTTATTTTTCAAATGACTACGCGCGTGCCGCGACAACTTATAGTTTGGCAGCCACTTATCGCGAAGACCCCTATTACGCATTACATGCACAAGTGGATTGTTTGATCTTATTAAGCAGGCTTGAAGAAGCAGAAGCGCTCAACGCGCAGTTATTAGAGCTTTATCCAGACGATGCTTACAGCTATGTGTATCAAGCGCGAATTGCTATGAAAATGGGAACCACCGAGGCCGCTGTAGACCAACTGATCACTGCCATGTCACTTTCAGATTATCTTGATGGCATATTGGATACTTATGAAGAGTTATCGCCACTTAGTGGTCGGCCGGAGCTTAAAAGTATTGGTCAATAACTGCTACACTGAAAATACACTATAATACGGGGGATTTATGGAAGAAAACAAAGATAACAATAGAGGAATCAACGGATTGAACGACTACGGTGTACCAAATAATGATGAGAAACCCAACCCGAAAAAAGGGCTCTTAGTAGCGCTCATATTCGGATTAGTCGGTGCGATATTATGGGCTATCATCGTAAAAGTGACAGGGTATAATCTTGGGATAGCGGCGATAGTGGTTGGTTATCTTGTCTCTCAGGGTTTTGTGTGGGCAGGAAAAGGGGATTCCGCCATTTGGGGTGTTGTTGCTGCGGTGATTGCGACGCTAAGTATTTTGATTGGCAAGATGCTTGCCATTATCATCTTAGTTGCTGAATATTATGGCATTACATTTTTTGAAATGATGCAAGTCCTTGATTTCGGGCAGTTGATGCGCTTTATGGTAAATACATTCGAATTGTTTGACCTCGTATTTTATGCTATTGCACTTCAAACTGCTTATAAGAGAAGCTTTATTCAGCCGTCGAAAAACTATGCGGATTATATGGAAGTGACATCAGCTTCAGAAACGGTAACCAAAGCTGAAACAAGTTATGAATCATTGGATAATTCTGCGTTCAATGAAACTGCTTATGAAGATACTGGCGAACGCGCGAAAAGACCCATAGCTACACCAGAGTCAGAGGCACGATAGTTAACACATTTATATTGAAATAAAAAGGAGACACCCATATGCACCTTGGAACAACCACAATTCATACAGAGAGACTAAAATTAAGAAAGTTAACTTTTGATGACTTGCAATCCGTTTTTTCAAACCTCAAATAAGATGAAAGAATTACTGAGAATTTGGTTTCAGCTGCACATACAGAAATAGAGCAAACACGTATAATGGTCGAGGAAATCATTAACCGATATGATCATCCAGGTTTCTACCATTGGGGCATAGAAATCATCGAAAGCAAAGAGTTGATTGGATTGATCGATTTGTACGAGTTTGATTCTGATGAACGAAAATGTAGTGTGGGATATTTGCTTGGATTCAATTGGTGGAATAAAGGTTATGGCACGGAAGCATTAGCAGCCGTTGTTGACTTTACATTTAATAAAATCGCTATAGAGGAAGTTAGCGCCATGCATAATACAGATAATCCAGCGTAAGGTAGAATTATGGAAAAAGTAGGCATGAAAAAAAATAAAATGCGCCCAAATTACGCCCATAGGGATAATGGGCTTTTTATGTTTTAGATGCTATGCTCATGGTACTAAAATAAAGTGATGGAGGGTTTTATGTATTTTATTGGTATTTTTATTTTTATGGGCTTGCTCATCGGGACAACACAATTTTCTGCGACTCTAAACGCGTATATCGATTTTCCAAGTATAGTCGTTATTCTTGGTTTTACGATCCCCATCTTGATGGCAAGTGGTCTACTGGGTGATTTTGCGAAGGGCTTCAAAGTCATGGGTGAAAAAGAGAATTCATTT
>JBBRVO010000168.1:0-3847 GCA_038246775.1 Peptostreptococcales bacterium | reverse complement strand
GTCCCAAAGCTCTTATTGCTTTGGATACATTATCAGTTCGATTGGCTAATTTCTGGATTATTACATGGGCTGGAGCCAGGCCATTCTTTAATGAGGCGACAATACGGACAATTTGATCCCAATATTTACGAATAAGTTCAATATCCACTGTACCATGAAACACTTCATCCAAATCACCATAGCTCATTGCATCATCAATTTTATAAATATTTTGCTCAGCTAAATCCTTAAGCCTTGGATGAAAAGAAAACCCATTTAAATAGAGCAGAGCAAAGAGATGCTCAGTAAAGCCATGTGTGTCCGTGCTATGAAACTCAGGATTGAGCAGAGTATCATTCTCTAATAACCCCGTGAGCACAAAAGAGGCTTCTCTTTCACCAGTTGAAATAACCTGCGTACCAAAGACACCATCTTTTGTCACGTGCGTATAGATAGAAATCGCACGCTCATAATATCCGTAGTATCTTGGATAATAAGAGGAGAGAAAAAACTTTCTCTCAATGGGGTAACGCTCACCATCCGAGGTTGAATAAGAGCCATCCGTCATTTCCGCACTGATTGGATAAGTCAATAAATGATTAATTAATCGACGATTAACCTCTTTGATGCTGTCTTGTCGTAGATAAACATGAGATGCGTTGGTCAGCGCATCAATGCTGATGCCAACAGCGCTGGTTCCCATTCCAAACAGCCCAATATTGGTTGCATGCGCAAGGATTGCCGCAAGCAATGGCTTTAATGGAAATTTAATCGGTTGCGTGTGTGCATAAAAAGGAGTAAATCCTTCCATGCAGCCTGACATTTTGGCGACTTCTGCCAAGAGTTTCTCAATTCTAATGGCAGGCATCCTGGACTGTATTAACTTACGTAATTTGACCACTTCAGGTGGAATAACCAGGGCATCCTCTTTGGTGAAACAAAATTTACCCTCATTAATCGTTACAAAATCATTAGTGGGTAAACTCTTACTGGCATTTGTGGCTACTCGATGATATTCCCCCCGTAGTGTCTCCAGAAGTGTATCAAAATCATTGGGTAGCGCAAGCTTAAGGTACTGTTGTTCTCGCTCGTTTTCCCAGGGCTGCTCACCATAAACCGTGTCCCAAAAATAACGATTATTACGACTTTTTGAAAGATAAACATCACCCGCGCTGATTTTTTTCTTGAGGACGTAATAAAAACCCATTTCCCAGTGATGGGCTTTGATTTCCCCATTCTCATCAAACACCACATCCTTCCACATTTTTGGCAGAAAGTCTGTTGGCACAACAGCAGGAAGTTTTTTAATTTCGCCATTGTGAAGTTGACGAAGAAGCTCAAGGGCCTCCATTAATGAACTTAACCCAACACTTGCGCCAAGCTTTAAGTTTAAAAATCGTTTTGAAAATTTCCTGACATAAGAAAATCGGTTAACGATATGATCGGTAACTCCAGAGGACTCCAGCTTATCGATGGCCTCACAGGCACTGGCTGTTTCAAGCATCGTGTCTTCATTAAACTGGGTCACAAATTCCATGAGGGTTAACTGCCCAACTGATGCTTGGGAATAAGCCTGTTTAATGAACTCACTAGCTGGTTTAAATTTTCCTTTGTTTCGTCTGGATACTTTCTCGCGCTCGGCGGTTACTTCATGGGTAGCGTGTCGATTAATGTCCAAAAATATTCGCTTATATACATAAACAAGGTAATCAAGAATGGTTTTAGCCGTTTCATGCAAAAAACAAATAATGATGGCTTCTTGTTTTAATTTAGAAGCCATATCACGTAGCTGGGCGGCATCATAGTAGCGACCTTTTTGAGCCAGTTCAGTGATGACCTCAGGGTGTATTGCTGACAGATTGCAGTCCAGAATCCCTAACTGTTCAATTTGGTCAAAATAGTCAAGGTACTTATTCATGACCTCGCTATTGGCATTCTGAGGCGATGTTCTAAGTTCCGCTAATTGAGCATAGGCTTCTTTGTGTTTTGGTGTGATTAATTGATACAATTCTTTTCGTTTACCAGGAGCTAAGCTTTCTGCAATACTTCGATGAAATCCCTCAACCGCTTTATTTACTTTTTGGCTTATCAGGCGGCCTAATACTAAGGAGGAAGGCAACTCAACGCGGCTCGCTTTTAAGTGATTAATAGCCAGGGCAATCAGTTGTTTTTTGTCCATGGTTTCTTGGCGTAAGAGAATCACAAGCCACTCCTCTAATCGAAGTTGCGCGGCCTCGTTAAACTCAGTATATCCAAGATAATTACGAATTTTTTCTTGCTGAATATAACTATGTGAGTTTTTATCAAATACAGGAAAAACTGAAAGTGGTTGCCCCAATTGTTTGGCAAGATAACTTAATGCGATAAAAGGTACTGTATCGTCTTTTCCAATAAATCGCCCATAAGCCCTTAAGTGGCAAAGAAGAGCGGCAAATTTAATACTTTGATTTGCGGTTTTGTTAATAAACTGGATATCACTTTCAGTGAGTGTCCAGTCAATAGCTAACTGATCTTCCGTAATCTCAATCGTGGTGTGCATCGATATTTATCCCTGAACGTTCGATATGCTCTGCTAATTTTTCTTTTGATGCTCTCGTGTAAATGGCTGTAGTGTCAATAGATTCATGCCCCATTAACATGGCTAATTCAACAAGACATCCTGGATTAGCCTGCAAAAACTGAACCGCAAAGGTATGACGCAACGTGTGGGCCGTGACGTTAATTCGTGTAATATTAGCCCGGATGGCGAGCCCGGTAATCAGCTGTTGTAAGGCTCTGACTGTTCCTGAAACTCCGCGCTTAGTAGTAAATAATGAATCATCAGCTGCAATAGCATCCCGTGTTTCTAAGTAGCTGGTTAATGCCCTGCGTGCAACTGAATTTAATGGAACCTCTCTGTGCTTTCTACCTTTCCCATCAACAATAGTGACAAAGCCAGAACGTTCTCTAATAACAACGTCTCTGAGTATTAAATTTTTTACTTCTGCCACTCTTAAACCGGCTTGTATCATGAGTTGCACAATGGCATAATTTCTTATTGAAAGGCCATGAGTGGAAAGGCCAGCCGCTCGTAACAAAGCATGAATTTCTTCTTTGTTTAATGCTTGTGGTTTAGTGGTCGTTACTCGCTTCACAAAATGAATGGCTGATGCTGGATCAGCAGAAATCAGTCCGGCCTGCAAAGCCCAAGCATAAAATCGTTTTAATACCTGAATGTGATGGTTAATGGTAGCAGGTTTACGTCGAAGTACTTTGGAGATATATTCTCGATAAGCACGGAGATCATTGGATGTCACTTCAATAAGACCAACATCTTGTTGATAAAAATCCAATACCCATGTAGTGAATACTTTTATTCCTTGAAGATAACTGGTAATTGAGGCAGGAGACAAATCCTGCTTTTCTAGTGCAGTTCTAAATTCATTGAGCAAGTCATCATGATTCATGTGTATGTATTATGTGAATAATCAACCCTGGAGTTAGCATAGCTGTTTGCTTCGCATAATACAACTAAAACGGCTTATATTATTCATATATAACCAGTTATGTGAATAATTTGTAGGGTGGAAACAGGCTGTTTTGGGCTAAAATCTATTTTTTTAGGGAAAGAGAAATGCAACTGAATTCAGAGGGTTAAGGCAAGACCTGCGAAATCTGTAATTTGCTTGCCGAAACCCCTTATTGGAAATAAATAACTAGCAACGACTTGTATTTAATAATTGTTCTATTACGGCTGGATTTTTTTGAATACATGTTAGGAATGCAATACTAGTCAAATCTGGAACTCGTTTATTCTGTTCCCAATTGCGCAATGTTTCTAGTTTGATATGGTATCTCGTAGAAAATTCACGTTGTGATAGATGTAAAT
>JBBRVO010000167.1:0-3862 GCA_038246775.1 Peptostreptococcales bacterium | reverse complement strand
CGGTGGGTCCATCATCGCCACTAATCCAAAGAGAGTCATTTCATCTTCATGCGCAAACGTTAAAGTTTTCTCATCAATTTCTTTCCAAGCAAAGGCGAGTACACGCAAACCTTGATTTGCGAGATCAAAATTCATCTGATTGTATAATGCTTTATCTGCTTCGGTAATAGGACGAATTTCTTCTGCTGTCTCGATATGTGTCGATCGTTTTATGAGCACATCCATTGCACCCTTTGTAAAAACCACAGCCTTACCATCAATGTGCTGCAATGTCGTCATAAGCTTTCTATCGCTATCAAAAGGCAACTCTGATAGACGCGGAGTCATTTCACGAACAATCAATTCATCTAATTGTAACCGTTCACCTAGATCAACTAAAGCAATCTCAGTTGGGTCACCAATCTCTTTTTCATGGGTAGTAATTGCATCGCTACATAAAAGTCCAGCCATTACAAGTTTATAATGAAGCTTGTTCTCTTTGTCTATTTCTGCACTATCAATGAGTTGATGGTCTGTGAAGATTTTTTGTACCGTCATTTTATTTTGTGTTAACGTCCCAGTTTTATCTGAACAAATAATTGAGACACTCCCTAAACTCTCAACTGAGTGGAGTTTTCGAATAATAGCATGCTCATCCGCCAGCTTCCTTGTACCTATTGCAAGCACAATCGTTACAATAGAACTTAGGGCTTCAGGTATTGCCGCCACTGCAAGAGAGATCGCCAACATGAGCGCGTCCATAATGGGCGTGCCACGATACAAACTCATTGCAAATACGAAGCTGGAGATAATAATAATGAACAATGCAAGTTTTTTTCCAAAATTATCTAGGTTTTTTTGAAGTGGCGTTGCTTTTTCTTTTGCATCTTTTAAAAGCGTTGCGATGCGTCCAATTTCTGTAGAGGTTCCAACACCAGTCACAACTGCTTTTCCACGACCATAGGTCACATGACTACTCAAAAAAATCATATTCAATTGATCGCCGATTGCCACCTCATCTGTTTCTATGGGTTCAATCATTTTTTCTACACTAACAGATTCGCCTGTCAAGGCGCTCTCAATTACTTGTAAGCTATTACTTTCTATAATACGCGCATCCGCTGCAATAAAATCTCCAGCCTCAATAATTAAGAGGTCACCCACAACAACTTCTGAGGAAGGAATCTCAACCAATTGGCCTTCACGTAGCACCTTTGAATTCGGTGCAGAAAGTGCTTTTAGACTTTTTAATGATTGCTCTGCTTTTATGTGCTGTACCGTACCTAGCAGTGCGTTAAGAATTAGGACTGCAATGATAACAACTGTACTCTCAAATTTTCCCATTATTGCTGAAACAACGGCTGCAACAATAAGTATGACAACGAGAAAATCTTTAAACTGAGAGAAAAAAATGATAATAGGAGATACGCTTTTGCTCTCTTCCAGTTGATTGCTTCCGTACTTTTCACGATGTTTAGAAACCTCATCCTGTGATAAACCCGTCAACTTACTGTTAAATTGTTTAACCACATCTTCATATGGCATTTGGTAAAATGGCTTCATGTTTTTAACTCCTTGTATGTTATATTGATTTCTGGTGTAGCTTTTTTACAGTACCGTTGCTATTGGTTTACTTTTCACTGCCAACTAATTCTATTGTCTTAATAGACGTTGCGTCACTTTCATTAATGGAGGCAATTTTTACTAGTGTATTTTGAAAAATCAAAGGTATATCATTGACGCCATAATCTTTTGGTAGGTTAAGTGCTTCTGAATAGTCATCTTCAATTATTAATAGCCCTGCGAGACCATAATAAACTTGAACTGCAGTTGTGCCAATAACATGTTGATGAAACCAAAGAGTTGCGGCTGTTTGATCAATGACAAATGACGGCTATCAATACAGACTGATGTACTTTGTTTACCTATATACCCGTTAATCATCGCCTCTAACTAGGCAGCACTTTCAGCTATCCTATGTCATCATTATTTTTTATTGAGAGAACTGTATACGACTTTTTTCTATGTGTGCCAATGTAATATTCCAGATATTTAACTTTTAAAAGTGCATTGGTTAAAAAGAAAAAATCACACTGAATACTGTTGCAACCAACCCTACAATTTTCTCAAAGCCTTCACTGATTTTATAAGCTGTAACTTCTATTTAAGTGCCTGGCACTGCTCTACATCATTTGCTTTTTAACTTGTCAATATGCTTTTATCAGATAATTCGAAATCGTGTACATAATCACAAATTAAATAGAGCTTTATCAATTAAATTGTAGCTTGTACATAAAAAAAAACAAGAATACTGATTTTCATCAGTATTCTTGTCACTTTTTTTACAATTCATCCGCAGCAAATGTATCCCATTCACTAAGGTCTCCAGCCTCATAGCCTTTATAAAACCACCGTTTTCTCTGTTCAGAAGTGCCATGTGTAAAGCTGTCAGGAACAATGTAGCCTTGTGCCGCCATCTGAATTTTATCGTCACCCACAGCACTTGCAGCATTCATAGCTTCATCCAAATCGCCTGCTTCTAACAGATTCTCACCTTGTACATGTTTCGCCCATACGCCGGCTAAATAATCGGCTTGAAGTTCAAGTCTTACATTATAGGCATTATATGCTTCTTTACTAACTTTTCCTCTTATCTCATTCATCTGATCCATAATACCAAGTTCATTTTGCACATGATGGCCAATCTCGTGTGCAATTACGTAGGCCATTGCAAAATCTCCAGGTGCTTTAAATTTGTCTTGAAGCTCTTGAAAGAACTCTAAGTCTATATAAACTTTTTTATCCCCTGAGCAATAAAATGGTCCAGTCGAAGAACCGGCTACGCCGCATGCAGACTCAACACTACCAGTAAAAAGAACGAGCTTTGGTTCAATATATTGCATGTCCTGCTCAGCAAAAATCTCCGACCAGACAACTTCAGTATCCGCTAAAACGACGGAAACAAACTCTGCAAGTGCTTCTTCTTCTTGTGTGGCGACATAAGGCGTATTTGAGGTTTGACCTGTATCAATGTTTTGCATAATATCCCCTGGATTGCCTCCAAGCAAGGTATATATAATCACAATAATAATCCCAATACCGCCAAGTCCTCCAGCTACGCCGCCCATGCCCCTTCTATCTTCTACATTTGAACTTCTAGATCTTCCCTTCCACTTCATATCTGACCTCCCCATTTGGATCCCAGTCCCATACTTCCTGAAACTTTTTAACATAGTGGTACTTAACGACCTCTACAAGTATGACTGCAGTGGTTGGCGCCTTCACAAAAGCATCAAGATTCGGGTGTTTTTCTGTCAACAGCTCATTCCACATGAAACGCTCTGTTTCATCCTTTAGAATTTTTCCTTTTCCTCTAATCGTCAATGCGCTAATTTGATTGATATTATCTTGTTGCAAGGTACGGTCATCTACTAGAATCGAAACATTCTCTTCCATTGCAATCAAGTCAAATTTACCTGAATTAATAGGTGTGGCAAATACAAGGTGTTTTAGATCCAGGCTAACCGCAAAGCTAATTAATGAGGCATTCGTAATCCCCTTTCCCTGCGTCGCCAGCACCGCAAAAGGTTGGTTTTCGCACAGTGTTCTTATGTCATCCTCGAGAACCTTTGCACCCTCTCCTTCCGGTGAATTCTTCTGCACATCAATGTATATCGGTTTTTCATATTCTTTTGTCATAATAAGACTCCTTTGACTCGTTAATAATTAGTGTATACCCATATTTCATCCGTTCAAAATCTAAGACCATTATAAAAAAACAACTCAGTATACTAGAACATTAGTTTCTCATTAAAAAAATATTACCTAGGAAGGGTGGATTATTTCATTTAATGTCGATAAAATTGGGTAAATAGAGGGTAGT
>JBBRVO010000166.1:0-3944 GCA_038246775.1 Peptostreptococcales bacterium | reverse complement strand
GTCCTGAAAAAAGTCGGGGAGATTCAAGGTCTACTCGTCAACATTCTCATTTAGGCTGAGAGGATTTCATAAAATACATTATTAGGAGGCATTCAATGAAATTAGAAGGCTTAAATGCAGCTCAGCGGGAAGCGGTTCTCGCCATAGATGGTCCCATATTAGTCGTGGCGGGTGCAGGTTCAGGCAAGACGCGTGTCCTTACGCATCGAATTGCACACTTGATTGAGGCATATGATATATTTCCTTCAAGCATCATGGCAATTACATTTACCAATAAAGCGGCAAATGCAATGAAAAGCAGAATTGAATCGCTCATCGGTCCTGTCACATCACAAATGTGGGTGGGAACTTTTCACGCACTTTGCGTCAGAATTTTAAGGCGTGATGGCAAGCATATTGGGTATTCCAGCGATTTCGTCATCTACGATACCACCGATCAAAAGGCGCTTATCAAAAGCTGTTTCAAAGCGCTTAATCTCGACGAGAAACAGACGCCGATTCAATCGTTCCAACATAAGATCTCTAGTTGTAAAAATGACATGGTAACGCCTGAGCAATACGAGGCGAATTTCATGAAAGACCCACGTGAGCGGGATTTTATTAAACTTTACAAAATGTATCAAGCCAAACTTCAAAGCAATCAGGCACTGGATTTCGACGATCTTTTAATCAAGACCGTTGAACTCTTTAGAAAGCATCCTGAAGTGCTTGAAACCTATCAGAAAAAATTTAAATACATCCACGTGGATGAGTATCAGGATACTAATAAAGTGCAGTATCTGTTTGTCAGACTGCTTAGTGCAAAGCATAAAAATTTATTTGTCGTCGGCGATGGGGATCAGTCCATCTACAAATGGCGTGGTGCAGACATCCGAAATATACTTGATTTCGAAAAGGATTATCCAGGTGCACGCATCGTCAAGCTCGAGCAAAATTACCGTTCGTCACAGAACATCCTCAAACTTGCCAACGGGGTCATCAAAAACAACCCGGGTAGACGCGAGAAGAACCTTTGGACCAATGCTGAAGATGGCGAAAAGATCAAATATTATCAATCGTATGATGAAAAAGACGAGGCGCGATTTGTCGTCAATCAAATCAAGCGTCAAGTGAAAGATGGCAACTTCACGCGTTCGGATTTTGCTATTTTATATCGTACCAATGCTCAGTCTCGTGTGCTTGAGGAAGCACTCAATATTGAAGGGCTGCCATATAAAGTCATCGGCGGCCTGAAGTTCTACGAGCGTAAAGAAGTCAAGGATTTGCTATCGTATTTCAAACTCCTCGTAAATGGTTATGACGATGTAAGCTTTTTGAGGGTTATCAATGAGCCGAAACGCAGCATTGGCGATAAAACCATAGAGCGTTTAACGGCTTATGCCAATGAACAGTCGCTAAGCTTGCTAGAGGCGTGTGCTTTTGTTGACAAAATTGACGGAATTGGTGGAAAAACCACAGAAGCGATACGCAATTTTCATGATTTAATCGTATCTCTTAGAGCAAAGCTCGATATTGAATTTGCAGGAACGATCTTCGACGAACTCATATCGCGCATTCAAATTATTGAAATGTATGAGCGTGAACGCAATGACGATGCGGATGGTCGCATCGACAATATCTACGAACTTAAGACGGTCATCGAAGAATTTGAAAAAAGACAAGACCATCCAGGCCTTAGAGATTTCTTAGCGGAGACGACACTTAAAAGCGATCAGGACAACATCGCCGAAGAGGAAGAAGGCGTACTACTCATGACGCTTCACGCGTCAAAAGGTCTCGAATTTCCCGTTGTATTTTTAGTCGGTCTCGAAGAAAATTTATTCCCTTCTTACCGTGCACAAGATGACGATTCCGAGCTTGAAGAGGAACGCAGACTCTGTTATGTGGGAATTACTCGTGCCGAAAAAGTCCTTTACGTCACGCATGCAAAAAATAGGAATCACTACGGTAGGTTTGAGCCTAGAAGACCAAGTATTTTCCTGAGCGAGATGGATCAAAGCATCATCGAAGTTATGGGAGAAAGACCTTTGTCTGCCGTTTTGAGAGAAAACAAACCTAAAGAAACCTCTTTCTTCGATATAAAAACGACGAAGAAAAATCCATATTTTCCACAACAAGCGACTTACACGAACGAATCTAAAACTGAGACCAAAAGCCAAGGCCCAACTTATACGACAGGTGACAAAGTCATGCACAAGATCTTTGGTACGGGCATGGTCGTGACAGTGGATCAGACGGGCAACACGTTGACGATTGTCTTCGATGCACACGGCATCAAGAAACTCGACCCCAATATTGCACCAATTAAAGTGATAGGGTGATAACCATGAACAAAACGGAAATTAACCGCATTGAGGCGCTTCGCAAGCAGCTAAGCACATACAATCACGACTATTATGCCCTAGATAAATCCCGTGTAACGGATGCTGAATACGACGCATTTATGAATGAACTTAAGGCCCTTGAGGCACAATACCCTGAATTTGACGACCCGAACTCACCGTCGAGACGTGTAGGTGGAGAGGTGCTGGAAATCTTTCAAAAGGTAACACACGCCATACCACTTTTAAGTCTGGACAACGCCTACAATGCCGAGGACCTCTTAGCTTTCGATCGCAGGATTCGGAAAGAGTTGCAGACAGAAGTGACCTATACCGTCGAATATAAAATCGATGGGTTGACGGTGGCACTCCTTTATGAAAATGGAAAGTTTGTGCGCGCTGCAACGCGTGGCGATGGAATCACGGGAGAAGATGTCACGGTAAATGCGCGAACGATCCAGTCTATGCCGCTGATGATAGGTGGGGAAGGGACAATTGAAGTGCGCGGGGAAGTGTTCCTGTCAAAAGAGAATTTTGTCAGTTTGAATACAAAGCAAGCGCTACTCGGTAAAGAAGATTTTGCTAACCCGAGAAATGCCGCGGCGGGTTCGCTTAGACAACTCGATTCGAAAATTGCAGCCTCTCGTGCGCTAGATGTCTTCGTGTTTGATATTCTATCAGGCCTCAAGCAGTTTGGTGCGACCAATCAGGAAGACGCTTTTAAGACGCTCACTCAGTGGGGTTTTAAAACCGCAAAACTGTTAAAATTCGATGCTATGGACGATATCATCAATTATACAGAAGAAATGGTGGAAATCAGACATGGTCTCCCTTATGAAATCGATGGACTCGTTATCAAAGTGAACGATTTTACGCAGCGTGATCAGCTTGGCTACACGGCAAAAAGTCCACGTTGGGCTATCGCCTACAAGTTTCCAGCCGAAATGGCGACCACAACCATCATCGACATTCAAGTGCAAGTTGGTAGAACGGGCGTCATAACACCACTGGCTATCTTTACACCGGTTAAAGTAGCAGGGTCTGTCATAGGCAAAGCCACGCTACACAATCAAGATTATATCAATGATAAAGATATTCGCATTGGTGACACCGTTTTTGTACATAAGGCGGGCGATGTCATCCCTGCAGTGGTCAGAGTAGATGTTGATAAGAGACCTGAAGGCTCGGCAAAATTTGTCTTACCTTCGAGTTGCCCAATTTGTGAAACGCCCACAGTGAGAAGAGAGGGTGAATCGGCTTTAAGATGTATCAATGACTATTGCCCTGCAAAGATCAAAAGACTATTAATGCATTTTGTTTCTAGGACGGCTATGAACATAGATGGCTTTGGCGAAGCATTTGTGGAACAGTTTCTAGATAGAGGGTTTATTGAAACAATTGCAGATATTTATAAACTGCCAGAAAATAAAGAAGCGCTTGAAAATTTAGAAGGCTTTGGAGAAAAATCGATTCAGAATCTCATTAAATCCATTGAAGTAAGTAAGCAAAATGATTATTATCGGTTGATTGCCGGACTAGGTATCCCTTTGATCGGCGAGAAAGCAGCTAAAACGCTGGCGAAGTATTTTCCTTCGATGCCACAGCTTATGAGTGCTTCCGTAG
>JBBRVO010000165.1:0-3960 GCA_038246775.1 Peptostreptococcales bacterium | reverse complement strand
TATACGGGCACACATGATAACGAAACGGTATCAGGCTGGATGGACAGTGTGGCGAAAGACGACCGAGAATTTGCCATCGACTACCTTAAACTAGATCGTGGAGAAGGCTACAACTGGGGATTTATGAGAGGGGTATGGGGTTCAACTGCCTACCTCGCAGTGGCTCAGATGCAAGATTTTCTCGGACTCGACAACAAAGCGCGCATGAACTTCCCGTCGACACTTGGCGGCAACTGGGTATGGCGTATCACGATGCACGATTTGTCGCCGGCACTTGCCAAAAAAATGCGACATATGACCAAATTGTACGGACGCTTATAAGTCTTTTTAGACGCTAATAGAAAAAAATGAAAGAGCTAAGAATGACTTCTTAGCTCTTATTTAATAGTGTTTAGTCATTCAGTTACTGGCATCTAAAAGAAGGGTAAAGTTAAAAGAGCTTTGACTCGTGTCATTGGCATTGACATAAGAAAAATTGATTTTTGAATCTTCAGTAGAGTTGATTTTAAAGGTGAACTGCTTTTGATTGAGGTTTTCGCCATCTGAAATGACTTGAAATGGATTAAAGGTGGAAGCGCTGATTTTTTCTTCGGATATCAAAAGAATAGAAGACGTCTCGTCAGAAATGTCGAGACTGGTGGGCAGCCATTTATAAGTAATTGTTGAATTTTCAAGCATAATCATATGGATTGCATCATTTTCTTTCACTTCAAGGGTTATAATGTCATTTGAATGAAGCGGATGTAGTATGTATTTGCCGTCATTTAATTGTATGTAGATATTTTGCATGTCCGCTGCGCGATTAACTTTGAAATTGTCTTTCTCAAGCGTGTATTTTATGGCAAGTGAAACGACGACGATCATAAAAAGTACAGCTGTTTTGCGTAGTATCAAATTTCGATTCAATAATTGCTCCTCAAAGGTGAACCCATAGATGGAGGAATAATGACAGGTAACCAGTTAAATAGACAAACGATAGTCTGCGTGGTTTGTCAAGAAAATAACTATCTTAAGTATACCACACATAGAACCGTTTAATCGAAACTGTAATAAATATGTAACTTATAAATGAGGAGCCGAAATGAACATTCATGCGATTTATCACGAAGCCAAGAGCAAATACGCCTATGCCTATGACGAGAAAACCTTGCATATCAGACTGCGTACCGCAAAAGACGACATAACTGAAGTGACGATGATTTGGGGCGATCCCTTTAACTGGCGACGTTTAACAGAAGAAGAGCGCGTTAGCCATGCGGCTCAGGCGGCAGATGGCGACTTCACGCAGTCACATACGTGGGCACATGCATCGCTGGCACCCATGGCTATGAAAAAAGATTACAGCGACCAGTATTTTGATTATTGGTTTATCGAAGTAAAACCCGAATATAAGCGCACGCGCTATGCATTTGTGCTTAATGACAGTAAGGCGAAATTTTTCTTTGGTGCCCATGGCGCTATAGACATGACAAAGCATCCGGAGATCTTAAAATCCCTGAGCGACTATTTCAACTTTCCTTATATCAATGTGGAAGATGTGTTCGAAGCACCTGCTTGGGTGAAGGATACGGTTTGGTATCAAATCTTTCCGGAGCGCTTTGCAAATGGCGACGCGTCGATCAACAAAGCGAAAACCTTGCCATGGGGTAGCGAACAAGAGGTGACAAACGACATGCATTTTGGTGGCGACCTTCAAGGGGTTATCGACCACCTAGACTATATCGCTGATCTAGGTGCGACGGGCATCTATTTCACGCCGATCTTTGAAGCGCCGACGACACACAAATACGATACCATAGACTACTTCAAAATCGATCCGGAATTTGGCACCAACGAGACGTTTAAAACACTCGTGGATGAAGCGCACAAACGCGGCATCAAAGTGATGCTCGACGCCGTGTTCAACCACTGTGGTTTCAAGCACCCGTATTTTCAAGATGTGGTGACCCATGGGTTTGACTCAAAGTACGCGCAGTGTTTCCATCTGCTTCGCGAACCGGTCATCAATTTCCCAATAGGTGAGTCAGGGTTTCCTGCACCAAAAGGGCATATGCCTGCTGGTTCCCTAAACTACGAAACGTTTGCCTTCACACCGAACATGCCAAAATGGCGTACGGAAAATCCAGTTGCTGAGCAGTATTTGTTCGAGGTTGCGAGCTACTGGATACGCGAATATGACATCGATGGCTGGCGACTGGATGTCTCCAATGAAGTATCACACGAATTTTGGCGTAAATTTAAACACGTCGTCCGTGACATCAAACCCGATATCTTCATACTGGGTGAAAACTGGGACGATTCCAACCCTTGGCTCAGAGGGGATCAGTTTGACTCCGTCATGAACTACGCATTCACGTATCCTGTTTGGCATTTTCTTAGCAGAGCGCCAGAGTACGCCGATTTTGGCACACAGGCGTTTAAGGACAGCATCAGTCAACTTTTGGTGAGTTATCCAAAACACATCGCAGCCAATCTATTCAACTTGCTCGATAGCCATGACACATCAAGGCTTAGAACGATGCTAGCCGATGACGATCGACTCGTAAAACTCGCATTTGTCCTGCAGATGTCCTTTGGCGGATCGCCAAGTGTTTACTACGGCAGTGAGGTAGGACTCTTTGGCGTACATGACGGCAACCGCCAATGCATGGTATGGGATGAAGCGCAGCAAAATCAAGACCTTTTGGCGCATGTCAAACGCATGATTGCCTTGAGACATGAATACGCAGCCCTTAGAGCGATGGACATCGAGTGGCTAGAAACCGATCTCGATTCGGGGGTTATGGCCTATAGGAAAACCAGTGATGACAAAAGTTTAACATTCCTGTTCAACGTCTCTGAGGAAGCAAGAGAAATCAATGTCTTGGAGACTGTTGGGGCCGTCAGTTATGACGTATACGGCGGGCAAACATTGAAACCGGATGCTCTAAGTCATACGGTCCTCGACGCATTTTCCTTTAGAATCTATGCATAATATGTTAAAATGAACCTGACATAAGCATGCCGCGGGACATATCTTGTCTCACATGGTCGTCTAATCTAAATCAGTGAACGTGAAAGGGGATTTCATATGGAGAACCTATTAAAAGGACTTGAACCTGAAAGTGTTTTTAGAAATTTCGAAGCTTTGACACAGATTCCTAGAGAATCGGGCAATGAAGCAAAAGTTGCCGCGTATCTTGAGCAATTCGCAAAAAACTTGGGACTTGAGGTCATCAAGGAAGCGTCAAACAACATCATCATCACAAAACCTGCGACACCTGGCTATGAAAATGCACCTACAGTGATCTTACAAGGCCATACCGATATGGTTTGTGTGAAACTCGATACACTAGATTTCGATTTTAACACAATGCCGATTCCACTCGTCATCGATGGCGACTGGATCAAAACCAAAGGCACAACCCTTGGCGCTGACAACGGTATCGCTGTGGCTATGGCTATGAGCGTGCTTGAAAGCAAGTCACTTCAGCATCCAAAACTCATCGCACTTTTCACAACGTGTGAAGAGACGGGTATGGACGGCGTTATGTCCCTCGATCCAGAGCACGTTAAAGGCGATATTCTCATCAACCTCGACTCAGAAGAAGAAGGCACACTGCTTGCGTCTTGTGCAGGTGGCGTCAACAATATTACAGAACTCGACATGAACACTATAGACAATGAAAATGAACTTGCATATCAACTCATCATCTCGGGTCTTGCGGGTGGCCATTCAGGCATAGAGATCGGCAAAAACCGTGCAAATGCCATCAAACTCATGGGCAGAACGATCACGTCTTTCAAAGGCCACTTCCCAGTTGCTTTGTTTGAAATCTTCGGTGGCGAAAAGATGAATGCCATCGCAAAACGCTGTACGATGAAATTTACGATTTCTGCAGATGACAAATACCTCATGGAAGAGCTCGTAGAATCTTTGGAAGCGACTTTCAAAAGCGAATACGAAATTGCTGACCCAGG
>JBBRVO010000164.1:0-3996 GCA_038246775.1 Peptostreptococcales bacterium | reverse complement strand
GGTATCAATAAAATCTATTTTTGCCTTAGAGTAAAAATCATCTGTTTTTATGCCGCCTTGTGTCCCTGTCAATGAGACTGCTTTGTGCCCCAAGGCATCAATGGCCATAGCGAGTAGTGCAATGGTCGTTTGTTCACCTGTCGCAAGTAGCATATCCATCTCACGTGTAGAGGGATTGGAGTTGATTTCTTTGGCAAGCGCAATGAGTGCGTCTGTTTGTTTACCCATTGCAGAAACCACAATAACGGGATGAAAGCCACTGCGTTTTGTATCAATGACCCTTTGAGCGACATTTTTAATGCGTTCGACAGTTGCTACAGAAGTGCCGCCATATTTTTGTACGATTATTTTCATATTGCCTCACTTGATTATTTCGTAAGTTGCGCCGCTCTTATTGATGTCCACGGTGATACAAGTCCAGTGGTGTTTAAATTGCTCAGTATTAAGATCGATTTTTAAAGAGGTCCCTTTTTTTGTCAAAACCATGAGTGTTGGCCCTGCGCCACTAATAAATGTACCATAAGTGTCACATGATGTGAGTTGTTCTTTAATCAAAGCACTATCTTCTATCAATGGGTAACGATAAGGCTCATGAATTTCATCAGAAAACGACAATTTTAGATGTTCGTAATTTTTACTAAGCAATGCGTGAATGAGTAAGCTTATGTGAGAAATATTGTGGATACACTGCGCACGTGTATAAGTTTCAGGCAATACTTTGCGTGCATAGGCAGTATTCAGTTTGAAATCGGGAATAAAAACGTGTAAATCAAGATCTGTTGGAAAGTCAATACTCGCATAGTGTGTGACGCCATTGACTGAAGAGGCGATGATTAAGTTGCCGAGCATTGCGGGCGTGACGTTATCTGGATGGCCTTCTATTTGAGTTGCAAGATCTAGCATTTCTTGGCGGGTCATTTCATAATCCATAAGATAATTGGCTGCATAGATGCCTGCTACGATGGCAGCAGCCGAACTACCGAGCCCCCTAGATATTGGAATGTCACTCTTAAGCATCGTAAGTGTATAGCCAGTAGATGGTTTGCCTTTGAGTGCCAGTGCGCGTTCAAGAGCGGAAAAAACAAAATTATCCTCAAGGTCAAGAGTTGCTTCTCCTTGCCATGTGATCGTTTTCTTATTAAACGCTGATTTTTCAACACTGATTTCTTGAAATAAATTAACGGCCAAGCCCAGCGTGTCAAAACCGGGGCCGAGATTGGCGGTCGTAGCTGGAACTTTTATGAGTACCATTTAAATCCTCCAAATTCTTAAAACTGTACCTTTCAAATGTTTACATCATAAGGTAGTGTCTGCTGTCACTTTGACCAATTGAATGCTTTAGTGCAATGAGTTCCGGCTCTGTCAAATTTTGAAACTCTAAAAAGGCAGGCGCGTCATCGTATAAAAAAGTGAGTGAATAATTATCATGTTGAAGTGCTTTAAATAACGAATCCTTTAAGGAAGCAAGGTCAAATTGTGATATTCTTAAGACCCAAGTTGCTTTAAATGGATAAAATGGGAAAGGTGCAACCGATTGGATTTCTGTAGTGATTTTTTGTTTTTTATTTTGCATCAAACCAACCAAATCACCTAAAACAGCAGTTGCTGTCGGAAATTTTCCAGCACCTTTGCCAGAAAAGAATAGCTCGCCGACATACTGGCCAATGATGCTAACGGCATTGAATTCGTTATTAATGTTAGCAAATTTGGCGTTTTTTGATAGGATAACAGGCCTAACGGCGGCATAGACAGAAGCATCCATGAGTTTAGTCATACCAATGAGTTTGATAACTTTGCCAGTCTTTTTCAAATAGGCGACATCGTCCGGTGAAATATGTGTGATGCCTTCTACGGGCAGGGCCTTCCAATCGAGAGAAATGTTTAGACCTAATCGCGTCAAAATAGATATTTTTCGTATCGCATCTAACCCTTCAACATCTGCCGTTGGATCTGCCTCTGCAAAGCCGAGTTTTTGGGCCATTGCCAAGGCATCGGAATAATTTAGGCCTTCTTCATTCATTTTTGTCAAAATAAAATTGGTTGTACCATTTACAATGCCAACGATCTCTAAAATAGTGTCACCAACGAGACATTCCTTGATTGGTTTGAGTAGTGGGATACCGCCGCAGACACTGGCTTCATAACTTAGTTCAACGCCAAAATTCGAAGCAATTTCATGAAGTGTCACACCCTTTTCTGCAATCAAATCCTTATTTGAAGTGATGACGGGTTTGCCATTTTCAAGGAGTGTACGCACATAGTCATAGGCTGGATATACGCCGCCAATTGTTTCGATGGCAACATCAAACGACAATTGCGAAATCGACTCAAATGAGGTGGTAAATAGATTGAAATGTTCAAGATGTTTATATTTGTCTAAGTTCTTTACCAAGATGCCAACGATTTCAACATCGCGAGAATATAGGTTTTTAAATTTCAATTTGTTTTGTTCAATCAGTTCAAATACCCCAGAACCGACGACGCCGTAGCCAAGTAATGCAATCTTCATATGTGCCTCCCAATTAACGGTCTGTTGATTCTATAGCGTCTAGTGTAAATTTAAAGACGCCTTCTAGGCTTTTTAACTCTTGTGTGAGCTGTGAAAAAGTGGTGGCCATATCAGTGATGTCCAGTGTTATCGTTACGTTTGCTTTTTTATCGATTGGGGTACTTTGACTAATCGTCAAGATATTGCCCTTATTGGCTGCAATCGTCTCTAAAACATGAGACAAAATACCTGAATGATGATCGAGTGTCATTGAGATGGTTGCCTTCTTGCCTAAAAAACCATCCGCCAAAGTAAAGACATACTCATTATACTTGTAGAAAGTGGTTCTGCTAATGCCGACTTGCTTGACAGCTTCTGCAACGGAATCGACTTTGCCGCTTTGAACGAGTTTTTTAGCTTCAACGACTTTAATAAAGACTTCAGGCAACACATCTATATGGATCATTAAAAAATTGCCATTTTCCATAATGCCTCCTTGTTCGCCATGCACGGACACGTGTACGCGAATCTGTTAAATGGATTATAACATAGGCATACAATGGATACAATAAACATTATTTTTTTAGAGATGTTTTTTTTAATGAACACTGGATATAATTATAGTAAACCGAAATATTGATAGGAGAACAAATGAATTATTTCATAAATGATTTTTCATTGAAGGCAACAGATGGAAAAATGGTAACACGTGAAAAACTCAGCACTCAAAATTTCATTTTGTTTTTTTATCTAAAGGATAATACGACGTCTTGTACATTGGAAGCACTAGATTTTGCCGACTTATACGACGACTTTAGAGCACTGGGCTATCACGTTTACGGCGTCAGTAAAGACACGATTGATGTTCATGAAAAATATAAACAAAAATATACACTTCCATTTACGTTGATTAGCGATGTCGATAAATTTCTGTTGTCAGAATTTGATGTGATCAAAGATAAAAAGATAGTTGGAAAAACGAATAGAAGCACTGTCAGATCAACATTTGTTTTTCATGAAGACTTGGAGTTTGTAAAAGAATTCAGGGGTGTCAGCGCCGTAGGGCATGCTCAAGTGGTTCTAGACCATATACAAGGTATCGTATATAAATAAAGTTAGCCTTGACATCGACAATACGTCTCGTTATAATCCTGAGTTTGACACTTGATAACTAAAAAAAGCCCGAAATCCATTGTAAAAACTGGGTTTTTGGCTTTCTTTTTGTATTCAAAAACTGCGTACTTTTTTATGATTTTGTTTCTTTAAAAATATTTTTCATCTGTTTACTTTTTATAATTTGAAAATCGGTTCTGAATCCATAGTTTTCATGTAAAGCATCTGTTAAATCGGTTCTTGTGTACGAGGGTACATAACCATCACCAGGGATTTCCATAAAATTCATTGCTCTTAATCCTTGGATGACTTCAGAACAAGTAAACTTGTTTTGAAGTCTCTTTTCTAAGTATCTGTAGAGCACCATTGCTAAAAAACACGTTGTAAAATGTGCT
>JBBRVO010000163.1:0-4086 GCA_038246775.1 Peptostreptococcales bacterium | reverse complement strand
GTGATGATGGCGGAGGGGCCACACCTGTTCCCATACCGAACACAGAAGTAAAGTCCTCCAGCGTCGAGGGTACTTGGCGGGCAGCTGCCTGGGAGAGTAGAACGTTGCCAGATAAAAGATAAATCCAGTCATTGACTTATGGTCATTAGACTGGATTTTTTTAGTATAATGATTTAAGCTATAAAGAAATATATGTCCGTACATACCTTTTCGACTAAAATCAGTGTTCTATCAATTTTGAGACTAGACTTTTGAACATAATGAAATAGGTGCAAACGCCCTCCTAGAAAACTGCGTTTTCCCATGTCGGGTGAGAAAAAATGCATAGCATTTTTCTCATACTTGGCGGGCAGCTGTAGGATGCATAGGCGAGCAGTAACCATAGGTTACGACCAGCCCATTGGGAGAGTAGAACGTTGCCAGATAAAAGATAAATCCAGTCATTGACTTATGGTCATTAGACTGGATTTTTTAAATTTTAATATGGGGTTTTATTTGGATCATTTAGGTAGTCATTGAACAAAACGAGACATTCTGCTCTATTGGATTGTTGATAATCTAGATAGGTATCCACGCGCTTGCCTGATAATAGATCATATAGAAGACGATCATCAAAGCCAATATCTGCAGCATCGTCTCTCGTTGCGCCATAGCGGACAACTGGAATTCTTGCCCAATGAATTGCGCCATAACACATCGGACAAGGTTCACAGGTTGTATAAAGTGAACAGTCTGATAAATCGAAACGATTAAGTATCTTACAAGCCTTTCTTATTGCCACAATCTCAGCATGGGCCGTTGGATCCTGATTCGCGACAACTTCATTATGCCCAGTGGCAATGACTTGACCGTCTTTAACAATAATTGCACCAAATGGCCCGCCATCCTCTGAGTTTATGCCAACATAAGCTTCTACGATGGCTTTTTTCATGAATGCATCCATTATGTCACTTCCTTCCATATATCGGATTATCCTATATCTATATATATCCTTAATAAATGGACTAAAACTTAAAGAACGAGATACTATACGAAAGCTTTGAAGATAACTCATTGATGATACTTAAAAGAGCATCTAAATGGTGCAAATCATTATTCTGAGAATCAACTGATTTTCGAATATCATACTCAACTGCATCTATTTTTTCTGAAATGGTTCTAATTTCTTCCAAGGTACTCACAAGCATACGATTGTTGCTATCTACTGACTTAATTTCCTGTGTAAATGATTTGACGACAGTAAGGGATGTTTGTGTCTCGGTGTCAATCTGCTTAAACGAATCAACGGTATCATTTATGAAATGGCTTTGGCTGTTGATTTTTTCCGAAATTTCGTAATTGGCGCGCGTGACGTTTGTCACGACACTTTGCGTCGAACCAATAAGTTCTGAAATGTTTTTCGAGGCATTGATGACTTGCTCGGCTAATTTTTTAATTTCATCGGCGACTACTGCGAATCCACGTCCAGCTTCACCGGCGCGCGCCGCTTCAATAGCAGCATTAAGGGCTAATAAATTGGTTTGTTGTGCAACCTGATTTATGACATCCGTAATTTCATTGATTTTCGAAAAATTTTCATTTAGCGCATCAATTTGTACGGAGCCATCATTAAACGTACTGACAACGGAAGTCATTGAAGTAGTGAGTAAATTGAGTTTATCGCTTCCAAATGCTGTTGACTGACCAATCTTCTCATTATGATTTTGGATGTCAAGTGATTTGCGCGCCATACCTGTAAGTAAAATGGATAGCTGATCGGTTGCAGCCATCATGTGCGCAATGGCATTTTTTTGGTTATGGACGACTTCTTGTATCTGAAGGGTATTGCTAGTCACTTCATTTGCCGAGTCATTCAAACTCTCTTTGGATGCAGTGAGTTGTTTGGATACATTTTCTAGATTGGAAGTGGCACTCGCTGAATCTGAAAGCGTCGTTTTAAATTTTTGAGCAACTTCTGACAACGAAGCATTTAATTGTCCAAACTCATCACGTCTTCCAGATTCGAATTCAATGGTCAAATCCCCAGTTGAGAGTATTTTTAATTCTTGAATGGATGATTTTAATATTTTTAGTAGGTGCGTTGTAATTAAATAACCCAGAATAATAACCAATAAGATAAAGACGATGCCAATTATCAAAATTAATTGAAAAGCTCTTTTGATTTGTGACTGCATTTGATCCAGTGAAAGCCCAATGTTTAAGATGTTCTCACTATTTGATAAGGGTTCTGAAATATTAAAAACATCAGATTCAACCTGAACGAGTAAAGCTTCGGTACTTGAAGAGGACTCAGATGCCGTTACGGTCTCTGTAGCAGATGACGCAGCATCGATTAACACGGATTCGTCTGAAACAAGAAGGTTTCCATTGTTATCGGACATAGATATGTATGCGATACCCCCAGTGCTCTTCTCTTTTACGTCATAAAATATTTTTTGCACTTCATTTAAATTGCTGATGTCATAACTTTCAATTTCTCTCTTAATGGTTTTTATCAATGTTAGTCCGTCGTTTTGCATCTGCTTCATGACGCTATCTTTGATAAACCAATACGAAAATATTGAAAAGAAAACAATGATCGATGTGGAAAATAAAAGCAGCAATGCAATAATGTTAGTTGAAAATTTCTTATTAGTTTTCATACACCTAACCCCCTAGGAAATTTCACCCATAATTCTCTATTAGAATGGGCAATCCCTAAATATTCTATCATATAATAGAAGAGATTGTAAAAATATAATTTGTTAACGTATAAATTAAGCTATAATGAACCCATGAGACAAAAATGAAAATTTTTAAAATCGTCAAATTTTGAATTCAAATAAATTGAATCAAATCAAATTAAATTAAATGAGATTAAATGAGATGGAAATGGAGATGATGCGATATGGAAATTATGTTTCCTAACAAAATTGAATTGGCTCAGAAAAATACACCAATTGAAAAACTTGTGCGTTTGTCAAAATCGATTGAAAAAAACCTCTATATTAAGCGGGATGACTTCACAGGCATCGAATTGTCGGGAAATAAAGTCAGGAAACTAGAGTATGCCTTATGTGAAGCGAAAAATCAGAGTGCGGATGTCATTATTACTTGTGGCGCTATCCAATCTAATCATGCGCGTGCAACAGCAGTAGCTGCGAGAAAATTAGGGCTCAAAGTCCATTTGGTACTTCGTGGAGATGAACCCGAGCACTATTCTGGAAATCTTTTACTTGATAAAATACTTGGCGCTGAGATTACCTACCTAACAGGGGAAGCATTTTCTGGCCATTTATCAATTATGGAAGATATTAAGTTGAATTATGAAAAAAATGGCTTGAAAGCATATATTATACCCATTGGTGCCTCAAATGGCATAGGTAACTTTGGTTATTACAATGCATACCAGGAAATCCTTCACCAAGAAGTGGAAATGGAAACGACTTTTGATGCCATCGTATGTACGGTAGGTTCAGGTGGCACATATTCAGGGCTGTTTCTTGGCAATCATTTTAATGCATACCGTAAGCAACTCATTGGATACAGTGTTGGTGGGAGTAGCGCATACTTTATTGAACAATCTAAAAAGATTTTATCCGAGTCAAATGAAATCCTTTCGCGCCTTTCAGGAAGAACTTTTGAAACGTTCTTGGATAACCATACAATTATTGATGATTTTCAAGGCAGTGGTTATGCACAAACATCAATTGAAGATATCGACTTAATTAAGTATGTTGCAGAGCAAGAAGGTTTAATACTCGATCCAGTCTATACTGGAAAAGCATTTAGAGGCATGTTGACACAAATTAAGGAAGGCCGATTTGATGATTGTAACAATATACTCTTTATTCATACGGGAGGGATTTTTGGGCTAGAAGCTTTTGAACGTTGGTTCAAGTAGTCATATAGTGCCTCTAATAGTATGATTTTAGCAAGATTGACACTATATGTTGTACAAAAAATAAAATGATAATTAATTTCAATTTAAGCGTTGACAAGGTGTTCTCAGACTGATATACTGTAAAAGTTGTCAGCGCATTTGAAGTTTCAAAAGCTTGAAAATGGCTGATAGCAAACAATACAGGACCTTGAAAATTGAATAGC
>JBBRVO010000162.1:0-4087 GCA_038246775.1 Peptostreptococcales bacterium | reverse complement strand
TATAGCATTATCTGTATTCGTGACGAATCTTTTTAAGATTCAAGCGCGAGTACTTTTTGCGCTAATTTTTCAAATTTTAAATTATCGAAAAAGATTTGCTGATTTCAAGGCTATAGAGATTTAATCGGCAGACACTAAATAAATAAGAACCATTATTGTACTCATTTTTAAGTTCAGTAATGGTTCTTTTACTATTTAATTTGTACCCATTACACGCTATATTAACCTTATAACTAATTCATTTTAGAATCATAAATAAATGTTATACATCATAATATCGAAAAGGATACTTTGACATAATGCTTGATAACTATTATTTGCAATATCTTACTTCTAAGCATCACTGCCAAGCAAATAGATAAAGCTATTGAATATTACTGTTACATAAGCAAATAAATTGGGTATTCATCATTAAATATATAAATTGAGGAGTCTCGTATGATTAAAGACCATAGTCCAAGAACCCAAAATTTTTATCAACGCTTTGAACAATTCCAGTGTGCTTCATTTTCTATGGCTGTGCTAAGGCAAGATGAAAGCAATACGATTATCCCATTCACACATAAACATGACGATTATGAATTTATTATCCCAATCACCGCGATGCCTGGTCTTAAAAATGAAACTGCCATTTATTTTGGTGAACCTGGTGTCGTCTATCCTGTAACCAGTGGTCGAACCCACGGCATCGCTTATCCAATATCAGGTGTCTCTCATACCGATATCAGCGTTGAAAAAAATAGATTTTAAAATATTCTAAAAAGCTGCAAAACCAATTTTGATGGCACATTTAACTACGAATTCACAGCTTCAAATCAACTGCTTTACTGGAAACCTCGATTAAAGTAGGTTCAAGCAACTGGGTCCAAGGCGATGACACACTATTGACCTTTTCAACAAATTATATCGTAATCAATTTATCATCACTTTTTAAAATTTGAGTTAATGGTTCACCCCAATATTTTACCTCAATTCCAAGCGAGAGAAGACTATCCGTTACGCCGAGTTGATCTGCACATGCTTTACAAGCGCTCACTTTGACACCTGCTCTAAGCATTGATTTTATTGCATCTTGAACTTGTAAATCTTCAGCCGTATATTTGGCAGTTGCGCCCCAAATTATAAGCGTAACCTCAGGCCACCAGCCTCTTAATTTACTATTGAGTGTATACATGAACACCATTTTCTCTGAAGTAATCGGGTCTGGGTTTGTCCATAAAACAAATAAATTCATCTTGTTCCTCCATATAATATTATAAATTTAGCGCACAATAGACTCGAAAACAATTTTAAAAAAACATAGACGGCTCTAAGTGTTCAATGATATTGAACACTTAGAGCCGTCTATGTTTTTTACACCTCAGTGTTTATCTCATACTAAAGTACGCAATCGCAGCGATGGTGGCAAATACCAAAAATACTGGTCCAAATACCAAAAGCGCGGAGAGAATGATAGCAAGTAAATCACCTTTTTCAAGGACTACTTTTTCTTCCTTTTGCTCTGCTAACCATTCTGCTTTAGGATCTATAGACGCATCAAATGCATCAGGTGCCTCAGAGTCAATGGGGTGATTTTTTTCATTTAGCCACTTCATTGCACGATCAATTTTACTTTGAAAAATCATACATTTAAATCCTTTCGCTAGTTAGGACACTTGATTAATAAGTGAGTTTATGGTGACATGCAACAAAATGATCTTTAGTAACTTCTTCAAATACTGGAATCACTTTTTTACATATATCGGTTGCATATCTACAGCGCGTGTGAAACTTACAGCCAGGTGGCGGTTTGATTGGGCTTGGAATATCCCCTTCAAGCACATACTTTTTCTTGTTATCATCCGTATCTGTCGTTGGAATAGAACCGAGCAGTGCTTCTGTATAGGGGTGCATTGGATGCACATATAGTTCAGCTGTTGGTGCAAGTTCAACGATGTTTCCAAGATACATAACGCCTACGCGATCGCTGATGTATTTAATAACACTTAAATCGTGGGAAATAAACATATACGTTAACTTCTCTTGCTCTTTAAGATCTAGTAAGAGGTTGATGATTTGTGACTGAATTGAAACGTCAAGTGCCGAAACAGCCTCATCGCAAACAATAAATTTAGGTTGTAAGGCTACTGATCTTGCGATACCAATACGTTGTCTTTGACCACCAGAGAACTGATGCGGATAACGGTGTACGAAATATTTAGCAAGACCACACTTTTCTAACGTTTCTAAGACATATTCTTGTGCTTTTTCATCGCGTTTGTCGAAAATTTCATGGGCATAAAGACCTTCTGAAACTATTTGACCGACTGTTAATCTTGGATTTAATGACGAATACGGATCTTGGAAAATGAGTTGCATATCTTTACGCATACTTCTCATCTCAATCTCTGATAACTTCGCCAAATTGATCCCGCCATCTCTGAGTTTATGATACTTCTCAAATTCAGGGTGTGCGCGATATTGTTCGAGCATGGCTATAATTTTCGATTCAAGAGCTTCGATTTTCTTTTCTACGACGACAAGTTCTTTCTTGTAGGCATCTATCTTAGCTATAAGTGACGCCGATTTAGCGACTTCGTTTTTTGTCGTTGCCTTTTGAATTTTAACCCTTAATTGATGCGCTTCTATATTTGCTTCATACTCATTAACCAAAACTTCCGATACTGGCGCTAAATCATCAGCTAAAAAGAAGCCACCTATTAATTGTGCCATATCGAGCAAGTCGTCTTTAGCTAACTTTTCTGCCGCTCTTAGTTTTGCAAGTGCATGGTATTGCTCATCACCTTCATGTGCTTTTTCGTAGGTTGACCTTGCATCATTTTCTTTAATGACCGCGTTCAAATACGACTTCTTTAAAGCAGGTAAGTTTTTCAAAATATCAAGGACATATTTAGGTGCCAATTCATCAATGGTTCTGCCATAGTAAATGGTACGGCCATCTGTTTGTTTATAAAGTTGTAAAAGTGAACGGCCTAAGGTAGATTTCCCGCATCCACTCTCGCCAACAAGTCCAAGCGTTTCACCTTCATAAATGTCAATGGACACATCATCATTGGCTCTTACATAAAGTTGTTCCGCACGAAACGATGTCTTTTTTAAAGGAAAATATTGTTTCAAATTTTCTATTCTCAGTAAAACTTTCTTTTCGCTAGTTTGATTAACCATTCGCTCTCACCCCTTTCACTGGATAAAAGCAACGAATTTGATGTCCAGCTTCTACTTCTAAATATTCTGGTTCCTGTTCGTTACACTTTTGAACCGCATACTTACACCTTGGTGCAAATTTGCATCCAATTGGTAAATCTAAAGGATGCGGTACCGAGCCTTGAATGGCTTCAAGTCTTACGCCTGGCGGTGTATCTAATCTTGGAATGGAAACCATCAAGCCTTCTGTATAGGGGTGTGAATATTTAGTGTTTGGATCGAATATCGTTCTAACGGTTGCTTTTTCCACGACTTGACCACAATACATAACCGCAACATCATCTGCCATTTCATTAATTACGCCAAGGTCATGCGTAATAAAGAGGATAGAAGTGCCAATGGTTGTTTTGAGTTCGTTCATAAGATTGAGAATTTGAGCTTGGATGGTTACATCGAGTGCAGTTGTAGGCTCGTCTGCAATGAGTAGCTTTGGTCTACATGCAAGGGCCATCGCAATCATAACACGCTGTCTCATACCGCCAGAAAGTTGATGCGGATACTGCTTCGCAACAGATTCAGGGTTTGGGATTTTAACGAGCGATAACATTTCAATTACTTTTCCAGCTGCTTGTTTTTTGGATAGTTTTTGATGCACGAGAAACGGCTCGGCCACTTGTCTTTCAATTGTAAATATTGGATTTAGCGACGTCATCGGCTCTTGGAAGATCACTGAAATCTCATTGCCTCTTATAACCGACATGTCTTTAATCGATAGTGTTGTTAGATTAATATCATTAAATATAATCTCCCCTGAGTCGATATAGCCATTTCCATCCAATAATTTAATAATGCTCATTGCAGAGACACTTTTACCGCTGCCACTTTCTCCAACAATCCCAAGTGTCTTGCCTGATTCAACTTCGTAAGATACACCATTAACCGC
>JBBRVO010000161.1:0-4213 GCA_038246775.1 Peptostreptococcales bacterium | reverse complement strand
TTGTCCTCTATCCAGGTGCCCATTATAGAAGGCAAGTTTGCCTCACCAGAATTGATCGGATATAAGAAGTCTGTAGAAATTGATAGAGCATTCCAAAACAATCTCGATCTGGCTGTGAATGCTGCCATCGAGAAATTCAAACCGTTAAGTAATGCCACAGCCCAGGCTTTAGAAATTGGCATGAATGGTCAAGATGATCGCATTGGTGTTCCGATGCCACCTATCTCAACCTATGGTCTGCGCACCATCGAAGGATTAAACAGTGAAGAAATAATAATCAGTTTGCTTCAAGGCTTGAACTGCCTACCGCTAAACCGCGATACAGGAAGCTTGCAAACCTATGGCTATTTGCCAGAAGCCGTAATTACACAAGGCTGGGGCGATATCGGTGACATGACAAATTTGACAAAGCAATTGATGTCTAGGCTTGGATTTGCACCGAAAGTAAGAGCGTTAGCTTTTACAGACGCAGGTAAAAAACTATTGCTTGATCTGTCTGGCGTTGACCCAACTGTAGTAGGAACTGTTCCGCTCGGGGTTTCCTATACGAATGACACTGGTGAACGCAAAATGATGGTCATTCCTTTTATGCACGATCTTTCAGAACTCGCTGGCCTTATTTATATGCCTTCAGAAAAACAAGAAGGTTACATGATTGAAGCTGAGAAAACTGCTAAAGTCAGTGTTTTTGTGCAGTACCTACCCGGCGAAACTACTGGCACCGCAGCGGGAACTTCAGGTGATTCAGGCGCGGCTCTCGGTGGCGATGAAGGTGAAAACGGTGTTCAAGAATTACTGATGCTAGAAAAAGATTTAAAGCTCAAAGATCTCAGCGCAGACGCCTTTGACATCAGCTTTATGCCGAGAAATGGCATGGGAAAAACGAAGAGTTATAACGCCCTTCTCAGTTGGGCAGGCGGCATAGAGACAAGTTCGAATGTGCTTGAAGATCCTAAGCAGGTCCTTGGCATCAGGATTCAGGTTGAGAATATTAACGGCGTAGGCAGACCACTTGAACATTACAAAACACTCGCTGAAGGCGATTCTTTGGATAACTTCTTTTATACCATAGCGCTCAATCTTCCAGATTTGACAGAGGAAGCCGCCGCTATGCTTGAAGATACCAACAAAAAAGTTCATGACAGCGTATCAAATCCTGACCCTATTTCCATTGCTAAATGGTATGGCAGAAGCATTCTATACCATATAATCAGCGGACAAACTATGTATGACACGCAGATGGTTGGCGATTTAAAACTCGTACTTGGACGCATCAATAGCCCACGTGTATTAATCGTTGGCTCGCATCTGGATAAAGACGGCATCATGCATACGGAAGTGGATTTGTTGCAAGCATTTAACGAGGTTCACGCCGGCGAAGAGGCTGCTGCGAGAGCCTACACCATCGGCTCGGGGCTATACATGTCAACGCTAGAAGCACAGGCATTACCTGGAACTAACAAAGCGGGTTATCAGGACTTATGGGCAGCGGCTCCCGATAGCACCAGTATCACATGTATACCGGTATTGGATGACGGTCGTGATGCGCTTTTTGATGAAATGAATGCAACCAGCATTTACCCTAAGCCACTACTGGATGCAGTGATACAAAATGAGAAAATGCTGTTTGTTCCAACAAATCCAACCGTCTTTAATGGCCAAAAGCGATGGGCATGGCTCGAGGTTGATCCTCTCTCCTATCAGATCATATCGGTCTTTGATACTGGCCTGCATTCATCCTTTGCAGAATTTAATATAGCGCTGCTTCCGAGTATGGATGATACGGTTAAATATATGAAGGGCGTGTGGATTGGTACAAATGTATCGGTTTGGACAATGTGTTCATCAACACTTAAATATGGCGATCAATATAGTAGGGTTTTAAATGATGCTAAAAAAGTAGCCACTGAAGTTGGAAAAGTACTAGAAGCCTTCCTTTCAATGTCCGGAAAAATCGCGAGTCCTGAAATAGGCGACGGCATGGATTTACCGGGCGGCACCCATAAAATAGACTTTAATATGAGTATGTCTGGTATCAAAGGCAGTATTTCACAGAATATACTTGATTTTTCAAAAGGCTATCAGGATGCAGTGGATGCTTATTTCAATATGATTACACCAAAATTAGGCACATACAAAAAATAAGCACACAAAAAGCTTGAAACCATTATAAAACAAACGGTTTCAAGCTTTTTTTTAAAATGAACCTTTACAGATTATATAGGCATTTTTAAACACAAGACAAAGGCATTCACCAAATCGGTGTCAAATTGTGTGCCTGCGCATTTCATCAGCTCATTTAATGCTTCTTGTTCGGTAAGAGTCGGTCTGTAGGTTCGCTCTGTGGTCATTGCATCATAGGCATCTGCAATGGCAATAATGCGAGACTCTATAGGGATTGAATCCCCCATCAGTCCTTTTGGATAGCCCTTTCCATCCACCCTTTCGTGATGGGCTAAAATAAATTCAGCAAGCTCTGACATTTCATTCACAGAATTTAATATCCGATAGCCAATCTCAGGATGTTTTTTAATTTCATTCCATTCAAAATCAGATAATTTGCCTTCTTTATTGAGCACACTTTCATCAATGCCAATTTTCCCAATATCGTGTAACCAGCCTGCCGTTTTAACCGCTTCAACAAACCTTGTATCATAGCCTAAAAACCGGGCCAACTGCTCTGAATAGTTGCTTACCCTTGATGAATGGCGCTCTTCCCTTGAATTTTTTTCATGAAGTGTCTTAATAATCGCTTCAAACATCTTACCGCGAATGCTTGGACTTTCCACTAGCTTGTTACGATACATAAAATCTTCAACGCGTTTAAATAGCTTACCCATCGAGTCGCTTTCATCTGTTTTAGAATCCCAGCCAAAAGACATAGAGAACTCTATTGAATTAAACCGCTCAAGTTTACACATTTTTTTAATTCTATTTACAACAACCTCTGCTTCATCTGTCGTAGTATTTGGCAGAAGAATTATAAATTCATCGCCGCCAAGTCTTGCGACGATTTCCCCATCTCGACAAGCTTTAACGATGATTTGTGCCATTTTTTTGAGCAATGCATCACCTGTTTCATGGCCAAAGGCATCATTTGCAAGTTTTAAACCATTCACATCGGCCATAATTAGTGATATAGGATAGTTTCGCTTATAGTCAATGCGTTTCATTTCTTCTTCAAAAAACCGTCGGTTATAAATATTGGTGAGTTGATCATGGTAACTAATATATAGGATTTCTGCTTCTGATTTTTTACGCTCTGCTATATCCGTATAGATGCCGTAGCCGCCGATTGTTCTTCCAGATTCAATGATGGGAACCCCTTGAATCATAAGGTCAAGCGGTTTACCATTTTTGTGATAGCGCACCCCTTCGACGATAACTTTTTGCCCATTTAGCAATGTGTTCGTCATATGTGCCGCACTTTCACCATTTTCATTACCACAAACTACCCCGTCAATGTCTTTGCCAACGATTTCATCTGCATTATAGCCGAACAATTCTGTAAAGTTTTCATTTATTTGAATAATTAAATGGTTCAAATCCAAGCGTGCAATGGCATCGGAAGAATTTTTAAAAAGAGATTCAAAAATTACCGTTTGGGCAGCAATTTCTTTCTGAGCCAAGACGAGTTCATGTATATCCGTGTAAATACCATAGACGCCAACTACCTCATCGTCGACAATAATAGGTACACCTTTAATGAGATACTCTTTTGACGAGCCATCCTTTGAAAGGCGATTGCCTTCAATCATAACTTTTCCGCCAGTTAATATATTATTGGTCATTTTAGAATTGTTCTCGAAAGAACTCGGTTCAGAGATCAGATGATCAATACTAAGTCCCTTAATTTCATCTATATGATAACCAAAGCTATTTTCAAAGCTAGCATTAATATCCACTATATTTTTATTTCTATCTACTTCAACAATTGCGTCTGTTGCATTTGTGAAAAGCGATTCAAAAATCATTCTTTGTCTTTGAATTTCTTTATTATACTGAACTTGAAAAGTGATATCTTTGTATATTACAAAAACCCCTATTATCTTCTCATTTTCAATAATGGGGATTCCTGTAATAATTACATTGAGGGTTTCCAAATTTTTGTTTATTCGTTGCGCTTCATCTGAAAAAATAATGCCGTCTTTGACTTTTTCGTTTAATAATCTTGCGTTATTCTTTTCTTCCATATTGGTAATAAAGTCATCTA
>JBBRVO010000160.1:0-4221 GCA_038246775.1 Peptostreptococcales bacterium | reverse complement strand
TCCAAATCACCCATATACCCAAGCTTTGTTGTCCGCTATTCCAGTTCCAGATCCAGATGTCACTAAAGCCGCGAAGCGTATTGTGCTAGAAGGCGATGTGCCATCTCCAATTAATCCACCTTCAGGGTGTCGTTTTAGAACGCGTTGTAGCTATGCAATGGATATCTGTAAGGAACAAGAGCCAGCATTCGTCGAAATTTCTCCAAATCATTTTTCAGCATGTCACCTTAACAACATGAAAAGTCAATAAGGTACTAAGACCCTAACACGCGTTGGGGCTTAAGTATAAAGGCACCATGTACCAGACATCCAAAATTAAAGGGGGTTTTTGATTAATGAAAAAATTATTAGCATTGTTTTTAGTCTTAATGTTAACGTTCTCTTTAGCAGCTTGTGCTAAAAAAGATCCAGTTGCTGAGACAGAAGAAACTACAGCGGTAGCATCTACTGAAGCTACAAAAACTTTAACAGCAGAAGAAGCTGTTAAAATCTACGAAGTAAGAAAAGCATTGACTCTTGCTATCGACAGAACATTACTTGTAGAACAAATCACTAGAGCTGGACAAGTACCTGCAACTGGTTTCGTACCACCGGGATTGAAAGATTCTACTGGTGCTGACTTCAGAGCAACTGCTGGCGATTACGGTATCTCTACGGATGCTTCAGGTATCGAAGAAGCGAAACAACTTCTTGCAGATGCTGGCTTCCCAGATGGCGCTAACTTCCCAACATTAACAATTCTTTATAACACAAGCGAAGGCCACAAAGCAATCGCTGAAGCAATCCAAGAAATGTGGAAACAAAATCTTAACATCAACGTAGAAATTGCCAACCAAGAGTGGGCAGTATTCCAAGACACTAGACACCAAGGTAACTTCCAAGTTGCTCGTGCTGGTTGGATTGGTGACTACGAAGATCCTATGACATTCCTTGACTTATGGTTATCATACTCTGGTAACAATGACGCTCAATGGAGAGTTACTGCTTATGACGATTTAATCGAATCTTCTAAATTAGCTACTGGCACAGATAGAGATAAACTCTTATATGAAGCTGAGCAAATGATTATGGACGACTTGATTGTATTGCCAATCTACTACTACACACATCCAATCATGGTTAAAGAGCATGTTAAAGGTTGGTATTTATCAACACTTGGTCACTGGTACTTTGGTGACACAACTACAGATGATGGCACACTTCAATGGAACTTAGGCGCTGAGCCTAAAACGATTGACCCTGCATTAAACAGTGCAGTTGACGGTGGTCATATCATCAACAACACATTTGAAGGCTTAATGAGAAAAGACAACGAAGGTATCAAACCAGCTATGGCAGAAAGCTACACAATTTCTGATGACGGTACAGTTTATACGTTCAAACTCAGAGATGCTAAATGGTCTGATGGTCAAGCTGTTAAAGCTCAAGATTTCGAATATGCTTGGAAACGTGCTTTAGATCCAGCAGTTGCATCTGAATACGGCTTCCAAATGTTCTACATCAAAGGCGCTCAAGCTTACTATGAAGGTACTGGAACAATTGAAGATGTTATGATCAAAGCAATTGATGAGAAAACATTTGAAGTTACTTTAGCATCACCAACACCTTACTTCTTAGATCTTACAACATTCTACACATTCATGCCTGTAAGAGAAGACGTAGTTGTTCAAAATCCAGAAGGTTGGGCTGCTGATCCTGCACTTACAGTATCAAACGGACCTTTCAAATTAAAAGAATACAAAGTTGGCGACAGAATCGTTCTTGTTCCAAATACGAACTATTGGAAAGCTGACCAAACGAAGTTAACTCAAATCGATGCTATGATGATCGTTGACCAATCAACAGCTTTAACAGCTTATGAAGCAAACGAACTCGATGTCATTGACTCTGTACCAACTTCAGAAATTCCTAAACTTATCGCTGAAGATCCAACATTCCAAATTATGCCTTATGTTGGAACTTACTACTACATCTTCAACGTTGGTATTACTGAATAATTACTAAAAAATGAAACATATTAAAAGCCGTCTCTTAACTGAGACGGTTTTTTTTATGATTTTTTTTCAATATAGTGAAAATGAAGCTAAAAAAGGGTATCATAGGTTTAGGGGGATTTATAAATGGATAAATCGGTGGATATCGAAAAAGTGAATGCAATTATGAGTGAAATCATCATGACCATTGATAAAAGCAAAAATCAGCTGCTCGATATCGTCGAATCAGCCAGAGAAGAGCACGAAATTTTGAAAAGTGATCTCAATATGATTAAGCTTGATATAGATCGGGTCATTGGCGATGTTGATAGGCTTACACTTAAAGATAGAATGGTACGCAACAAGCTTGCAGAAGTGTCAAAGGCATTCAAAACACATACAGAAAACGATATCAAAAAAGCCTATGAAACGGCAGCAGAAGTTAAAGTCGAGTTAATGGGTGCAACGAAAGAAGAGCAAATGCTGAAAATCAGACGCAATGCACTTGAAATGTCATTAAAGCGCGCTTTAAATAACATTCAAAATGCAGAACATGTCGTACATCAGGTGACCATTGCTGTGACCTATCTCAAAGGTGAAATTCTATCTGCGATTTACGACCTTGGTGCAGATGAAATGGCAGTTGGCGTTAAAATCTTGGAAGCTCAAGAAAATGAACGCATGAGAATATCTAGAGATATCCATGATGGACCCGCGCAACAAATCGCCTCAATTGTCATGAAGGCGGACTTTTGTGAACGCGTTGCCAGGCAAGATATTGAGAAGGGCATGATTGAACTTTCACAGCTCAAAGAGCAAGCGAGAAAAGCACTTAAAGAGGTCAGAGGCATCATACACGATTTAAGACCTATGTCACTAGATGATCTTGGGCTCAATGAAACCATAGATACATTTGTTAAAGAGTATTCAGTAGAGTGTGGTATAAAGACAGTGGTTAAAACGGGTAAAATAGTAGTGGAGATTGAACCAATTATTAAAGTAGCTGTCTACCGATTGGTACAAGAGCTTTTAAACAACATTAAAAAGCATGCAAAAGCCAAAGAAGTATACATCAATTTAGAGTATGGTTCAAAGTATCTTAGGTTGACAGTTATGGATAACGGAATTGGCTTTGATGTAGATAAAACTTTAGACCAACTTAAACGCAAACACATTTCTTATGGCCTACTTGGCATCTATGATCGCGTTAAGCAATTAAGTGGCGAAATCACTCTGCATTCTAAAGCAAACGATGGCACGACCGTTATGATAAAACTACCAGTAAATCGAGAGGTGATACTAAGTGACAGAGCATAAAATCAAAATACTGATTGCCGATGATCATGATCTCATAAGGCAAGGTCTAAAATCGATTTTAAATTATGAAGCCGATTTTGTCGTTGCTGGAGAAGCTACAAATGGTGAGGAAGCAATAGCGCTTATAAAACAGTACAACCCAGATATTTTGCTTATGGATATTAATATGCCGATAATGAGTGGCATCGATGTACTCAAAAAAATAAAAGCGATGGGGCTAGCTGTCAAAGTACTTTTGTTAACGGTGGAAAGCGATAGAAAAACCATTTTAGATGCCATCGAAATTGGCGCAGAAGGGTATATTTTAAAGGGGTCCAGTACACAAGAACTCGTCGATGGTATTAGGCGCGTCTATAATGAAGAAAATTATATTGATAAGTCCTTGGTCTCGATGTTGTTTAAAAAAGTTTCCACAAAAAATGCAGAGAACGAAATTTTAAAAAATTTGAGCAAAAGAGACATAGAAATTCTTGATTTCATTTCAAAAGGGCATAGTAATAAAGAGATTGGAGAGTTCTTGTACCTCTCAGAGAAGACTATTAAAAATAATGCAACGCGTATTTTTAAAACCATAGGGGTTAAAGATCGCGTCCATGCGACAATCTACGCTATAGAGCATAAAATTTCAGAACTCATCTAATAACGTGCGGTTCATTTTGGGGACCTTGGTCCTTTAAACACGTGCCTACAAGGCAGTATTTAGGGCACTACGGTACTTTCAATTGATGTTTGCATATTCTATAATAAGAACATCAAAAGGAACAAAATGAAACATCACTATAAAGCAGGTATCATTCACTTTAACGTTATTTGAATTGGGAGGTAATCATATGTTAAAAATGGCATGGAATTGGGCAACGGTACAATTAACAAATCTTAAAAAAGAAGACGGGCAAGGTATGGTTGAGTACGCACTCATCATCGCTTTTAT
>JBBRVO010000159.1:0-4274 GCA_038246775.1 Peptostreptococcales bacterium | reverse complement strand
TGGAGTGGTACGATGTTTGAATACCTCATGCCGCTGATACTCATGGGTAGCTATAAGAATACTCTGCTGGATGAAACGTATTCCTTCGTCGTTAAAAGTCAAATTAAATACGGCAACCAACGCAGTATGCCATGGGGGGCATCAGAGTCAGCGTTTAATTCAATTGATCTTAACTTAGACTATCAGTATAAAGCAATCGGCGTACCATGGCTCGGTCTCAAACGCGGGTTAATTGAAGATGCCGTCGTAGCACCCTATGCGACTTTTTTAGCACTTATGGTGGATCCTGTTTCAGCGTATATGAATATTGAACGCATGAAAAAAGAAGGCTTAGAGGGACCATACGGCTATTATGAAGCGGCAGATTATACCCCAGAGCGATTAAAAGATGACGAAAAAAGTGTGGTCATCAAAAGCTATATGGCACACCATCAAGGGATGACGCTCATGTCTCTCAACAATTATCTCAACGGAAATGTGCTTCAGAGGCGTTTTTCACAAAATGTGTATGTGAAGGCAGCGCGTCTGTTACTCCAAGAAAAAGTGCCGATGCACGTGATTTTTACAAAAGACAATAAAGAAAAAATCGTGCCATTTAAAGGCATACTCTATAAAGAAATCAACGCATTTAGAAGTTTCAAAGTGCCTAATGACGTACTGCCAAAAGCCCACGTTCTGTCAAACGGCTATTATTCTGTCGTTACGACCGATCGTGGAACAGGTTATAGCCGGACAAAAGACATGGCAGTAACCCGCTGGCGAGAAGACGCGGTGCAGGACCATTATGGCATGTTCTTCTATTTGAAAAACAACGAAGCCAATAAAACTTGGTCCTCAGCATTTGCACCTTATAATGTTCTACCAGAAAATTATGAAGTGGTATTTACTGGAGATAAAACGACTTACAAACGGACTGACGGGGCTATCGATACGTTAACTGAAATCGTCGTGACTTCAAGCGATAATGCAGAAGTGAGACGTATAAAAGTTAAAAACAACGGTGATGAAATCAATACAATCGAACTCACGAGCTATTTTGAACTCGTCATTAACAATCAGAATAACGACATGGCGCATCCAGCCTTTAGTAACCTGTTTATGGAAACGGAATACAACGCTGAACATCATGCTTTATTGGCACATAGAAGGCCGCGTAAAGTTGATGAAAAAGATCAGTGGATTGCACAAATCGCAGTGATTGAAGGAGAAATCTTTGGAGAATATCAATATGAAACGGATCGTATGCAGTTTATCGGGCGTGGCAATACTTTGAAAAATCCAGTTTCAATGCAAAGGGATAAGCCTCTGTCTAATTCACTTGGTATTGTCATCGATCCGATATTCAGTTTCAGGCTCAGTCTAAAACTCGAGCCTAAAAAATCTATGAGAATCTCCTTTGTTACTATGATTGCAGACAGTCGAGAGGCGATCATGGAGTTGTTAATTAAATACAATAACCTTGAAACCTGTGATGCTGCGTTTTGGCTGGCCGTTACAAGGAATCAAATTGAGACCCGTTATCTGAACATAAAAGCGGAAGAAATGACCCTTTATCAAAACATGATCTCCGATATTCTCTATTTGAGCCCGATACGAAAAAGATATGAAGTACTTATGCGTCAAAATAAAAAAGGGCAATCAAGCCTTTGGGCATACGGCATTTCGGGAGACCGACCAATTTTGTTACTATCAATGGAAAAAATGGACGATGTCGAAATCCTCTATGAGATACTCAAAGCACATGAGTACTGGCGACTCAAAGATCTTAGAGTGGACCTTGTCATACTCATCAAGGAAGAAAATACGTATTTCAACCCACTAAAAGCCATCGTCAATGAAATTGTCGATTCTGTCCAGACATTGGATAAGGTTAAAAATAGAGGTGATATTTTCATCTTGAATGTTAACAACATTGCCAAAGAGGATCTATATTTGCTTTATGCCGTGGCACGCATGAGCTTTGATGCTCAAAAGGGGTCTATGGAAACGCAGTATGCGGTCGCTTATGAAAGCGTCGACACTTTAGAGGCTTCACAGGTCATAGTAGGTTACTCGAACGTCCCAGTACTTGAAAAACTTCCTAAAGTAGATGAAAACATGGAAAAAGACATTAAAGAAAACCATTCAACTGATTTAGAAAATATATCTGAGCTTGAAGACGTGCTACTTTATGCCATGTATCAAGGTGATGTGGTTGGACAGTTAAATAAGGCGCAGACAAATGTTATAGAGGCACCAATCAATATGGATAATCTTCAATTTTACAATGGTATTGGTGGATTCAATCAAGAGGGTACTGCTTATATCATACGCCTTGAAAACGATCAAATGACGCCACTACCGTGGTCAAATGTCATCGCAAATAAAGATTTTGGATTTTTAACGACGGAATCTGGTGGTGGGTATACTTGGTACGGGAACAGCCGTGAGAACAAGTTGACGCCATGGTCCAACGATGCCGTAAGTGATACACCAGGTGAAATCATCTACTTGCGAGATGATACTTTGGTTAATGGCGTGGATCTATGGACGATGACAGCACTTCCTATTAGAGAAGCTGAGCCGTACACAATAGAACATGGATTCGGCTTTACAAAATTCCATCATACAAGCCATGGCATTACTCAAGAATTGACCCAGTTTGTCCCTTTAGAGGGCGCGGCTAAGATTAGTTTGATTACACTCAGAAACGACAGCGAAATCGAGCGTACTTTGATGGTGACTTACTATGCCAAACCTGTAATGGGTGATTTTGAAAGCAAAACGGCGATGCATCTGCATAGCGAAGTCACGGATAAGGGCACATTAACAATGCGTAACCCTTACAACCAAGAATATCCAAATCAAGTTCTTTTTATGGAAGCATCCATAGCTGAGCGTACGGTTTGTGGAGATAGACGCGAATTTATAGGAAGTGGTAGCCTTCAGGCACCAGAACTGTTAAGTCAGAATGTCCTAAACAATAACGTCGGCAGTGGTCGAGATGCATGTCTTGCTATGCAGGTGTCAGTGGTCATCAAACCATTAGAGACTGTTGAATTGGTCCTTGTACTTGGTATTTCCGAGTCCCAAGACAGCCTCGATGAACAAGCAAACCGTTTTAGAAACGTTGAAACGGCTGGACAAGTTTTGCGTGAAGTCAAGGCGTTATGGCGTGAAAAACTGACGAAGGTCCAAGTTAATACGCCAGATCAAGCCATGAACATTTTGCTAAATGGGTGGCTGATCTATCAAGTTATCACTTGTAGAATGTGGGCTAGAACGGCGTTTTACCAAGCCGGTGGTGCTTTTGGCTTTAGAGATCAGTTGCAGGATAGCCTAGCGCTACTCACCATTTGGCCTGAACTTGCAAGAGAACAAATTCTCAAACACGCCGCCCACCAATTTGAAGAGGGCGATGTGCTACACTGGTGGCATGAGCCAGCAGAAAAAGGACCGAGAACACGTATATCCGATGATTATTTGTGGCTTGCTTATGTCGTTTCAGAGTACGTCACTGTAACGGGTGACCGAGCGATACTCGATGAGATTTTGACATTCCTTAAAGATGCACCGCTTGCTCCTCAGGAAGAAGAACGTTATTCCAGTCCAGTGTTATCCGATGAGGTTGCTACACTTTATGCCCATTGTATACGTGCACTAGATCACGGTCTCAACTTTGGAGAACACGGTTTGCCTCTCATGGGTGGCGGTGACTGGAACGATGGCATGAATACAGTTGGCAACGAAGGAAAGGGCGAAAGCATCTGGCTAGGCTGGTTCCTTTACAAAACACTCAAAATGTTTATTCCGCATTGCATTGTTAGAGGGGACCTTGCTTCCGCACAAAAATATGAAGCAGCGGCAAGCGCTCTGGCGAAAGCTTTAGATGAACATGGATGGGATGGCAAGTGGTATAGGCGTGCCTATTTCGATGATGGCAGCGTACTTGGCACTGAAAGCCGCTCGGAATGTAAAATCGATGCCATTGCACAAGCGTGGTCGGTCATGTCGGGTGCAGGCGATCCACAGAAATCGATGAAGGCAATGGCCTCGGTTGAAGATTATCTAATCAATAGAGAAGAGGGACTTATCAAACTGTTGACGCCACCATTTGACAAGGGCGACATGGAGCCGGGTTATATCAAAGGCTACGTGCCAGGTGTCAGAGAAAATGGCGGTCAGTACACACATGCGGCGACATGGGTCATAGCAGCATTTGCCATGCTCGGTGAAGGTGATAAAGCACATGAACTCTTTGAGCTCATCAACCCAATCAGTCATACCAATACGTA
>JBBRVO010000158.1:0-4349 GCA_038246775.1 Peptostreptococcales bacterium | reverse complement strand
CATTGTCGATTCATCTACAATCATATAGGCGTTGATTTGATCTAGTAAAACCGTGTCTGCATGCCAATAATAGGGGTTTTTCGTTAAAACGAGTTTTTCCCCCGTTTTATATTCTGTAAGTTTGAAAGGACCGTTGCTCACAACTTGGTTAGGGTCTATTGCCCAATTGTGATCTATTGACGCTTCTATAACAGATTGTTTCGTCGGAAGGTAAGTAAAGAAAGTGAGTAAATCTAGAAAATAGGGCGTCGGAGCAGCTAGAATGATTTCAAGTGTACCCTCATCAAGTGCTTTGACGGCAACGTCTTCGAGAGTTCCAGTGCCCGTGTTGTAGTCGCGACCACCTTTTAAGTAGTAAAGCTGATAGGCATATTCTGAAGCCATTGCAGGATCCAGTGCACGTTTCCAGGCGTATTCAAAATCGGAAGCTGTTAAATCTGAGCCATCCGACCATTTGGTTTTTTTTAGCTTAATGGTATAGGTTAGACCATCGCTTGATACTTCATAACTTTCTGCAATTGCAGGCACAATTTTGTGCCCATTATATCGAAATAGACCTTCAAAGGTGTTGTTTATAATGGAACCCCCATCCAGGGCTTGATTGAGTTGAGGATCCAGTGTCAATGGCTCTGAGCCAATGTTCCAGTTTAAAACTTTTTCAACCTTTGGAGGTGAGAGCAGCGATTGAGAGGTGGATGCATTTATTTGTTGAATAATCAAAGCAATCACTGTAAAGACAATCACTATAAGTAATACTAATAAAATCATGCGTTTGATGGTCATGAAATCCTCCGTTAATCGTTGTAATTTAGCAGTCTTCTCAATTGAAGTTTACATGATGAGATGACTTGTGTAAAGCAACTAAATTGAAAGATTGCTAGGCGGCTTTACATCAAACCTGCAAGTCATTATAATTAGAGGAACGAACGACTATTAGGAGGCACAAATGATACGTAGTTTCGACACTCTTTTTTGGCTTAATACAGATCATACGAGTTACCTATTTGAAAAAACTAAATTTGGCCATATGGCCCACATCTATTATGGCCCTTTTTTAAGCTGTGAAACACATCCCGAAAAAACGGCCAATGCGCTTAGGCACAAGCAGTCGGTTCAGCTTGGGTCAAGTGTAATCTATGATCAATCCGATGATTTATATTGTCTAGATACCCAGTGTCTCGAATGGTCGGACATCGGCCAAGGTGATTTTCGGTTTAGCCCTACGGAGATCAAAATGCCAGATGGCAGTTTTGTTAGTGATTTTATCTATAAAAGCCATCGGGTGTGTGATGGCAATATAAAGCCCCAAACATTGCCATCGGCTTACGGCAATGAAAGCGACTGTATGACGCTTGAGATGACACTTGAGGACGCTTCAAATCAAATGACGCTAACGTTATTTTATACAGTCTATGAGAAAACAGACGTCATAACTAGGCGCGCCGCATTCACCAATCATAACCCTGAAGGTTCAAAGGCAGTGATTCATAGAGCACTGAGTATGATGGTAGATTTGCCAAACCGGAATTTTCAGATGACGACTTTTGATGGGGGATGGATTAAGGAAACACATCGAAGCAATCGACTGGTGACACCTGGGATGCATGTGAACGCATCGACGACTGGCAATAGTTCAAACCGCCATAACCCGGGATTTCTTCTTTCAGAGAGTGATGCGACAGAAGAACATGGTTGGGTTTATGGCTTCAACCTCATCTATAGCGGCAACCATTTTGGCAGTGTGGAACTTAGCAATTGTGATCTTGTAAGGGTATCACTTGGTATTAACAGCCATTGCTTTGAGTGGACACTTAGCCAGGGTGAGTCATTTGAAACGCCTGAAGCCGTGATGACATTTAGCGATAAGGGTTTTGGCGGCGCAAGCCATCACATGCATGACTTTATCAATCAACATATTGTTAGAGGAGAATGGAAGCAAAAAGAAAGACCCGTCCTTTGCAACAACTGGGAAGCGCATTTCTTCGATTTTGATGAAGGGAAGCTACTTGATCTCGCAAAGCGCGGTAAAAAATTGGGCATTGAATTATTTGTGCTCGACGATGGCTGGTTTGGCAAAAGGGATGACGATCACACAGGTCTTGGTGACTATACAGTGAATAAGAAAAAGCTGCCCAAAGGACTGAAGTCATTTTCTGAGAAACTCAAGGCAATTGGGCTATCCTTTGGCCTCTGGTTTGAACCAGAGATGGTCAATATGGATAGCGACCTCTATAGGGCGCATCCTGAATATGCGGTTACAGTGCCTGGTAAAAAGCCGACTTTGGGCAGGCGTCAATTGGTGCTCAATCTTTGCATGCCAGAAGTTCAGGACTATATCGTGACATCGGTATCAAGAGTGCTGGATGAGGCGAATGTGGCCTATGTCAAATGGGATATGAACCGACATATGAGCGATATTTTTTCTAAGACGCTCATGAATCAAGGTGAATTCTATCATCGATATATACTGGGTTTGTATGCCGTGCTCGATAGAATTTTCAGCCCGAGGCCGCACATACTACTTGAGAGTTGCTCAAGTGGCGGCAATCGATTCGATTTGGGGATGCTGTGTTATTCGCCACAAATTTGGGCGTCTGATAACACGGACCCAATCGAACGCCTTAAAATACAAGGCGGTCTATCCTATCTGTATCCACCATCGACGATGGGGGCTCATGTTTCCTCTGCGCCGCATCAACAGACGCTGCGGGAGACGCCTTTATCAACGCGGTTCAACGTGGCCGCATTTGGATGTCTCGGCTATGAGATGGATTTGAAATATTTGTCGAAAGTCGAGCGAGAGGAAATTAAGGCGCAGATTGAATACTACAAAGCGCACCGGAAAACGCTGCAGTTTGGCACATTTAGTCGCGTCGCATCCACTAAACCGAATAAGGTTTTTTGGCAAGCGGCAGAAAGAGATGGCAGTAAAGTCATTTCTGGACTCTTCCAAACGATAGCTTCAGCCAGTGAGGGGTTTGACCGATTGAAAATTCTTGGCTTAGAGCCTGATGCGAGGTATGCGGTAGAGACGAAACCTCAGAATTTATACGTTGAGCGATTTGGTGGACTCGTGAAACATATATTGCCGGTGTCTCTAAACCCAGATGGCGCAATTCTACGATTTGCAAATCGCGTGTATTGTTTAAACGATGGCGTCGAAAAATATGAGGGAGAAGGCCGTGTTTTTGAAAGTGGCTTGCTTCTAAACAATCAATATATGGGCACAGGCTACGACACACAGCTTCGCGTCCTTGGAGATTTTGGATCGTCACTCTATTTGACGCAAAGGGTGGAAGTCATTGTTAAGGGGGATATAAGAGATGTATAAACTCAGAAACCGCTACGCTTTTGGGCTGGGCACCATTGGACGTGACATGCTGTATTCACTCGAGAGCATGTATTTAATCTATTATTTGACAGATGTATTGGATTTGCCAACTGCGACACTTTGGTGGCTGACGGCTGTTTTATTTGTGGCCCGTATATTTGATGCAATCAACGACCCAATCATGGGCGTTATCGTCGACAATACCCACGGCAAATACGGAAAATTCAAGCCGTGGATAGCGGTGGGTGCGTTCGGAAGCGGCATCGTTACGATCTTGATGTTTACCGATTTCGGGTTAAGGGGCAGCACCTATGTCATGCTGTTTGCGATTATCTATGTGCTTTGGGATATTTCGTTTACCGCCAACGACATCGGCTATTGGTCGATGCTACCTTCTTTAAGTCTCGATCAGAAAGAACGGGAAAAGATTGGGGCATTTGCAAGAATCTGCGCAAATATCGGTCTGTTTTTTGTGGTCGTCGGCATCGTACCGATCACAAAAGCTTTAGAAAGTGCACTTGGCAGTATGACTAAAGCATACTTCGCCTTTACGGTAATGATCGTCTGCATCATGTGGATTGGTCAATTGATTACGCTCTTTGGCGTCAAAGAGCTTGCGCAAACCGGTGCACCGCAGGAACACACCTCATTGAAGCAGATGGTTGGGGTTATTTTTAATAATGATCAACTCCTTTACACGGCGATTTCCATGGCACTTTTCATGATTGGCTATGTCACGACGACGAGTTTTGGCATCTATTTCTTTAAATACGCCTATGGCGACGAAAACATGTATTCAATATTCGCATTGATTCTTGGGATTTCACAGCTTGTGGCGCTGGTGATTTTCCCAATGATCAGCAAAGTCTTAAAGCGTAACGCTTTTTACCTCATGGCGACGGTTTTGGTCGTACTCGGGTATGTCGTCTTTTTTTTCTCACCCAATACGTCAATGCTCTTTATTGGCATTGCAGGGATATTGATGTTCGTTGGACAGGCTTTTATTCAACTATTGATG
>JBBRVO010000157.1:0-4395 GCA_038246775.1 Peptostreptococcales bacterium | reverse complement strand
TATAACTGTTAATATCGCAATCGTTTCAATAAAAATGGACACTTTCTTTTCTTTTCCCCAGTTTATAAATTTCTGTATACCAGAAAGCCTTAAGACCTTTTTTCCCTTTATGCCTTTAAGTAAGGTGTCAACGCCTTTATCAATGAGATAATACCCGACATGCGCACGTCTGAGTCTTTCATTGTCCACCGAGCCATCTTCTTGTATGTCACTTTCAGCTTTTTTTGCAAGTGCTATCGCCTCTCTAGCTATATGAAGCTCTGAAACACCATATTTCTTGGCTAATTTTTCGATGCGGCTCACATAATAACCACAAGAAGCACTATCCATAGAGGCATAATGCCCCCTTGGGTCTTGATCTAAGATTTTTTCAACAAAACTAAGAGAATCAAATAAACGCGACCAGTTGACACTGGCTATATATCTGAAACTCATAATGTAATTCCCCATAGATACGGTGCTTACTGCTTGTGCATTATGTTCAACTTGAGCGACGCGTTCTGTATCGGTTCCCAGTGTCTCCAAGTGTTCATCAATATACCTTAAAACGTTGGAATAACTTCTCCCAGAACGTCTCAATCGATAAAACAAATGTTCTATAAAAGAAGGGTTTGCCTCATCGATAGATTCAATCGTACTTTTAAAGAGTTTTACTATCTTGTCCGGATCTGTCAGTTCGTCGGACCACCATTTATCGACGATATTATTTGCCTTATTCCACATGACTTGTGTTTCAGCAATTTTCTCACAGACAGACCGCGTGCTTTCTATCAATGCAATTCTAAGCATCATTGGCATCATGCGAATTTCACGGTCAAAAAGTATGGTATGTGATTGATAAGCTTCCAAATATCTGAGAAGTGTGCTTTCGTCTATTTGTCCATCTACACTTTCCGTAAATTCCATGGCAATGGCAAATACGCGCGTGTATCCTTTAAATGGGCCTTTACGTAAAACAGGAAGCCTATAATAACTCTTTTTTGACATATCGGTTCTAATCCCTTTGACTTGTTCTTCAATTATGTAGAAATTATCTAGTAGCCACTCGGCTGCAGGAGGAACAGCCCTCTTGTGATTGAGGTTATCATTAAGTTCCGTATACAGATCTAGTATCTTTTTATAATTCTCATTGACACGTTTAACCGGCCAATTGAGCAAAATCCGCTTGGATGTCAGCACATGGTCACTCGCAGTGCGCTTGGCCCTTAATTCCAATTCCTCTACAGTAAGAGAGGCATTTAAAATTCGGATACTCTGATGCTTTCTAAGTCTTAAATAAATAAAAATGGCTACTATCACCAAGACGAGCAGTATACCAATTTGCATAAGTATTTTGTACATGATAAACCTTCTTTCTTCAGAAACAAAAAAGCCACTCCTGACGAAGTGGCTTTGACTATTGAAACCTATTAATCTGTGTGCACGCGTCACTAGTGTGCATACAGCAAGTATACCATTTTATGCACTTTTAAGCAAATGCCACCCCAAAAAAGTGCATGCACGTATACAAAACTGCGGAAATAGCGCATACTAAACACGACACTTCAATTTAAATGAGCGTATTGTTTATGGTAATGCGTGATGGCACAAACAGGAGCTGTGACAACTAATGAAAATGACTAAAAAAGTTATGATTAAACGCATCTCTAGACTGCTTATACTTATAGGCATTCTCCTAGTGGGCTTTACATTAAAATCAATTTTCTTCAAACCAGATTATTCCATTAAAACAGATTATATTGGGAAACTAAATTCAGTCTCACAAGCATTGACAGATGCTGATGTCGACGACCTAGTTGCCATAGATCCATCTAAAGCTTCCTATGAACCTGGCGATCTCATCGGTCAACTGATCATCCCCTCTCTCGATTATGAACTGCCCATTTACGAAGGCACAGATGACGCGCAACTAAAAAAAGGGGTCGGCAGGTATATTGGCAGTGCCTATCCTGGCGCTTCCGATAATTCTGTGCTCTCAGGACATCGCGATACCGTATTTACTAAACTTGGTGATTTGAAAATTGGTGCATCCATTCTGGTCAGCACAGACATCGGGTTGTTCACTTACGAAGTAACTGGTTTTCGTATTGTCGAAGCCGACGACAAAACCGTTATTGTGCCCACCGATGAAGGCACATTGACACTTACGACCTGCTATCCTTTCGTCTATATTGGCTCAGCCCCACAACGTTATATTGTATCTGCTAAGCTCACAAAATAAAAAAAGTGGCTGTCTCAAATGATTTATCCTATTGAGGCAGCCGCTTTCTATTTATATTGGCATTTTTATTTATGCAAATTTACATTGCAAGCATCATGCGAATCATTTTTGCCAATCGGCAACTCAAACCAGAACGATGTACCTTGATTTAGGATAGATTTCACGCCAAACGCCGTCTTGTGAGTCGTTAATATTGCCTTTACAATTGCCAGACCTAGACCTGATCCAACTGGTTTCGAGTCGTTTGTGTCCTTCACTTGATAAAAACGGTCCCAAATGTGCTTTAAAGCTTCTTCTGGAATGCCAGCACCTTTGTCGATGACTTCAACCCTCACGTGATTTCCAAACTGAACAATCGATATTACGACGGGCTCTTCAGTGGCTGCATGCTGGGTCGCATTGCCGATGAGATTATAGAGTACTTGCTCGATTCTATTTTCATCGCCTGATACGTAAACACTCTCAAGGTCGCACTGGATAACGATTTCATGCACCACATTAAATCGACCTCGAATGTCTTTTGCTGTTTTATGAATGTCGAAGCATTTGAGATTTAATATTGCTGCCCCCGATTGCAATTGAGACATATTGAGCACATCTTCAATCAGTCGTCCCAAACGTTCCGATTCTTGGATGATGATGTTTAGCTGTCTGTTTCTCTTTTCCGGATTGTCTCCCGTTACATCGCGAAGGGTTTCAGCATAGCCTCTGATGATACTGAGTGGCGTTCTAAGTTCATGTGAAATGTTGCCAATCAATTCTTTTCTCAAGCGATCAATCTGTCCAAGCGACACCCCCGCGTTCACAATATCCTCTGCCAGCTGGCCAATCTCATCGTGACTTTGAATATCTAGATGGATATCGTAGTTACCTTTCGACAGTGCTTGAGCTGCCTGACTAATTTTAACAATTGGCTTGCTAAATTGTTTTGAAACGCCAAAAGCGATTGCAGAAGCCATAAGAAGCAAAATAAAAGTAATATAAATGAGTTGCTGTTTAATGATGTTCGTCGTCTCGGCAACTGCTTCAATCGGCGTCGTGATTATAATACATCCAACAACCGCCTTCGAATTTTTCAGTGGCTTTGCCAATACCCAATAATCACTGTCAAATCTCATATGTGTTGCGCTCGTCTCAAAACGTTTGCCTGATAGTGCCGCGTCGATCGCCTCTCTAATCGTTTTTTTGAACTTAGGTTCCGATACATCCGATTTTTGATATAGGGCAGTCCCCGTTGCATCAAAAATCTCAATGCCAACATGCATCGTTTCAGATAGGTTATCAATCTTGAACATGACGGTTTCCTTTTGAAGGGCTACGTCAAGAGGCGTTTCTGATTCAAGACCTTTTATAATTTCATCCGTGCGCGTTTCTATGCGATTGAAATGCATCGTTTCGTAAAATTGTTCTAAAAAAACGACCTGAAATAGCCATAAAAGCACTAAAATTGCTACGACCAATAGCATTAACCATGCCCATAATTTCATGCGTATACTCTTCATGATGCCCCCTTATTCGATGACAGGTTCAAATTTGTAGCCGATGCCCCAAACGGTTACTACCCAACTTCGATAATCGCCAAGATGCTCTCTAATCATCTTGATATGTGTATCCACCGTTCGATCGTCACCATAAAAATCGAAACCCCATACCGAAGTCAATAATTGTTCCCTTGAAAAGGCTATTTGGGGATTTTCCATCAAAAATTGGATGAGCTCATATTCCTTTGGCGTCAAGGATAATCTGGCATGATCAAGTTCTACCGTCCTTGCACTTTTATCTATTTTTAAAGGACCATACTGAATACACTCTTTTTTATCGTCATTATTGGTTTGGGTTCTTGCAAGGACTGCTCTCATGCGTGCCATCAACTCTTTTGGGCTAAATGGTTTGACGACATAGTCATCGACACCGAGTTCAAAACCTAATAATTTATCATATTCTTCACCGCGTGCTGAAAGCATAATAATGGGAATTTTAGAAGTCGACCTAATTTCTCTGCAAACGCTCCATCCATCCATTTTTGGCATCATGACATCTAGTATGACGAGGTCGATTACCTGTTCGCTAATTAGTTTAAGTGCCATCAACCCATCCGAAGCATCATAAATCTTAAAATCGCCCACAGACATGTACTCTTTAATCAATTCGCGGATTTCACGTTCATCATCTAC
>JBBRVO010000156.1:0-4403 GCA_038246775.1 Peptostreptococcales bacterium | reverse complement strand
TGAACTTAAAAAGCGAGAAATCGAGATTCGAACTGAGTATGGCGCAATGTCCATACGCCCTTTTGTGCTCGTATGGGATGCTTTTTTCACAGAAAAGGGCAAGAATAATCTTGAAGCCTTAAGTCATATGAGTGCGCATGATAGAAAATCGGTCTTTGAGGATTACTTTTTTTCAGTATACATCAAACACTATAAAGAGTTAGGTTTGCCAATTTCAAATTTGTTCGATCCAAGTCTCCTACAAATATTTGGTCTTCCTCAAGGTGCAACGAGACAAGATGTTAAAGAAAGATTTCGCGTATTGGCGCATAAGTACCATCCTGACAAAGGTGGCGATATCGACGTCTTTAGGTCTTTTTTAGAAGTGTATGAAAAATTAAAAAATGACTAACTAGATTTCACACTCTCTCGCCTTAGCTTTTTGCATCAAACTTAAATAATTTACAATACTACGAGAATGCTTGCCTTCGGCAATTTGTCCGAATTCGTCAAAGGCCACCATGCTGATGATGTATCTACCGGTTTCGTAACCGATGACTTTTACTTCTATGGTGACGGTTGAACCAATCAAGGTCGGTTTGAAGTGGTCGACTTCTAAGCTGTTTCCTACGGATACAAAGCCGTCGGCCAATTTAGAATCCATGAGTTGTGAACTTGCTTCGACCATAAATGCCACTAATTTGGGTGTTGCAAATAAATCCAGGATCTTGCCACTGCCATAATTGAGTGCCGTGTCATCTATGGTCACTTTCTTTTGCAATGTCAACGTCATGCCGATAAAAAACTTTTCAAATGGGCTCATTTTGTTATCCTCCAGGTGTGATTCATTCGATCTATAATCGTTTATTCGAATGCTTGTAGTCATTTTCTTTTTCACATAAAGTTATTTTAGCCTTTTAAAAGTTAAAAACAATAGAATGACATATAGATTTATATAATTGTTATAATTAATTCATATTTATAGCATACAGACTTTTTAAATACAATTAACTTTAAATATGTGATATTATTAGAAATTGGGCATACATATTTCCGTCATCCCGACGGATTTTATAGCGTATAGGAAGAGGGTAAAGAAATGAGCGTCAAGAAAACGACCACAAAAAAAACGACCACAAGAAAAACGACCATAAGGAAAACAACGACAAATAAACAAACGACTAATAAACCGATTGAACCGGATAAGGTTGAAGATACGACAATTAGAGAGAAATTCAAAGAATATCCACTAGATAATCAAATCAAGAGAGCACTCAGTGAACTGGGTTTTATCACGCCCCTTGACGTTCAACATAAAACGTTTCCTTTGATTATGGCGGAGAAAGACCTCATCGTCCAATCCCAAACGGGTAGCGGTAAAACCGCTGCATTTGGGATCCCTCTTTGTGAGAAAATCGACAAGACGATTGAAAGACCACAAGTGTTGGTTTTGACGCCTACGAGAGAATTGGCCATGCAGGTCAAGGAAGATTTTTACGACATCGGTAAATACATGGCGCTGAACTTTTGCGTCCTTTACGGAAAACAACCGATGGAAATCCAGCGAAAAGAATTAAAGAAGAACCCACATGTCATCGTGGCAACACCAGGTCGCATGATGGATCACATTCTAAATAAAAACGTCAAACTCGATGAAATTAAATATCTAGTGATCGACGAAGCAGATGAAATGTTCATCATGGGTTTCAAAGAACAACTTGAAGCAATCATCTCAAAATTGCCTCAGAAAAATCGAGTGACTTTGTTGTTTTCAGCGACGATGCCCGATGAAGTGAAAACGCTAAGTCAAATGTATATGAAGCATCCAGAAAGCATTGAAATTGAGTCGGATATATTAACGGCAGATAAAATCGAGCAAATTTATTATGCGGTGGACGGTCTGAAAAAAGTCGATTTTATGAAAAAAATGATCAAGCATGAAATGCCAAAAAAGACGATTATTTTTTGCAATACACAAGAACAAGTCGATAATTTATTCGAAATTCTGCGTAAATGGGATCGCATGACATGTGCAGTTCATGGTGGTATGGATCAAGGTCTTCGCACAGATACTCTAAAAGCATTTAAAAAAGGCGCCTATAAAATACTCATAGCAACAGACTTAGCGGCAAGAGGGTTACATGTAAGGGATATCTCTCATGTTATTAACTATGGCGTGCCATTTGAACCTGAAAATTATGTGCATAGAATCGGTCGAACAGGTCGTGTGGATCAGCATGGTATCGCGATTACACTTGTGATTCCAAGTGAGATGGAAAGATTCCTTGAACTTGAGAAAGTCTTAGGCTATAAAATTCCATGTAAAGGCGGTCATGTTGAGAGACGTTCTAAGGCTGCTTCTGAAAATCAGACAGGTAAACACAGGTTTAAGGAAGTCGTACGTAAGGGACAGGATGCCACGATTCAGATCAATGCAGGCATCAATAATAGCAATCTTAAGCGCAGTGACATTTTGACGGCTATTAGGTGTATTGCTGGTGTTTCAAGTGCCGATATCGGACGGATTGAAATGCGCGAAACCTTGACGAAGGTGACGATCCTTAATGGCAAAGAAGGCATGATCATGAAAGCTTTCGAGACTAAAACAATCAAAGGCAAACCATATCGTGCAAAACGTGGCTAATTTAACTGATTTTTGGGTATAAATACTTAAAAGGAGGTGAATGATGAGTGAAACTTTAAATAACGCATTTTGTGAACCGTGTTCTCTAGGCACACCACCCCTTGCTGGAGAAGCTCTAGACGCTTTGTACGCGAAAATAGATAAGGCGTGGCAACTTGAAGACAATCTGGTTTTAGTAAGAAAATACAAATTCAATGACTTTAAGGAAGCCCTAGATTTTGTAAATCAAATTGGTGAAATTGCAGAAGAACAAGGCCATCATCCGGATATTGAACTCGGGTGGGGGCGAGTGGTCGTGAAACTGGCGACGCATAAAATACATGGACTATCGAAAAATGATTTTATTTTAGCAGCAAGACTGGATGCCCTATGAGAGTACTGATTGTCGATGACTCAAACTATATGAGATATATAATTCATGCTATTGTGACCGACGCAGGTTATGAAGTGGTGGGAGAAGCATCGGATGGTCAGATGGGCATCGAATACTATGAGGCTTTAAGACCTGATGTCGTTTTTATGGACGTCACCATGCCAATATTATCTGGGTTTGAGTCGCTTAAGGGCATCCGTGCGATAGATTCTAAATCAATCGTGATCATGTGCTCAGCTATGGGGCAACAATCGATAATTAGAGAGTCAATACTGGAAGGCGCCTTTGATTTTATTACGAAGCCATTTAAACCTGAAAAAATCGTCTATATTCTTAAACGTCTAGAATCATATGTAAAGTCAATTGAGGCATAGATAAGTATACAAAATTAAATCGTACAAAAATGAAAAGAGCTAAACCGTTCGATTGGTTTAGCCCTTACCTAATATCTAAAGTGCTTCTATTTCTGACTGTGGTGCGTTTGAGGCTAGCCTAAGCGCCTTTAAAAAAACGTCACTCGATTGTGCGCCGGATACGATGTGCTTACCATCGATTAAGAAAAAGGGCACACCGCTTACTCCCAAGTGTTGGGCGTCTTGTTCATCAGATCGAACATCTTCGGCAAAGAGGTCCTCTTGTAGGACTTTCAAGGCGTCATCTTTTGGAATGCCAACTTCTTCAGCCAATAAAAGCAACGTCTCTTGATCCCCAATATGGAGGCCATTTGTGAAGTGCGCTTTGAAAATGCGTTCTGAAAATACCTCTGCCAGCCCTTTAGTCTTAGCAAAGTGCGTGAGTCGATGCGCATCAAATGTATTGGTTTGAATCGTGATGTCCATATTGTAGCTGAGTCCGACCTGTTTAGCTTGTCTTGTAATATCCTCAAGACTTTGAACAGCCCGCTCGCGACTTAGTCCGTATTTTTTCGAGAGTAATTCGTAGACGTTGGAATTACCATCTAACTTGGCCTGTGGATCCAGTTCGAAGCTTTTAAATACGACCTCAACAGAGTCCTTGCCTTCAAACTGTTTCAGACCATCTTCAAATCTTCTTTTGCCCATATAGCAAAACGGGCATACATAATCTGACCATATTTCAACTTTCATTGGATTACCTGACCTTTCTTGTTTATATTATAGATTATAGAGTTTGATTGTTAAATTCTATAGGCTTAGTTGTTAATAAAAAATGGAGTGTGTAGAGTTTATGGGATATCTTTCGATTGCATTGGGTATGTATATGTTGTTTTGTGTGTTATTTAAACCGAATTTTTTTTGGGAGAGCAAGAAAGCAATACGCTTGCGCAAGTCAATTGGTGACAGTAAGGCAGTCATCGTCTACTATGTCATTTCTGGTATTGCCCTTGCCGTCGGTGTGCTTAGCCTGTTAAATATCATAAATTTCGAT
>JBBRVO010000155.1:0-4413 GCA_038246775.1 Peptostreptococcales bacterium | reverse complement strand
GGCACTTCAAGGCGTTGCAGGGTTTGGTGTACCAGTAGTCATCGTGGTGCCTATCTTGCTATCATTGGGTTTTGACCCTATAAAATCAACGGTAGCGGTCCTTTTGGGGCATTCATGGGCGGTGAGCTTTGGCTCCATGGGGTCGTCATTTTATACGATTACATTGGTTACAAATCTTCAGCAGCAGCAAATAGGCTTTGCTATGGCACTTTTTAATGGCGTTGCTATGGTGATGATGGGTCTTTTTGTTTGTTATTTCTACGATGGCTTTAAAGATGTTAAAAAAGGACTCATATATGTCCTGCCAACTTCAGCCATCATGATGGTGACGATGTTTCTATCCATTCAGTTAAACCTCTTATCAATGGTAAGTTTGTTATCAGCACTTTCGGGCCTTATCTCACTTTATATAATCTATAGGTTCAGAGAAAAGCCTGTTAAAAAAGAAAAAATTCAAAGTGAGCACATGTCTATAGGAATCGCTTTACTGCCTTATGGCATCATTTTAGCGCTCACTTTAATTTTCCAGATGTTGCCTTTAGACCATATTGCGCTGTCTTTTAAATTTGGCGCATCTGAAACAACACTGGGTTATGTTGTCGATGCAGAAAAGGCATTTGCAAATCTGAAGCTGTTTGGCCATCCCGGTCCAATTTTACTTATTGCTTCATGTACGGCCTTGCTATCTTATTACCTAATGGGTCAAATGAGTAAGGAAAAACTTAAACAGGTCATCCAAATGACAGTCAAAAAATGCATGCCGACGACTAAAAGTTTAGCTATTTTGATAGTGATGGCGCTCATCATGATGGATAGTGGTATGACAGAAAAAATGGCCTATACCGTAACTTTGCTGACAGGTAGTCTCTATGTCTTCTTTGCCCCTTTTATAGGCGTATTGGGGAGTTTTATAACAGGTAGTAATACCAATTCAAATGTCCTTTTTGGCAAATTTCAATACGACATTGCTTCCGCACTTGGTGTGAGTCCTTATCTTATGTGTGGCGTTCAATCTATCGCTGGTTCCATAGGGGTTGGCCTCGGACCAACAACATTATTGATGTCTGCAACGGCAGCAGGTCTAAGTGGTAAAGAGTCAGATTTGTACCGAAGGGTTTTACCACCCATCGTGATAACAGCAGGATTGATGGGCTTGTTACACGGCATCTTACAATATTCGATCTACTAGGAGGCAACATGGCACAGGTCAATACATCCGGTGAAAATGTTCAGTTTAAGTCACAACGTAACGTACATTATGCAAAATCCGCTATGGTCGCTACATCGCATCCACTCGCCGCTCAAGCGGGACTTGATATTATCAAAAAAGGTGGCAATGCCATCGATGCAGCTATAGCAACAGCCGCTATGTTAACGGTCGTTGAACCGACCTCAAATGGCATCGGTGGTGATGCTTTCGCACTTGTTTGGACAAAAGGGAAGCTCCATGGATTAAATGGAAGTGGACCTGCGCCAAAGTCAATTAGCGCTAATAAGATACGAGAGGCAGGACATGATACTATCCCAATTTATGGGCTCATACCCGTGACGGTGCCAGGCACCCCAGCGGCTTGGGCAGCGTTATCTCTAAAATTTGGAAAAATGCGTTTTGAAGAGGTTTTAAAGCCTGCGATTGAAACTGCAAGGGAAGGTCATGCGGTTACATATACAGTTGCAAAGTATTGGGAAAAGGCGTATATAAAGTATAAAGCACAATTTACTGATCCTATTTTTGAGGAATGGTTTAAGGTGTTTGCGCCAGAAGGTCGTGCGCCAAGGGCGGGTGAAATATGGCGCTCTGAAAGCCATGCACAGACTCTTGAAGCGCTTGCAAGAACTAAGTGTCAATCCTTTTATAGCGGCTCTATCGCAAAAAAAATCTGCGACGTGTTCAGAACTTATGGGGGATACTTAGAAGAAGTGGATTTGAACAACTATAAACCTGAATGGGTAGAGCCGATATCTTGTGCGTATAAAGGCTATACAGTTTGCGAAATCCCCCCAAACGGTCAAGGAATAAGTGCTTTAATGGCGCTGAATATATTGAAACACTTTGAATTAAAAAATTTTAGTGAACCACATGTGCTGATAGAAGCAATCAAGCTCGCTATGGTTGATGTGGGTGCTTATGTCTCAGATCCCAAGACGATGACCCTCTCAACTCAGCAATTGTTATCTGAAAAATACGCGGCACAAAGAGCTGCCTTAATTGGCGAGACAGCATTATTACCAGAAATAGGCAAACCAAGTGCTGGCGGTACAGTTTATTTGTGCACAGCGGATGCGGAAGGCAATATGGTGTCTTATATTCAAAGCAACTACATGGGCTTTGGATCTGGCGTCGTCGTTCCAGGAACCGGGATAGCGCTTCATAATCGCGGCAATAACTTCAACCTTATAAAGGATCACCCAAATTGTATTGAAGGTGGTAAGCGGCCATTCCATACGATCATCCCTGGATTTTTAATAAAGGATGGCGTAGCGGTTGGACCCTTTGGCGTCATGGGTGGTTTTATGCAGCCCCAAGGCCATGTGCAAGTGATTACAAACACGCTTGACTATCAAATGAATCCTCAAGACGCCCTTGATGCACCAAGATGGCAATGGATTTCAGACAAAAAAATAGTAGTTGAACCTTCTTTTTCTCAAGAGGTGATCGGCGCACTGATAGAAAAGGGTCATGAGGTGACCGTCGAAAGCGAATTAGGTAGCTTTGGAAGAGGACAGATAATATGGCGCACATCAGATGGCACATACTGTGGCGGTACGGAATCTAGATGTGATGGTCATATAGCGAGTTTATAGATAACCATTTAAGAGAAAATATTAATTATAAATCATAAGGCAAAGTTATGAGGTCATTTTAATGATTAATTAACTTTGTCTTTTTTGTGTTTAATTGTCATGAGAATAATAGTGTTGCTTGACAAGAAATAAAGTGCATAGTAATATAAAAAATATAGAATGTAAGTAAGCACTTACATACAACGAAAATATTAGGGGAGCCAATTGATGAAAAAAGAGGATCGTAGAAAACAAATAATAGAGGCTGCTTTGTCGGTATTTGTAGAAAAAGGATTTAATGGCACCACAACCCTGGAAATTGCAAAAGCTTCTAAAGTTTCTGAAGTCACTTTATTTAGATATTTTTCTTCAAAACAAGAAATTTTTATAGAAGGTGTTAAGCCTATTTTGATTGGAACTTTAGAAGGGTCATTGAGTTTTTCCAGTGAACTGAGTGATCAGGCGAAGCTTGAATATATTTTGTATGAACGCATTCTTCTAATTTCAAGTCATTATAAAGTCATTAAACTGATCCTATCAGAAACGTCACTTTTAAAAGAGTTGGGCAACGAAAGCTTTGTTCATACGATTTTGCAGATTCTTAAAAAGATGCTTAATCAGATAGGCGTGCCTATAAATGATAGCGACTTCGCATTAAGGATACTGATGGGTTCACTATTATCTTTTTTATACATGCCTGAAATTGATGAAAAGAAGATTAAAGAATTTGTTCATAAAATAGTAATTTTTATGATGAAAGAAAATAGCAAGTAAAAAAGGTGGGTTTATGGATCAATTATTTAGTTGGCTTGGTGGCTTTATCGAAAGAAGGCCTATTAGAACGTTACTAATAGCAAGTGTGATACTTGCAGTTTTCATTGCAGGGGTTTCAAATATGAGACTGGCGACCGGAAACGAAACCCTTGTGCAAAAAGACAATGACGTGTATAAGTCCAATCAACAAATGGAAAATGCATTTGGTGGCGATACAATCTTAGTCTTATTTACAGACAAGACTGATGGCAATTTGTTGTCACTTGAAAACATTCAAAAGATGTGGGAAGTGCAGCAAAACTTCAAATATGAAGATCATATTTTTTCTTTTATGAGCCCTGCTAGTATTGTTCACCAGATGGCAGATAGACAAAGTACTGAAATCAAAAAACAAGTGCTCACATTAAGTGAAGGCTTAGCTGAAATGGGTTCAAAATTAACAGAGGTTGGTAAAGAGCTAGGTTCAAAAGATATCAAAGACCCGAAAATAATTGAAGAGAAGATAAATGCATTGTCAGAATCAACAGAAGGGTTCAACAAACTGATTGATGGTCAAAACAAATTGACTGAAGGCGCAAAACAGATCCAAGGTGGTCTACTTGCAGCAGCAGATGGTTTAAATGCTGCTTCAAGTCAGCTGAAAGAAATGAGCAATTTAGCTGGTGAGAATGTTCAGTTAAAGGCAAAATTAAGTGCAATCTCTGAAAACATTGGTATGAGTGCTCAGGGGATAAAAACCATTGGGGATAAAACTGTCAATATTCAGGTGGGCACAAAAAATACCGCTAAAGCACTTACTGGTATAAGCAATAAATTGGCGGATGAAACGTCATCTATGAAAGAAGGCCTAACGGG
>JBBRVO010000154.1:0-4458 GCA_038246775.1 Peptostreptococcales bacterium | reverse complement strand
GAAGATTAAATTAATTTTTATTGAAAAAGTTCGTGACAAAATCGTAACAAATGTGCATAATAGAAAATAAAACTGCAACCGGAGGGTTTACCATGCAAAAATTTAAGCGCGTCCTCGTGGCCAATAGAGGCGAGATAGCCATTCGTATATTTAGGGCATGCCACGAACTTGGTATCAGAACAGTAGCCATCTACTCGGAAGAGGATAAGGCTTCTTTATTCAGAACAAAAGCAGATGAATCTTATCAAGTTGGGAAGGGAAAGAGCCCGATTGAAGCCTACTTAAACATTGAGGAAATCATACAGCTCGCCAAGAAAAAAGGGGTCGATGCGATTCACCCAGGCTATGGCTTTTTATCTGAAAATCCGGAATTCGCAAAAAAATGTGAAGAGGCAGGTATCGTTTTCATTGGACCTAATGCCACTATGATGCATCGTCTCGGCGATAAAATAAAGTCGAAAGTCGTTGCCGTCAGCGTCGGCGTGCCAGTTATCCCAGGTGGTGAAAAGGCGATTCTCACCGATGAAGAGGCTATTAAGGCAGCTGAAACATGCGGCTATCCCGTTATTCTCAAAGCGTCTGCCGGTGGTGGTGGCCGCGGCATGCGCATCGTACGCCGCGCTGAAGATATCATCCGTGAGTATCAAAGCGCCAAAAGCGAAGCGAAGAAGGCATTCGGCATCGATGACGTCTTTGTTGAAAAATATTTAGAAAACCCGAAACATATTGAAGTTCAAGTCCTTGGTGACAACTATGGCCATCTCGTACACTTATTTGAACGGGATTGCTCGATACAAAGAAGGCATCAAAAGGTGGTCGAATATTCACCTGCTTTCACATTGTCAGAAGATAAACGTCAGGCGATCTGCGCAGATGCGCTGAAAATCGCAAGTGCAGTAAATTATAGAAATGCGGGCACTTGTGAATTTTTGGTGGATAAAAATGGCGATTATTATTTTATTGAGATGAATCCGCGGATTCAGGTAGAGCACACGGTAACTGAGATGGTGACCGGTATCGACATCGTTCAAAGTCAAATTCTCATTGCAGAAGGCCATGCTTTAGACTCAGTAGAAGTTGGCATTCCAACGCAGGCGAGCATCGTGCCAAGAGGGTTCTCGATTCAATGTCGAATTACCACGGAAGACCCAACGCATAATTTTGCACCAGATACTGGGAGGATAGACGTCTATCGCTCAGGCTCCGGATTTGGTATCAGACTCGATGGTGGAAATGGCTTTACAGGTGCAGTCATCAGTCCCTACTATGACAGCTTACTCGTCAAAGCGACTTCACATGGCCGAACCTGGGAGGATGCTGTTAGAAAATCGTTGCGTGCACTTGGTGAGATGAAAATTAGCGGCGTTAAAACGAATATTGCCTTCTTGATCAACGTCCTCAACCATCCACAATTTATCGATGGCATTTGCGATACGAACTTTATTGCAGAAAACCGTTCTCTGTTTGAAATCGCGCCTAAGGCGGATATTGAATACAAAGTGCTCTCATTTATCGGTGAGAAAGTTGTCAACGAGACAAAAGGCGAGAAGGAAGAGTTCGACGTTCCGAGAGTACCAGTCTATGACAAGGACATTCCCAAAAGTGCGTTGAATGGCACGAAACAAATATTGGACGAACAAGGGCCTAAGGGTCTTGTGGACTGGATTCACGGGCAGAAAAAACTGTTGCTCACTGACTGTACGATGCGTGATGCACAGCAGTCTCTCATTGCAACGCGTATGCGTACGGTGGACATCAAGAAAGTGGCATCAGCAACCGCTCATCATGCCAGTGATTTGTTTTCCCTTGAAATGTGGGGTGGGGCAACGTTTGATGTTGCATATCGTTATCTAAACGAATCACCATGGGAAAGACTAGATCTCGTCCGTGAAAAGATTCCAAATATTTTATTACAAATGTTAATTCGAGGCGCAAACGCTGTGGGCTACAAAAATTATCCCGACAACGTCGTTCGCGCATTCATAAAAGAATCGGCGAAGCGCGGCATTGACGTCTTTAGAATCTTCGATTCACTGAATTGGCAAAAGGGGATGGAAGTGACCATCGATGAGGTACTAAATGCGGGTAAGGTTGCAGAAGCGTGCATCTGCTACACTGGCGATATATTGAATGAAACGCGAGATAAGTATTCCCTTCAATATTATGTAGATAAGGCTAAGATGCTTGAAAAAACAGGGGCTCACATCCTTTGTATCAAGGATATGTCCGCACTTCTAAAGCCTTATGCCGCGACGAAACTCATCAAAGCGCTTAAAAATGAAGTGGGTATGCCGATTCATTTGCATACCCATGATACCACGGGAAACGGCGTGTCAACGCTCCTTATGGCAGCTGAAGCGGGTGTGGATATCGTCGACACGGCGATGTCGAGTATGTCGGGTTTAACGTCGCAACCCGCATTAAATGCCATTGTGGCAGCGCTTGAAAATACGGCGCGCGATACACATTTCGACCTAGGAAAATTGCAAGAAATCAGCGATTATTGGCAAGATGTGCGTCCGGTTTACAAGCAATTTGAGTCGGATCTAAAATCGACCTCTGCAGAAATATATAAATATGAGATTCCAGGTGGGCAGTATTCCAATTTAAAACCGCAAGTTGAGAGCTTTGGACTCGGCCATCGATTTGGTGAAGTTAAAGAGATGTTTAAAAAGGTCAATGAGATCTTTGGGGATATCGTCAAAGTGACACCTTCTTCAAAAGCTGTGGGTGACATGGCCATTTTCATGGTACAAAATGATTTGACACCAGAAAATTTGATGGAAAAAGGGGCAGATCTAGCATTCCCAGATTCTGTATTCTCTTATTTTCAAGGCATGATGGGCCAACCTGATGGCGGTTTTCCAGAGAAACTACAACGCATCGTGCTAAAAGGTGAAACACCGATTACATGTAGGCCGGGCGAGCTTTTGCCACCGGAAGACTTTGATGCCATCAAGGAAAAACTTGAAACAACCTATAAACGTACGTTTGAAATGGATGAAATCCTCAGCTACGCCTTATATCCAAAAGTATTTGAAGATTATTTATTGGTCAAGGAAGAACATGGGGATCAATCGAGAATCGGTTCGGATGTCTTTTTCCACGGCATGTACGAAGGCGAAACCTGTGAAGTTGAGATTGCCTCTGGCAAGAAGTTGATTATCAAACTACTTGAAATCGGTAAAGTTAACAGCGTGGGACAAGTCAAGCTCACTTATGACGTCAACGGCAATCGCCGTGAGGTACAGATCAAAGACAGAGGGTCCAAGTTTGAAGCGGTGGTACAAGAGGCAATCATGGCAGAACCAGACAATAAATATGAAGTCGGTTCTTCCATTCCTGGAAAAGTCGTCAAAGTTTTAGTCAAAAAAGGGGATACTGTTAAAGAGAATCAATTGGTAGCCATCGTGGAAGCCATGAAGATGGAAACGAATGTCGTTGTGCTAGCAGAGGGTATCGTTTCAGAGATCTATGTAAAAGAGGGCAGTGTGGTTAAGTCAGGAGAGCTTCTAATAAAATTGGAAAAATAATGTAAGTAGCCACGTCTACTCGGTCCTCATTGTTTGAAATGAGGATAGAATGGTATATTATGAATGAGTAAGTAATTACCTTCAAGTTGGTATTTACAAAGGAGGGTTTATGTATCATTTGATAACGGGTGGAAGTTCGGGTTTGGGATTTGAAATAGCCAGACTATTGATTAAAATGGATGAACACGTCATTATATTGGGGCGTGATCAGACCAAGCTCGACGAGGCAAAAGAGAAACTGAAGGAGATTTCGATTAAGGCAGACGTATTGGCATATTCACTTGATATTTCTGATGAAGACGACGTCAATGCGTTTATAGAAACACTTGAAATGTCTGAGAAGCACATCAAACACCTCTATAATGTCGCAGGTAGTTCCTTTTATGGACCTATTGCTGAGATTACAAGACATGCCATCGATGACGTTTTGAAATCGAATATGATTGGACTCATGCTATTCACTTCAAAAATGACGGGATTTATGCTCAAAGAGTCGTTTGAAGAGAAGCGCATCATCAGCATTTTATCAACTGCGGCGTTAAAGGGCAAGAAAAATGAAACCATCTACAATGCTGCAAAATGGGGCGCGAGAGGTTACCTCGAGTCGCTGCGCGATGAGCTTTGTGATAAGAATATTGAGATTATCAATATTTTTCCGGGTGGTATGAAAACGCCATTTTGGAAGGAAACACAATCGGGATATGACGTCGATCAATTTATGGACCCTTCCGACGTGGCACGCAACATTGTACGCATCGCCATGGACAGCAAAGTATACGTTACTGATATTACGATCAGTCGTCCTAAATAGTCTAAAAAGCTCAGTTCGCAATTGAACTGAGCTTTTACTTTGTGGTGCAATAATGGCAAAAATAATTCAACAAAACCCTGTATGAACCAAATTTACGGCGTTTCAAGGTTATGT
>JBBRVO010000153.1:0-4508 GCA_038246775.1 Peptostreptococcales bacterium | reverse complement strand
TTGAAACCCTACTTGATCAAAATGGCATGATGGGTACAGATGGAAAAGTCATTGCAAATGCATCATTGGATGAGACGCAGAAGAAGGCAATATCCGAGAAAATTGATTTTCTACTGAATGCCTATTCTCTTGAAGAGGTAGCTGTTTTGCCACTAGAGTTTGACCGTTCAAATGCCAAAGCAACCCTCGGATTTGAATTGAGCTATTATTGGCCGGGTGAATTTGAACAAACGTATTTCAACTACTATACCAAAGGTGAAACGAAAATCATCACAGTATCCGGTGCGGATTACTTTATACTCACGAACAATTACGACATGATCCCTGCTACTATATTGAAAGATCAAGTGACGTTAGAGAAAAAAATGAACGACGCTACAGTGAAAATCAAAGACGGCGACTCGGTACGTCTTGAAATCGACCTTGAAAATGCAGCGGCGACGTTCTATCTGGATCAGACGCAAAATATTGTGGTGAAGTCCACAGACGGGTCGGTGACAGCAACGCTAGAATTTATAAGCATCAATGGTCAAATAACGAATGGTGGTCAACCGAGTAAAGTGGAAGATCTCGACATTCAGAGCTTTGACGTTAGAATCCTCTTAGACCTTCAGTAAAAGTACTCACAGGGTTCATGAAAGGGAGCTGTTGCAAATCTAACCATATAGATCTGTAATAGCTCTTTTTTATATTAAATAGTCAATGGACTTATTCATCTTTTGTTCATTTCCTGTTCGTTGCACTTAAGTATCATTCGATGTATAATATTTAGCAAAGCGAAACATTAAAATTCAGAGAGAAAAAATAGATTATGAGGACTCAAATAGGAAGGAATAAGAAGATGAAGGGCAACCATTATAACAAAGAAAGCTATATTGAAAAACAGGTGGCGTTTTTCAGAAAATATGCCGTCAATCGACCAAAATTATTAGGAATGGAATTTGAGCATTTTTTATTAGACTCAGAAACGTTGAGAAGTTATGATTATTATGAACCAAATGGCCAGCGCGAGATGATGGCAGCACTTTCTCGAAAAGGATGGGCAATCTTGCAGGAAGAAGAAGGCAATATACTTGGCCTAGAGAAAAATGGCAGTACCATAACACTCGAGCCGGGAGGGCAAGTTGAAATCAGCTTGAGTCCATTTGAGTCTATTGAGGCAATCGACCATGCCTATATGAACATTATAGGTGACATTTATAACGTGCTTGCACCCAATCAGATGATCGCTGGGATAGGGTATCACCCCGTCACGAAAATAGATGCGCTGTCACTGCTACCCAAAAAGCGTTATGGCATGATGTATGACTATTTCAAAGGCAATGGCGCCTATTGTCACAATATGATGAAAGGGACTGCTGCAACGCAGGTGTCTATAGATTTTGACAGTGAGAGAGATTTTGTCAAAAAATTTAGGGTTGCCAACTATTTGTCACCTGCAATCGCTTCAATTTTTGATGCGACGCCATTTTTTGAAGGGGCCATAACGGAAGGCAGCAATATGCGTGTGCGCATCTGGGCAGAAACGGATATAAAGCGGTCCAAGCTCATACCTGGTAGCCTTACAATGCAGTTCGGGTTTGCGGAGTATGCGAGCTATCTCTTGAAATTACCGCCGATTTTGCTTTACTCAGAAGGAAATTTGATTTTTTCTGAGAATGAGACTTTAGAAGCGGCGCTTGAACATTATGATTTTTATGATGAAGAACTTGAACACCATCTAAGTATGGTTTTTCCAGATGTAAGATTGAAGCGCTTTATCGAGATTAGAATGCCGGACTCATTGCCTTACCCTTATAACCTTGGCGTTGCAGCCTTGATTAAGGGCATCTTTTATAGTAGCCGATTGCTTGAGAAGTATTACGAGAAGTCTCTCGGTGTCGACGATGCATGGGTGGAACAACAAAATGAGAACCTCAAAAACAGCTTCATTAACGAGGAACTCAGGACATTAAAATGGGAGATTCTAAGCGATGTGATTGAGGTGCTGCCAAATGGTGAAAGCGCCTATTTAAAGCCTGTACTGGACGTACTTGAAAATGAGGGTTCTTTTACGGCTTTGATGCAGAAAACCTATCAAGCGGATCAAGAGGCATTCAAAGACTTGATCAAAATTGGTTATGGCAAAATTCAGGAGGCAACCCTATGACGATTGAAAGACAGATGGTAGAGGCGTTTTTAGAGAATTACGATGGGTATAAAGCGGATTTTTTTAAAACGAAGGAAGCCGTAGCACACTCAAAGGCCATCTATAAAGGAGAACCTGTTCCCTTTTTATATATTCCAAAACTGTATGGCAGTGAGGACACAAAAACATTTGAGGTTGCACTTGAAGGCATTCATGGTCTTTCAAAAAAGACAATCAACTTATATCTGGCACATGAAGGCATCCGTAAATTATTTGGTTTTGATGCGCGACTTGATGCACTCATAAGATTGCCACATTACTATGACACAACGGTGCCAATGGGACGATTTGATATCTTCTATTATGGACCGGGTGACTTTCAATTCTGTGAACTCAACGCCGATGGTGCATCGGCCATGAATGAAGAACATGAACTCAGTCAAATTCTTATGGAGACAAAACTCACAAATAAATTCAAAGATAATTTTTCATTTGAACGCTATGAACTTTTTCATAGCTGGGTAGCAGAGGTTAAATCCATTTACGCAAACTTTCTGGACCATGCACCGATAGCCTCAGAGGCTCATGACCATAGTAAGCCCACCGTTGCTATACTGGACTTCATCGACAAAGGCAGCTCCATCGAGTTTGAAGTTTTCAGAGACGCTTTTATACAAGAGGGTATGGCTTGTATCATCGTCGACCCGAGAGACCTTATGTGTGTGGGTGGCAGTTTGTTTTATGGTGAAACGAGAATTGACATCGTTTACCGAAGGTTGGTGACAAAAGACCTAATGGACCGATATGATGAGATTCCAGAGTTCTTAGCTGGATTAAAAGCAGGTAATACGTGTGTGATTGGTCCGGTTAAGACTCAGATTATTCACACGAAGCGCTTCTTTGAAGTGCTCTATGAACCTGAACTCCGTCAGTATCTGAGTGAAGACGAGATTGCATTCATCGACAAGCACGTGCCTTATACGAGACCGCTTAAAAAAGAGGATGCATTTGACCTATATTTGACGCATCGCGCCGATTATATCATCAAACCGATCGACTATTATGCTTCAAAAGGCGTCTGTGCAGGTAAGGACTATGATGATGCAAGCTGGAAAACATTGCTTGAGGAAAAGGCTTTAGAAGATTTCATCATTCAAAAATACTGCCCACTCGCTTTGGTGGATAATCTCTATGAAGAACATTCCGGGAACATTGTACACAAGACATTCAGCACGATCACCGGGCTCTTCACATACAATGAGGCCTTATCTGGGATTTACGTGCGTGCGGGACTCAATTCAATAATTTCTGGATTGCACGATGGTTTTACGATGTCGACACTGGTATATAAAGAAAAATAGCGATAGGTACGCTAAAAAAGGAGAGTCTTATGAAATTCTTATGGACGACACTACACGTTAAAGATATGGAGGCATCACTCAAATTTTATCAAGAGATCGTTGGTCTCGAGCTCAGAAGACGTTTTAACTCAGGCCCGAGCATGGAGCTTGCTTTTCTAGGCGTTGGCGAGACAGAAATTGAACTCATCTGCGCCGAGCACGATATTCATCCCGGCAATATTGTTGGCATCTCCATTGGGTTTAGTATAGAAAATGCAGATGACTTCAGAAAAATTCTCGTGGACATGGGACTTGTAGTCAGCGATATGATCAAACCAAATCCGATGATGCAGTTTTTCTATGTAAAAGATCCGGATGGCGTCAATGTTCAATTTGTACACGATTTAAGGTAGATTTATGAGTAAAAACTGGAAAAAAGACACGGCTCTTTTTTTGACGAGCCAGACGATCTCATTACTAGGGACCGCACTGGTCCAATATGCCATCTTATGGTATATCACTTTAAAAACACAATCGGGTATCATGATGACGCTCTCCATCATCTGTGGATTTTTGCCTACTTTCTTTATGGCGCCTTTTGCAGGCGTTTGGGCGGATAGATTTGACAGAAAGCGTTTGATTATCATTGCAGACCTAATGATTGCCTTGACCACTCTTATCACCGCTATTCTATTTTGGATGGGTTACGAATCCATCTGGCTCCTTTTTGGCATGTCAGCAGTGAGGGCGATAGGGACTTCAGTTCAATCACCGGCAGTCAGCGCCTTTCTACCACAATTTGTGCCTGAAGACAAACTCATGCGCGTCAACGGCATCAATGGCACGATGCAATCGGTCTTAATGCTTGCAGCACCCATGATCAGTGGGGCACTTATGATGCTGGCACCCCTGACGACGATCTTCATGATTGACGTCATCACGGCACTCTTAGCAGTCGTCGTCATGCTATTTCTCAAAGTGCCACCACATGCCAAAGCGCTTGAAAAGGGAAAAATCAATTATTTTGTCGATTTAAAAGA
>JBBRVO010000152.1:0-4779 GCA_038246775.1 Peptostreptococcales bacterium | reverse complement strand
TGACAATGCTGACAATGCTGACGATGCAGACGATGCTGATACTACGGAAGAAGATGCAATTTCTAGTCCGATTCTTCAAGGTACGACTGAGCGTAGAGAATCAACTCAAAGTGAATCGATCGAAAATCACGATAATGAAAGCACAGAAAGCACAGAAATTCATGAAGAGGACGATGACAAGGTTGATGACGATGCCTCTAAAGATGATTGAAATTCAAGCGAATGGGATAAATCGCCGTAGAAGCTTGATGTAAAGATGCCAAATTGCACTATTTTTGCAGGCTGGTAACATGGTAGAATATTTGTGTACTTATGAAGCATCACCTGGTGATCATCAATGGAAATACTGGGATGCTCAAATTCAGCGCGTCTTGGAATGGTTGCCTATTCAGAAATAAATTACAAAAGCTTATTCCCTGTCTTTTATCCGCGGACAGAGAATAAGCTTTAAATTTTTATAGAAAATCTCGTATCTTAAGTCATATAAATACATACAGAGTTTTTACCAGAGTTTTTCGCACGATACATGGCTCTGCCACTGTCTCAACCACGTCGGCAAAACAATCATGAATTCTTCGCCACTTCAATATCGCCCAACAATTCCCAAGAGAACACTTGACACACCTACTTATACGCTGCATAACGCATGTTGCCATCCTCGCCATAAACAAAGAGTTTATTATCGAAAATTACCGCACAATAGGCTATGAAAGAGGGTTCACTTTCTGAAAAAAGGGGGTCCCAAGTTATGGCATCAGATGATATAGAAGAGGCACCCGATCCAGAAACGCCAACAAAGTGATTGGCGCTGTCAACTAAAAACACACTGCCGATAGGTTCAACTTTTGTGACAGTCGTGCCATCGAAGGCATAATTTTCATAAAGTGCTGGCATGAAAAATGTCGACCCGTTATAGAGCAACTCTTCAGCTGCATAGGTCATATCGCCACTGCTCACTATTTGAGTCCAGTTGTAAAGGTCTGCGCTGCGCCATACACCTGCACCCGCTGCATAATAGACGCCTGCATAATTTGCAAGACGACTGATAGTAGCCGCATAACCTGAATCATCTTGAAAATAGACTTCAGTCCTTGGGTCATTTGCGTCCGCGCGTATTTTAACATATTTAACGCCATCAGACGAGAGGCACAAAGAGCCCGTATCAACATCAATAAACTGATTGCCATCATACATTGCCGTGTTAAAAAGGTGATAATCTTGGCGTGGAAAGCTGGTCCATGACTTTCCATCTGAAGAAAAATGTGAATTGTTTGAATCATAAACGGCAAACTGACCGCCTGCAATAAATGCGTCATAGTAATAATAAGGGGCCATATCTTTCGTCATTTCCCAATCAATGCCATTTGATGAATAGTAGATTTTTCCGCCGTCTACACCGATAAGGCCACCATTAAAAACGTGCACGTCACTTAGGGCCAAGTTACCCTCAAGAACTTTTGATGTCCATACTGAATTCATCTGAGCTTCAGTAGAAACTTCAGAACTCGTTTCAATAGTAACGTCTTGAACAGATGTATTTGTTGCAGGTTCTGATGCCTCATTGACTTCAGAATTTTGAGCGCTACATGCGGTTAGCGTTGTCATATATGCGATACTTACTATGACTATAAAGACGTATCGCACAAATGATTTGTATCTTATAGCTTTAATTGTTTGCTTCATATGAATACCCCCCATTAAAATTTTGTTCTATTCCCCAACTTTACCGTCGCCATCACCATAACCCAACCGTTTTTCTTCCGCAATTGTTACCTTATTTGGATTCCCATTTTTTCCAATTACGTATGAGCTAATTGTATCATAGTTTTTCGTTGCCAAACACATACTGAGCAAGTGCCACCGCATGCCCATAAAGATCCGATGCATTAATCTCTAAATCTTTACCGAGTTCATCGAGAACACTGGTGTAATACCACTTTTGAAACGCATAGCCTTTATTGAATTTGCCCCAATCCATGGCCTCGTTTTTCACTTCAGAAGCCATCATTTCGAGACTGTTCACCTTGTCCGCAAGCTTGATCCACTTTGCGCCCAGCGGCATTTGATGAATATGCTCAATGGCAGTGCGCTTTCTCTCATCCCAAGACTTTTCTTTGTCCTCGCTGAGCCACGCCACATAAGTTGCAACCGTCTCGCCATACCGTTCTCGCACCAATTCAATGGTCGCTTCAGAGTCTTCCACCACATCATGAAGCAGTGCGCCGATAATAATTTCTCTATCATCAATTCCAGCCGATATCAATGAAAATGCTACCCCAAATACATGGGACACATATGGAATTTGTGTGCCTTTGCGGTACTGCTTATCGTGCATCTGAGCTGCCCAATTGATGACATCCGAGTAATTTAATAGATTTGATGCGTTCATCGTAAATTCTCCTTTTAGATTTGATTTTTGGATTCTCGCCAAATTATAAGCCAAGACGGTCAGTCTACTATAAAGACCTTGAATTTATATACCCTTAATTAAACCCACTAAATCGTCATCACTTCTTAATGCCGTTTCCCCCCATAATCATGTAAAAAATGGTAATGCTACTTATCATCGCTTTATTATCAATTTTTGTCGTATCAAATTTCGTCACCGCACCCGAGTTTTATGCGGCAACCATAAAATCACTGGATGATAAAAAAGTTACCGTTTGAAGCTTGCAGTAACCGCAGCAGCGTCATTTTTGCTTGCGTTATCAAAATCTTATTCGGCTTTGATAGCAGCAAGATGATCACAGCTTTTAGAGAGAAGAGTAAGTAACGAGGGTCAGGCACCCCCTCTAATGGTCTGATTTAAGACCCGCGCCACACATTGGAATTAAGCAATCAGATACTGGCCCGTTTGCGTCGCCATATTTTAAGTAAGCAGCATAAGTCGCCGCTGTAGTATGCTCACAGTAAATCCCTTTTGTCGCCAATAATTTTCTAGCTGGTAAGATCAAATTTTCAGGAGCCGTAATTATTTCTATCCCATGCTTATACGTATATTCTAAAATTTCTTCACCCCTCATAGGAATCCCTATTGCAATACCTTCTGCCATGGTCATACTGGGTTTAACATTTGCTGGCGTTTTTTCTCCTAAGGCATAAGCTTTCGCAAAGGGATCGCAACATTCGCTCTGTACGGCAACAATATGAGGCATTTTATCAATTATTGAGCTGCTCAATAATTCTTCTAGCGCTTTGACGATGCCAATAAATAAAGTGCCATTTCCAAGCGGTACAAAGAGTGTGCCAGGTATCCTGCCTAATTGTTCATAAACCTCGTAAATATATGTTTTGGTGCCCTCATAGAAAAACGGATTATATACGTGACTTCCATAATACGCGCCTTCTGCATCCACTTTTGCTCGAGTCACTTCGGCGCAGTGATCCCTTGAGCCCGGCACAATAGTGACTTTAGCGCCATGTGCCTCAATCATGTCGATTTTCTTAGGTGATGTGCCTTCAGGTACAAATATTTCGCAGTCAATAGACGCTTTCGCACAGTATGCAGCGACACTGTTGCCTGCATTTCCACTGCTGTCTTGCACGATAGATTTTGTTCCAATCGCCAAACAGTGAGCTATCAACATCGCTGCCCCTCGGTCCTTAAAAGAGAGAGTTGGCATATAATAATCCATTTTTAAAAGCACATCCGCATCAAATTTAATAATGGGTGTCATGCCTTCTCCTAAAGTAATAGCCTTCCAGTAATCTCCAATAACAGGCATAAAAGCGCGATACCTAAATATATTCCACGTGCTTTTATCAATCAAGTCTAAATTGAATTTTGGCGGCTGATAATCGAGTATCCATAAACCACCACAGTCACATTTAGCTTTGTAGGTGTTGACATTTTCAAACCTTCCGCACTTTTTACATGTATAATTCATAATTACAACGGCTCCTTTAGGAAATGTTAGCGTTATGACGTTTATTAATTTTATCATAGATTTTACGAATTTATAATGAAACAATGAATGCCTAAGATATGAAAAATTATAGAGTCCTACAGAAGCGATTATTGATCTTGTAAAAACGGTTAGACATTAGCCTTAACTATGTGATACAATCCCATATGCATGCTTTATATTAAGTATTAAGGTTAGATGAAAATCGGTAAAATAAAGGGAGAGAACAAATTATGATGGTTGTAAACAAAGAAATATGTATCGGCTGTGGCGCATGTGTTAATGATTGCTTCCCACGAGACATTCAGATGGTTGAAGGAAAAGCAGTCATTGAAAATAAACGTTGTATAAAATGCGGCCACTGTATTGCAATTTGTCCGGTTAATGCTGTATCAACGGATGATTATGATATGAGCGAAGTAAAAGACTATAATAAAGAAACATTTGAGGTTGATGGTGCACACCTTTTAAACTTCATCAAATTTAGAAGAACCGTTAGACAGTTTACAGATCAAGAAGTCGATGAATCTCAAATCATGAAAATTATCGACGCAGGACGGTTTACGCAAACAGGTGGTAATGCCCAAGATGTTTCTTATGTTGTCGTGAGAGACGGACTCGACGTGCTTAAAGAATTGACATTAGAATCCCTTAAAGCTTCTGGAGAGAAAATTCTTGCAGATCCAAGCCCTCAGTTTGAAATGTTTAAACCGTATGCAAAGTTATGGCTTAGAATGTTTGAAGACTATCAAGTGGATGCTAAAAAAGATACATTATTCTTCAATGCACCTCTTGTTGTGGTAATTACCGCAAATTCCGATGTCAATGGTGCGCTTGCCGCTTCTAATATGGAACTCATGACCAATGCCCTTGG
>JBBRVO010000151.1:0-4822 GCA_038246775.1 Peptostreptococcales bacterium | reverse complement strand
TGCGATCGCCTCCTCAGTTTGCGATCGCAATTTGTTGCTCAAAACCCGTAATTTCCATATATGCTATATTCTGTATAGGTTTCAGGCTTTTTAACAAAAAAAATGAGGCAAATGGATCTGGGATGGAAGATTGAGAATTTTTTTCATAGAACGTAGATATTAAAACAAAATTTGATTCTCAATCCTTAATTATTTTCAGATGATGAAACATCGCGATCGCTAGTTAATCGCACATTAAATACTGGTGCTTCAACAAGGTGAAATGTGGCTGAAGCGTAGACAACCTGACCATTAGTATCTAAATATGCTTCTAAAATACGAGTAAATAGCTCATCTTTTTTAGCTCGACGGTATTTATAGTCCACCACATAGCGCAAAGTAAACTCCATCCAATTATCCGTTGTCACTAAACTGACCATCGGCTTAACCCTAGCATCTTCAATCAAATACTTCCGAACCATCGTACTCCATGAAGATTGCGCCTGTTCAACATATTCACCAACTACTTCATCGGCAACTCGATAGAGAATCTCTCTAGCTAAGCGATGATCGCAGCCATACTTGACAGGTAATATGATTTCGTCCCAAACGAACGGAAAATCCGCAGAATAGTTATAAACAGGTTCTTTGAAAACAAAGCTATTCGCAATCCTCACAATGCGTCCATTATAGAGATCGGCTTTGACCCATCCACCAATTTCCATTACTGTAGTTCTCAAAATGCTGATATCAATCACATCGCCTGTAATACCACCAAGCTGTACGCGATCGCCAGGTTTATAAAATTGTCCAAAAGAAATCGCCACCCACCCCGCAAAACTGACAATCACTTCTTGTAAAGCAAAGGCAATGCCCGCACCGACGACCCCAAATATGACGGTCAATTGTCCCAAACTATCACTAAATATCGAAATTACGATCAATACCATCACTACATATCCAGTAAAGATAATTCCTTTACGAATGCGATAGCGTAAATCAGAATCTGTCACTTGACGCGGCAGAACTCTAGCCAAAACACGAAAAACTATAGCGACGATTGCGATACCAATAGACATTGCCAGAATTTTTTGAAAGGTGGGATCATTAAACCAGCCTTGAATTATTGTTAAAAAATTTTTCATGAATTGTACAGTTTCATAATGGGATGAAAGAATCTCAATATCTGTTTTATTTCGTAGCTATACCTTGTCAAGAAAGAGAGTTTATATTTTTAAAGGACTGAAATCGAAGAGTTAAGAGAGAATCTAACTGAAGTTTGTAAGATGTATGACATTGCTGAAGGCAAGAAGCGATCGCAGATTTAAACTCATTAAAGTCAGGATAATAAAGTAGGATATAAATATTGTTTTTTCACAAGTTTTCCTAAATACAGGACAAAAAATTAAAAGACGAAGCAAAATCGTCAAAATTGGTGAATAAATTGAGAATAGTGTGACGCAAAGAATCGAAACCAAGGCGAAAAATACTTTTAGGCATACGTCCATGCTTTTTGAGTTTGAGAGGTTTATCTTGAAAAGACCAAAGCGCAGAAGTAAAAGCCCAACAGAATGCCCCCAAATCAATCTTTTTTGAGATAAAACCATTGATTCGCCAACTTGGAGATTTTGAAAACAAACTGAAGCAGGTAACACTTTTTGACCGTCATCAAGCAAAGTGTTTTTACGCACCCGCACCCGAAAAGGTGTATGTGGTTCACAGAGCAAATAGTCAAAGCAATCCTCACCCACGAATTCACGATTTACGGTTAAGAAGGCGATTTTGCGGTCGCCAAATATCTCCAGAAAGCGATTCCATAGCCCGCAACGCTCACGGGTATTAGAGTTACCCTTCTTGTCCAGCATGATCCATACAAAAGGGAAAGCAACTTCATGGTGTACTACTCCCAACATCAGCACATTGAATATGGTTTTGCCAAATTGCCAATCTGTGCGGTCGATGAAGATTACCCATGGTTCTGGGATTTTCATCACCCTGACTACCATCAAGGCAATACTGCTGTAGTCCAATTCAAAGTCTTTGAAAAACCTCTGGAGCCTTTTGTAGTGCGATTCAACTTTTGCCTTGCCGCTAAATCCTGTCGCAATTTCTACCATGTTTACGGTTTTGACTCGCATTAGCGCTGTTAAGAATGTTGATACAAACGCAAGTCTCGCGCCATTCCATTGCAAATGCTGCTGCAACATTTCTCGAAATAGGTTAATCTCTTTCATGGGGTTTTGTTTTTGATGTTGTTATCTTTTATAAAACCCCTTCCTGTCTACTTTTGCAACTTTTTGTCCTGTACTAAGATTAAATCTACATCCAAACAGTTACTACCAGAATATCGATATTCTGGTAGTAACTGTTTTTAAAAAGTGCCATACATTGAAGGTAGATTTATCCAGCGAATTGATTAAAAGATTTGTTAACATTTATTAACTAACAAGACAAAGTATACATTTTATGTGTTCTGCAACCCGATTTCCATCATCAACATGTAATTCTAATAAGAAGTCACAAGACTTATAGTGTGAACTAAATAAATTTTGCAACTTTGGAGCAACTACTATGCAAACTGATACACCTCAAACTATCACACCACAGGCTGATAGAGTTAATGGAATGTCTCGCAATGCTTGGGTTCCAGGGTTTACTCCTCAAGCAGAACTTTGGAATGGTCGTCTTGCCATGATTGGTTTCGTTTCCGCCCTCGCAATCGAATTGTTCACCCATAAAGGTGTTCTCGAATTTTGGGGTATCCTGTCCTCAGGCGTAGTTCCACCAGTTTCCTAAACTGAATTACATAGTCAAAAAAGCGAAAATGAGGAAGAAATCTGCCTCATTTTCGCCACTCACTTTATATTTTTTATTGGCTAGAGGGCGGTGGAATAAACTTCTCTATTGTAGAAAGCTTTAGCAATACTATGTCAATCTTTCCTTTACATAGTGCTTTTTATTAAATCTCATGATGCCATGCACGGAGCTATTTTTCTAAATTTTTTCACCTGTTATCATTTTGGCTATCACCAAGAACACCATATGCATTCCAATATAACTTGGTGGAAAGACCCTCTTATCATTACTCACAAATAGAGCTAGTAATAAGAGTTGTCTCTATCTTTAGGAGTATCTTGTTTACAATTTATTTCGTAATCAATCAATTCATTCAGTAAATTAAACACTGATTTGTAATAGTGATGAAGGAAAAACATTCCAATTTCTCAATTAAAATTAGGAAGAAGTTTTATGAAATTCACACAATTTTTTACTCGTTTACTAGCAATTGTATATATCTGTGGATTGATGATGTTTGCGAATATCAATCCTGCGATCGCTGCTCAAGACAATAACAACAATGCGATCAAGGGTCAGCTACCGATGCCTAGCATCCAAAGGAAAGCTGAAGAAATCACCAACACTAGTCCTTATGAGACAAATACAGAATATACAACTGGAAACCCTGCACCACAAGGGCTAAATGAAGTTCAAGGAACGGCTGATTTCGACAAGATGAAACGCAGCCCTAATGAAAAAACTCCACCTGTCGTGCGTGATGTAGAAAAAGCGCTTGATAAAGTCGGCGACAAATTGAGTTCTGCTAAAGACGACACTCAAAATACTGTTGATTCCACTATAGATAAAGCTGGTAATGCAGCTAACTATGTCAAAGATAAAGCTGGAGATGTAGTCAACTCTATTAAGAACAAGGTCAAATCTTAATAAATAAGGAAAAGCGTCGCCAAGCATAGCTTTTCCTTATTTATTAGTTCACAGTAGATCATTCAAAAAAAATTATCAAGAGTGCAAAATAATGAGTAGTTTAATCGCAGTTGGGTTTAAAGATGAGTTTACCGCTGATGATGTTCTCCAAAAGCTGCGAAAGCTACAACAAGAACATTTAATTGATTTAGAAGATGCTGCGATCGTAATTAGAGATAAAGACGGTAAAGTGAAAATCAAACAGAGTCAAGAGCTTGCAGCTTCAGGAGCATTAAGTGGTGGTTTTTGGGGTCTTTTATTTGGTTTTATCTTTTTTAATCCACTCTTAGGCTGGGTAGTTGGTGCAGTTGCGGGCGGTATTTCTGGCGCATTGACGGATATCGGCATTGATGACAACTTTATCCGTGAAGTAGGCAACACTGTTGAACCTAGTACCTCAGCACTTTTTGTATTAGTTAGAAGAGCTACTCCCGATAAAGTATTGGAAGAACTCAGTAAATTTGAAGGTAAAATCCTCAAAACTTCTCTTTCAAAAGAAGATGAAGCTAAGCTACAAACTGTTCTCACCAAATCATAACGTTTCTAAGCTTCCTACTATTTTAATATCTATCTTTCGATAATCCTATTTAAGGTTATTGAAAGATAGATATTAAAATACAGGGTTCTCGAAACATCCAGACAACAATCAATTTTTATCACCTTTATATTTAGAAATTTGGAGTCGAAAATGCAAAAGTATATTTGTAAAACATGTGGATATGTATATGATCCAGCAGTTGGCGATCCAGATTCAGGCATTGAACCAGGTATTCCCTTTGACGCTTTACCCGATGATTGGGTTTGTCCTAAATGTGGAACTCCAAAGTCTGATTTTGAGCCAGAAGATGCAGCAGCAACTCCTGTTCCATTACCAGAACCAGTAGTTTAATTTCTGATTATTTAAAACAGCATTTATTTTGTTACTTATCTCCTAGGCAAAATAAATGCGATCAAGACAATGATTCAATCTGCTTACTACTTTGATTTAAGGATATTTACCCATGCAACCTCTTAACATTGGACTAACCGATACACAGCGACAAGGCGTTATCGATCTACTCAACTGTGATTTGGCAGATAC
>JBBRVO010000150.1:0-4827 GCA_038246775.1 Peptostreptococcales bacterium | reverse complement strand
GCCTTCCCACAGAACCGTGCGTGAAAGTCTCCCTTCACACGGCTCTTCATGTTTGTAAATCGCTGCTAAATATAGCTAAGGTTGTACCAATATCCAATGGGCAAATAAACCGCTGTTCTGCTTGTATTGTAAGCGCAGCCACCTGGGTGATGCGTATTTGTACAGGCTTTTCTCCCATTTTACCCATTTGAGCAGTCGGTGGTTTAGTTGGTTCCACACATCGCGCATGCCGCCTTCCCAAAATTTGTGGTAATACCCGATCAGTCCTTTGATCAGTGGATTCAACTCACGCGCAAGTTCCGCTATGGATTTGCGGCGTTTGTATATTTCCATTTCATTGAACTTTGTACGTATTGCCTTCTTGGATGATTGGCTTACAAAGGTGCCGGGAAGCAACATCAGTCGGGCATCTATCCGCATTGCAAAACAGCCACCATGATAACGATTGAAATCATGCCTACCCGCGGTCGACCACAAATGAAGGGCAGCATCAAAATATTTGAAAATAAAACTGAAAAATAAATGCTGCAAAAATGGCCTGGCGGAGCCTTACTTAAAGGTCAGGAAATGTCACTCAATTTATTCGATAAAAATAGAATGAACCTTTTTTTGCATAAAAAAACGCAGACATGCTGCGTGAGATTAAAACGATCCTTCAATTGCCGGTGTATTCTAACGGCTTATTCCATTCATTGGCACAGATCGCATTGACGCTTTCCCCATAGCCAAAAAAACGCTTTTATCACGCCCGGTTCCGTGCAACAGCGGTTTCATTCTGGGCCTTTCAGGCCGAACGAAACCTTAGTTGTTAGGTGCTGCCCTTCTCTTCCGGGTTAAGTCTGCTGTTTCAAGTTTATATTGTCCTTGCGTTTGAACTGTCATTACATTTGTTGATGATTAACGGTTTTATAGTTTTAAATAGACGTGTTGTAAAGCACGTTGTGCTTGGTCAAATTTCGGGTCAAGTTCCACTGCTCTTTGCAATTTTATAAGTGAGTTTGCGTCAAGTCCGCCTTTTGATAGGTGTGCTCCATAAGTAAACCAGTAAAAGGGATTTAATGGTTCTACTTTAATTGCCTTGTCATGGTATTGAAAACACTCTGGGAAGCGTCCTAATTCAAAATATTGTTGTGCCATTTCATTGTAATATGTCCCGACTGGATTAAGAGAAATAGCTTTTTCAATTTCTTTAATTGCTAATTCAAATTTCTTTTGATGTCCATAGTTAAGTCCTTTGTTGTAGTAGGCAACATCTAATTTTGGATTTAGCTTGAGAGCTTTGTTATAGTCGTCATTAGAACTGTCAAACTCGTGCTTATAGCATTTAGAAACGCCTCTAAATAAAAACTCGTTTGCTGTGCTTGGTTTAAAGTCATGATTACCTTCTACAATCTGATGAAATAAAAACAATGCTGTCTTGGAAAGTTCTACATCGTCTGGTCGCTCATAGGATAATTCGCAAAAAACGTCAAATGCTTCAAGATAGTTGTCGTCCTTGATTAGTTGATTTCCATATTTTAATTTCTCGTCAAAAGTCATTTTACATTATTTTCTGTTTGTCTTGTCTGCCTGCTTAATGTTTACACAGTCGGTTGGTAAGGGTTGCACCATAACGATTGGTATATAAAAAGTAGGCGATTACGTAGTACTAAATTTTCGGTTGGGAACAAAATTTCTTACGAGCCGGAAACCTTGAGTTCAGAACTGTTTCGCCTATTTTTTATATTCACTGTTACGTTTTCGTACTTTGATTTTCTTGTTTACCTTTTTTCAATCGATTAGTCCATTGATATATATTTATATTTATTCTCAAAGAATTTGATTTGGATAATAGGAATATAGAAAATGTTAAAAATCAAATAAGTCTCCTAAAAAAGAACCTTTTTTTTTCTTTTCGTATTTGTAATCATTCTCTCTTCGATTAAACTGTTTTTCACGATAACTTTCTTCTTGTGCACTTTGAACATTTTGTGAAAAACGTTCAATAATTTTATCAAGTTCTCCACGGTCAAGCCATACACCACGACAATCGGGACAATAATCAATTTCAACGCCACCCCGTTCAGAGATAACAAGACTTACATTACAATTTGGACATTTCATATTTTGACCTTTTTTAATTCATAATATTTTCTAACTGTTTAGTTTTTTTATTGATTATAGAATCAAGTTTTGTAGATGATTTATTAATCAGTGAATCGAGTTTCTGAATTTTTTTATTTTCAAAATTAATTAGCGTATCAAGTGCCATTACCTTATCAACTTCTTTGTTGACAATAGAATCTAATTGATTCGTTTTTCGTTCTAATTGATAGAGTTGTTCTTCAACTTTTTTATTAATATCACCACAAGATGTGAATAATCCAATTGCCATAATTATTATCAAACTATTTTTTAATAGACTTTTCATAATTTCTCCTTTTATTATTGATTTAATTTAATTCTACAAATATAGTTTTTTCTTATGAAACCTGACGCTCATTCTAAGAAACCTGCGGCTTTAAAACCGATTTCTTATCACCCACGTGATTTACGTTAAAGGTAGTCATCTTCATTGTAACGCGATCCCGCATGTTTTCCTATATAATGTTGGCATCCGTTTCTTTCATTTTTTTTCATCCAACTGCATTGTCGCACTCCGCATGTCACGCTGCGTCTGTTCGTCCGCAGTGCATGAGTGCATGGTCCGCATAACCGCAAAAGCGCTGCCTGAATCGTCCCGCGCAAATGAGGAGTCCGTCGTAAAACACATGCGCTCTTTCATTTGTCACCTGGCGCGCGCTACCCCGAGACGGCAGCAAACCGCTGACAAAGCTATTTTAAAACACCATGGAAATCGACGCTGAGAAAGCCTTCCTAACCCGAAAGCGTGCCCAAGAACACTGTTTGCGCTGCCGCGACGCTTGATGGATGCCAACGGCAACTGTATGGTGCGTATCCCGAAGGGTATGCACTATACAGAATGTTGTCAGTTTTTTTTAATGAAATTCATCTTGCATTATAATTCTATCTTAAAGTCGCAAGCTTTCAGTATTTAATGATGCTTCGCGTAATGATTTGACCACTTACCAATCGTAATTGAACTATGTAATAACCCGATTTCAACTCTGAAACATTTGTTCCTAACGAGGGCTTGTCTATATTTTCAAAATGAAGCCTGCCAAGGTTATCAACAATCGATATTCCGACAAGCTCATGTTTATCTATTCCATTAATATGAATGATGTCGATTACTGGATTAGGATAAATAACTAAAAGATTCTCCTGAAGGTCTGATACTGATGTAGTACATCCTGATACAACACCATCTATTGATAAATCACTTTCGACAAAGGAAGGAATAGATTGCAGTACTTGATTACTATATCCCGGTACGGGTATGGCATCTAGCTCTATGTCACAAGAAGCCCCAATGCTTTCAGGTTCGTTAATCACCCCTAAAAACTTCCAAGGAGTTACATACTGTGCATCGTTCCATGCCAAATATATTTTGCCGTTTGGTGCAAGTTGCATTGGCCCATTCGGCTTAGACCAAGCTGTTGGCCAATTAAGTAAAATGCTTATTGGTGAATTTTGGAAATCTTGTAAAGTCAAGTCAAATTGAAATAAATCACCCCAGACTTCCTTAATGTAAAGCTTAGCACCACTTTGAGAAAACGAGGCCATACCTAAAGATGTTTGAGTGTTGATCGCTTCATTCAAATCAATAGGATTAGAGAATTGTCCAGTTTCATTATCGAAATCATAGAGAATATTTCCATAATACATTTTATTTCCAAGTGGGTTGAATTTCATTTGACCACAACACCAACCTGAGCCTTGATACTCGCTTTCATAAGCAACACCTGATGCTGTTATTGAATATATCTGAAAGCTATTGTTCGGATAGCAATCATAGGGAAAGTCATCACAAATCACTTTTTCAGTTATAAGCCAATAATCTACCCCATTGCAATGGCGGGCAATTGTCATCGCCTCAGAATTAGAAGTCTCAGGATCTTGAGGTAGAAGTATATTTTTATTTAACACATCTACATCTCCTAATCCATTGTTTAAGGACATGTCAATTATAGAATAAGTGATACCTTCCAAGTACTGATTTTCCTGTGAGCTATTATTGAAAAGATAATACTGGTTAGTTGACCCAGGCACTTTTACTGATATTGATGCCTGAATGGCACTTGAAGATGCAAAAAGACTATCTCCGTTGGGCATTATGTTCAAGTTGGCATCGTAGACATTTGAGTATATATAAGTATCAGGAAGTCCCATTGAAACAAAAAGCATATCACCTGAGTCATCTGACATTGTGAAAGTCCCTTCATAGCAGAATAATTGAGACAAAGTGTCTACGTTTAAAGCACCACCGTTAAAATCCAAATGTATTCCATTTCCCATGAACCAGTGATTCACTGTTGGAGATTGTCCGAAGCTAAAAGATGGAAACAGAATAAATAATGACATGAATAAAAAGACTCGTCTCTTCCTACTCGAATGTGCTTGGTATGAATTTGCAGAGTGATTCATTTTAGTTACGGTTAATTTTTACAACGAGCGCTACCACCATTACTGACAATCGGGTCAGGCCGGGGAATTTCACCCCTGCCTTCCCACAGAACCGTGCGTGAAAGTCTCCCTTCACACGGCTCTTCATGTTTGTAAATCGCTGCTAAATATAGCTAAGGTTGTACCAATATCCAATAAGCACATAAACCGGGGTTCTGCTTGTATTGTGAGCGCAGCCACCTGAGTGATGCGTATTTGTACAGGCCTTTCTCCCATTTTACCCATTTGAGCAGTCGGTGGTTTAGTTGGTTCCACACATCG
>JBBRVO010000149.1:0-4883 GCA_038246775.1 Peptostreptococcales bacterium | reverse complement strand
TCATGCGCACTCATATGACTTAAGGCTTCAAGATTATTCTTGCCCTTTTCTGTGAAAAAAGCATCCCATACGAGCACAAAAGGGCGTATGGACATTGCGCCATACTCAGTTCGAATCTCGATTTCTCGCTTTTTAAGTTCACGAATCTTTCTTTTAAGTATATCCTTATCCATCATTCACCTTCTACGCGTTATCATGTCTCTCTTATAATAAGTATAACACATCATGGATTGGTTGATAATGTGCTAGACGCAATGGTTTTTTTAATCTACAATAGTCACATATCCATAACTTGATTTAAGGAGTCTGTATGAAAACCATTGCCTATCAACAAAACAAATACGTTCAACGGTCAGAATTAAATGCCGACGTCACCTTCCTAAATAAGGCTTCCATCGATGCTGTCAGAGATTTTCATAAGAGTTTCCCGCAATATACCGAAACGCCCCTTCAGAATCTCCGGGCATTAGCCACTGCGTATGGCGTAGAAGCCATCTGGGTCAAGGATGAATCTTATCGCTTTGGACTCAACGCATTTAAAGTACTTGGTGGTGCTTATGCTATTGGAAAGTACTTGGCAAAACGACTTAATTGTCCCCTTAGCGACTTGTCATTTGAAATTTTGAAATCCGATGCCATCAAAGCCAAACTTGGCGTATTAACTTTTGTCACCGCTACAGATGGCAATCACGGTCATGGTATCGCTTGGGCTGCTAGAGAATTGGGCCATAAGTCAGTGGTCTACATGCCGAAGGGCTCTTCAGAGTTAAGACTTGAGCGTATAAAAGCGGAAGGTTCGGAAGCCTCAATAACGACTCTCAACTACGATGACGCCGTACGATTAGCCAATCAATACGCCATGGACACAGGTGCCATTTTAATTCAGGACAGCTCATGGCCCGGTTATGAAGAAATTCCAAAGTGGATCATCCAGGGCTATGCAACATTGGCCGATGAATCCGCACAGCAAATTTAAACGCTAAATTCAAAAAGACCCACACATATCTTTTTACAAGCAGGCGTAGGATCGTTCGCCAGTAGTGTGATTGGCTATTTCACCGCGAAATATGGTGCAGATAGGCCGATAATGGTCATCGTCGAACCCAACGAGGCGGCCTGTCTCTTCAAATCTGCTCAGATTGGTGACGGTAAAGCGCATAATGTAACTGGCTTCATGCCTACAATCATGGCAGGACTTGCCTGTGGCGAACCTAGTATGGTCTCTTGGGCAATCATCAGAGATTACGTCGATATGTATTTATCCTGCGAGGACTCTGTCACCGAACTTGGCATGCGCCTTTTAGCAAATCCAAAATATCCAGATCCAAAAGTTATTTCTGGTGAATCTGGCGCTGTGGGAATGGGCGTCTTAAACTTGCTGCTAACCGATACAAATTATTGTGAGATTGCCCAAATATTAAAACTCGATGCCAATTCTCGCATCCTTTTAATTAGTACAGAAGGTGATACTGATCCTGTCAATTACAAAAAAATCGTTGAACAACCACTATAATGGAGGCAATTCATGCATCGAAGCACTTCAAACGACAAAACTAGATTCCGTTTTGCATCTTTTATTCTTCTAATTTTATGCCTTTCACTCGCTGTCGGCTGTACGCCTGTGGCCACCTCAGTCGATGTCGATGTGGCTGCAATTGAAATGACTAAAACACCCATTGCAACTATAACGCTTGACTCTGGAGAAGTCATCAAAGTGTCATTATTTCCAGAAATCGCGCCAAATACCGTAAACAATTTTATTAACTTAGCTGAAAATAAATTTTATGATGGGCTCATTTTTCATCGGGTCATCAAAAACTTTATGATTCAAGGGGGCGACCCTCTCGGTACAGGGATGGGTGACCCAGGTTATTCGATTAAGGGCGAGTTCAATGAAAATGGCTTTTCAAATGGCTTAAAACATACGAGAGGGGTTATCTCCATGGCGAGATCACGCGATATGGATACTGCCGGTTCTCAATTCTTCATCATGCATGGTGATTCGGAAGCACTAGATGGCAAATATGCTAGCTTTGGCATTGTGACTGAAGGCATTGAAGTCGTGGACAGGATTGCGCAAGTGCCCGTAGATAAAAACGATAAACCACTTGAGGATGTCATCATCAAGAGCATCGTAATTGAGCTGAACGGCTATGAAGCAGTCGCGCCAGAAACCATTAAATAAGTAGCGCTTTCAAAATCAAAACCAACCAAGGATGCAGATTATTTAGCCTTCTAGGTTGGTTTTTTTTTATGTTTTTTTGTATGTCGTTATATGGTTTTTCATAAAAACAACTAAAAGTCGCCAAATTCCAATCGTTGGCGACTTCTAAAATGATTTGTTATTTATTCAATTGTCCGCGTTTTAGAATCAACATACTGAATTCCGGTTCAAAAGATCGAATCATCCAGAGACAAATCAGTGCTTGTAGTAAACATTTAATACTATACAAAAATCCCAATTCTGACGCAAAATTCCCTATGATAATATTGGCAATCTGACCAACCATTTCACTCACAATCTCAGAAGTCAAAAAAATGACCATAAAGATAAAACTCGTTAAAAATGATTGAATCAAATTCAATTTGAAGAATTTATGGTTTAACACAAAAATCATGAGTGCCAAATATAAGAGTTTTAAAAAGTCAGGCAAAATAAAATAAACGGTCGCCAACACTTCATAAATTAGTACATACTTGATTATTCCCGACCGTTCAGATATATTATGGGATTTATGTGTCAATCGCCAAAGGACATAAGGCAGAACGACATAACCTAAAATGCCTTGAAAAATCATAGTTAACAGTGCGTCATTCATAGCGATTCCTCATCTTAATATATTTTTGCCATGCATACACCTTATCATAACCAGGCATAAAATGATAGCAAAAAACACGTCTTTTCATTTGTTTTGTGCCTCAATGTTTACCTGTGGCAAACCCTAGGGAAATCAACTTTTTTTATGGAAATATGGTACTATAAATATATAATACTGAAGAAGGGGTAGCTGACATTGACGATGGATAAAAAACGCATCTATATTGCTGATGACGAAAAAAATATACGCGAACTCATCCAGTCATTTTTGAAAAATGCGGGATACGAGGTTGAGGCTTTTGAAACGGGCGATGCCCTATTTGATACATTTGTGAAAGAGCCATGTGATCTCATTGTACTTGATATTATGATGCCCGGAACAGATGGATTGATGCTATGTACAAAAATAAGAGAACATTCTGTTGTTCCGATCATCATCGTTTCAGCGCGAGATAGCGAACTGGATCGTATAACGGGCATAACCATAGGTAGTGACGATTATCTCGTCAAACCCTTTTCACCCATTGAACTCGTCACGAGAATCAATGCGTTGTTTAGAAGATTAGAATACCATCAACAGGCTAATCGAAACACTTTAATGGATTTGTCTTTTGGACAGATGACCATTCATCAAAAGACGCGAACCATTACTTATCTCGACACTAACATGGACATCTCACCGACAGAATACGAATTTTTAAGGTACCTATTTGCAAATCACGATCGCGCAGTCTCTAGAGAAGAACTGCTTAAACATGTTTGGCAGTTTGAAACTCAAGTTGATACGCGTGCAACAGATGACGTTGTAAAAAGACTGAGAAAGAAACTCGCCTTAACGCACGTAAGAATTGAAGCCGTATGGGGCTTTGGATTCAAACTGGAGATGATTAATGATGCGAAAAAATAAGCCCCTATTATTGCAAGAAAAAGTTTTGCGAACCTATTTGATCGTCATAATCTCGATGTCACTTCTCATACTGATTGCATTTAATTTATCCATGAGTCTCTTTATCAATAAGACCGCACAGTCGCAAATTGACGAAAGTCGTGAGACAGTCAAGGTACTTTTAAAGAAGGCGGTCAAAGATCTTAAGGATACAGATAGCCTTTTACCAAAAGCTAGAGAGTTCACTATCGCCATCAATCAGTCATTTAAATTGACTGAAATGACTTCCGAAAGTGAAATTGCACTGATCAATGCTTCCGGAGAGGTTCTTCTGCCTAAATCAACTGATCTGTCTGGACTAATGCGCACAATAACGGATGATGTTTCTACTAAAATTTTAAGAGGCGTCAAGTTTGACACATTCCACATCAATTTTGACAAGGAACGCTATTTGGTGAGTTATGAAGCCTACAACGAAACAGCACTCAATAACAGATCACAATATTTAGTAATCGTCGTTTCACAGAAGGCGGCTACTTTGCTTTTAAGACGGACCAATTTTATTTTGATAGCTGTTGTGTGTTTTACGACACTGCTTGGCACTTTGATATTTAGAAAACTTGCAAGAGAGATTACGCAACCTATTGGATATCTCTCCAATTATGCAAAATCAATTGCCTCAGGTAATTTTGAAACGATGGCCATTAATGAGGATACACTTGAAATCGCAGCACTGTGTCACGATTTGAACACGATGAGTCAAAATCTTCAAAAGGCAGAACAGATGAAAGTTGATTTTTTACAGAATTTTTCTCATGATCTGCGCACGCCTTTAATGTCTATTCAAGGGTATGCTGAAGGCATTGCGACGGGCGTCTTCCCCGAAGCGACAAAACCCGCCGCTATCATAGCAAGCGAAAGTCTTCGCTTAAAACACCTCGTCGATCAGTTGATCACGCTTTCAAGACTTGATATGTCAAAAACGTCCGTCGCAATTATGACGGTCAATCTCCATGATTTTTTTACATTGCTCATGTCAAGGTATGAAGGGCTTGCCACGAATGAGGGGAAAAAAATAGTCTTGAACTGCCCAAATGGATTTGAAATCCAGTCAAATGACGAACTTTTAGAAAAATTATTCGGCAATTTATTAAGCAATGCCATTCGCTATGCGAAGTC
>JBBRVO010000148.1:0-4888 GCA_038246775.1 Peptostreptococcales bacterium | reverse complement strand
GATTGGATATAGGAGACTACGATTATGCATATGGCAGACGCACTCTTATCGCCTGTTGTAAGTGGTGGCATGGCAATAGCCGCTGCAACAACAGCGACGTACGCGTACAGAAAGATTTCGAGAAATATTGAAGACACAAAGATACCTTTAATGGGGGTCATGGGCGCTTTTGTTTTTGCAGCACAGATGATCAACTTTACCATACCGGGAACAGGATCGAGCGGCCATATCGGTGGCGGTATGCTACTGGCTATCTTAATTGGCCCTTATGCTGGATTTTTAACCATCAGCGCGGTGCTGCTCATCCAAGCTTTGTTTTTCGGAGACGGTGGGCTCATGGCACTTGGCGCCAACATTATCAACATGGGATTTTTCACGTGTTTCATCGCGTATCCATTGATTTATAGACCCCTCATCGATAAATGGCAAGGTAAATTCGCCAAGCAGCTAGTAACCGTGATTGCCGTGATGATAGGGCTTCAAATGGGGGCGTTCAGCGTCGTGCTTGAGACATTGCTCTCGGGTAAAACAGAACTTCCTTTTATGAGTTTTGTATGGCTCATGCTGCCGATTCATTTAGCGATTGGTTTGGTTGAAGGGTTGATTACAGCGGCGGTCCTTGCTTTTGTGCTCAAAGACAGACCAGAACTATTAAATAAACATGCAAAGTCATCTGGCCCATCAAAAGGCGTAATTATGACGATGTTAGTGATTACGCTTATCATAGGCGGCGGTTTGTCGCTCTATGCATCGTCTCATCCCGATGGGCTTGAATGGTCCATCGCAAAAGTAACAGGTGAGACCGAACTCGATTCAAATGGCGGATTTTTTGATTTTTTTGAATCGCTTCAAGAAAAAACAGCCGTACTGCCTGATTACGATTTTAAAGTAGCTGAGGCAGATGCGCAGCATAGTGTTATCTCTGGAACCACCGTCTCAGGTATCGTAGGCGCAGCAATGACGCTTTTACTCACCATAGGTGTTGCCACATTTATTAGAAAAACTAGGAAAATTAAGAAGGCTTAATATGGCGCAACAATCCGTACATCATTCTATTAAACTCATAACCACAGTGCTTTTCTCGACTGTGGTTATCTCTTTTGGTAAGTATGAGATATTGAGATTGCTGCCTTTTTTTATGTTTCCGATGATGCTTTTTGCTTATTCTAACATGCAGGGTAAGGTCCTTTTAAAGCGTCTGCTTATGATAGAACCACTGATAGTGGGCGTCGGCATTTTAAATCCGTTCTTTGAAAGTCAGACATTCATGCTGGGCAGCCTAGAACTGTCGATTGGCTGGATTTCATTTGTTTCGTTAATTGTTAGGAGTACGTTAATCCTTATGACCGCACTCGTTCTGGCCGAGTCACTTCAACTTGAAGAAGCACTTATTGGACTGAAGGTACCACCTTTGTTTGTGACGCAAGTGGCGCTGACTTACCGCTATATAGGTCTACTTACCAAAGAAATCAAATCGGTGCTTTTGGCGTATCGTCTGCGTTCGGCCAATGAAAAACGCGTGCGAATGCATCATATGGGCAGCGTTTTAGGACATTTTTTTCTTAGGACGCTGGACAAGGCAAATAACGTCCATGAAGCCATGCTACTTCGTGGGTTTGATGGGACGCACCACGGGGTGCGCGGCCGAGCGTTTAAAGGCCGAGATTTTATGTATCTGATAGTATGGGCGTCCGTGTTGATAGGCATGCGCCTTATAGATGTTGGCGCGTTATTTGGTAAGCTGATGATGGGAGGCGCTTCATGAAGCATTTGACACTAACAGATTTGACGTTCAGCTATGAACCCGGCGCTGAGAATCGCCTCTTTAAAGGGCTTAACCTTGTGATACATGCAGGTGAAACCATCGGGCTCATCGGTCCAAATGGCGCTGGCAAATCTACTTTGCTTCAGTTGATGCTTGGGATACTTAAGGCGGAATCAGGCGAAATTGCTTTAAACGATGTGTCCCTAAATAAAAAGAGTCGCAAACACTTTCGCGATATCATCGGGCTCGTCTTTCAAAACCCTGATGAACAGCTTTTTATGCCAACCGTCTATGATGATGTGGCTTTTGGGCCGAGAAATCAGGGGCTTAATGAGGATGAAGTGGCTGTCATCGTCAACGAAACGCTTATGACGCTGGGGATTCATCATTTGAGCCACAGATCGCCTTCAAAAATATCGGGCGGTGAAAAAAGATGTGCGGCCATCGCCACCGTTTTAGCCATGAAACCCAAGCTGATGATACTCGATGAACCAACGCTGGCGCTGGATCCTAAGTCTAGACGCAGGGTGATTCAGATACTCAAAGACCTTCCGGTTACTAAGATTATCACGAGTCACGACATGGACATGATCAAAGCCACGTGCACGAGGGTTGTGATCCTAAACCATGGCGAGATTCTCGCTGAGGGCGATCCGATCACTTTGCTCGACGATGCGGCATTGATGAGGCGGGCAGATTTGTAGGTTTATGGAAGCAAAAGTAAAAGATAAGTTAAAGTTGAAGTTAAAGTTAAAGTTAAAGTGAAAAAATCAAGGTGATTTAAATTGAGAGTTGGCTTAAGGGCGTGTCCCGAGAACCAACTTTTTTTATTTCGAGATTTTTTTTAAGCAATCTATTGACGGCATCAAAAAGATGTGATATTTTAAAACTACCAGTGGTAGTTTGTTTTAGAAACCTAACTAATCCCACAAATCTAACGAATCGAGAGGCAAACATGGCGAGAAAAAACCTTACACAAGAAGTCATCATAGCAGCGACGCTAAAACTCATAGAAGAAAAGGGCAGCATCACCACCCTTAACTTTCGGGAGATTGCCCGGGAACTTGGCTGTGCACATACGAGCCTTTACAACTTCTTTCCAAGCTATCAAATGCTGCTGATGGAAGCGGCGCGAACCATCATTTTGGACATGAGAGGGACGCTTTCAGCTGAGTCAAGGGCACTTGTGGCAGATGGTACTTATGAAAATCCAGTGATTGCTTACATCGGTTGTGTGGTGGCATATGCTTTGATGCACCGAGGTTGGTACCGCTTCTTGTGGATGGACAATTTTGATATGGATATAAATGAGGTTCTAAAAGACCAACCGAGGCCAGAGCACTTCCTACTGAATAGGATGCGTGAAGTCTATGGAAATAAACTGACGGAAGATGAAGCACTTATGCGGTTGACCATCGGTCATGGCTTTATGCATGGGGAACTTTGCAAGTTTTTATCACAGAGAAATGAAGAAACCGATGCACAATTGTTTACTAAGCGTATCCTTACACACGTAAGGTGGCTCCTAAACTATAAAAGTTAAAAAAAGAGGGTTTTATGAAAAATCAAAAGGTTATTATCGCACTCATTGTCACGATCATTATTTTTTCAGCAGCATCATCAATCGTCGGCATCTTGTCCAATCAAACAGGTGACCTGACGCAGGCTGTAACGGTGCATGGCACAGCCATTGAGCTATATGGCAAAGGCCTCTACAAATTGGATTCCGTATCTGTGGCGGCACAAGGCCTCGCAAACGATTTGATGGTGCTAATTATGGGAATTCCACTTCTTGCAATTTCCTGTTATTTTGCGGCAAAAGGGTCGTTTAAAGGCATGCTCGTCCTCACCGGGACACTGGCATTTTTCCTTTACACCTACATGTCCTATACGTTCCTTTGGATGTACAACGCCATGTTTAGCGTGTACGTCATCCTAATGTCCGCAAGTTTTTTCGCATTTGTACTCATGATGCTATCGTATAATGTCAATGACATGAAGGCGCATTTTAGCGACAAGCTTCCCGTCAAATGGATTGGCGGCTTTCAGATCTTTGTCGCTGTGGGTATTGGCATGCTCTGGATCAGTAAAATCGCAGACAGTTTCCAAAACGGAGGCGTTCCAGTGGGGCTCGAGCATTATACGACTCTGGTCATTCAAGGCATGGACCTTGCTTTTGTGGTGCCATGTGCGTTTCTGTCGGGCATCCTGTTGATCCGCAAAAATAACTGGGGGTATCTATTGTCATCGGTGATCTTGCTTAAGGGCATCACCATGCTCACGGCGTTATCGGCGATGATCCTCAATATGGGGCTCCATGGCGTGAAACTGGGCATCGTTGAAGTGACCATGTTTCCAGCATTCAATGTGATTGCAGTGTTCACACTGATTGTGCTGCTCAAGCACATTAAGTCAGCAACGGTGGCAAATCCGGTATAGATTGTAGCCACGTACTATATGAAAGGAGATTTAAATGAATTTATCAGTCATATGTCTTTTGGATTCAGAGAGTGACACTATTTTAAGAACTTACGCCGATTGGTTTGTAAAAGGCTTTGATGTCGGTCTTACCAATCATTACTTGATTTACATGCACGAACAAACGGTAGCAGTCGATGCGTTACTCAATCAAGACAGCCTGATTCATATTGTTTTTGATGAAAAAAGTCTATCTCGCGTTGAAACGCTTTTAGAACGTATGACGCAAAGCTGTGGCAACTATCGCAAAAATAAAATAAGTTTTACATGTATACTTAAAGAGGCGTATCAAAACTACCCTCAATTAGAACGGTCGTTTAGACAGATCGTATCTCAATCGGGTATCGCCTTTAATGGCTTTTCAAGCTGGGTATTCAGGCCTGAGTTGTTTTCAAGTCGCTTTACTCACCTGAGTGCCGTGTCACTTTATCGTTTGAAATTGAAGATTGAGCTTGAAGGCCAACAGTTTGGTAGACATTATATATTAAACCAAATGCATCTGCCACGTTATTTTGGTTATCCGCTTTCATCTCTGGGTATAAAAATGAAAGCAAGTTATCAGATGACTAAAGTCATTAAATCACGATGAAACGAGGAGGCGCACATGGATAAGAAAATATTAATCACTTATTGCAGTTCTTGAGG
>JBBRVO010000147.1:0-4892 GCA_038246775.1 Peptostreptococcales bacterium | reverse complement strand
CGCATTTTGCTCATTATTGCGGAAGTGGCTCAGTGGTAGAGCATCGCCTTGCCAAGGCGAGGGTCGCGAGTTCGAATCTCGTCTTCCGCTCCAATATTTGCGGGTGTAGCTCAATGGTAGAGCCCCAGCCTTCCAAGCTGGTTGTGAGAGTTCGATTCTCTTCACCCGCTCCATTTAATCATTCAAAGGTCCAATAGCTCAGTCGGTAGAGCACCTGACTTTTAATCAGGGTGTCCCGCGTTCGAGTCGCGGTTGGATCACCATGGCGGCGTAGCCAAGTGGTAAGGCAAAGGTCTGCAAAACCTTTATTCACCAGTTCAAATCTGGTCGCCGCCTCCAGTTTTATTTTTCAAATCGCGCGCTCATAGCTCAATTGGATAGAGTGTCTGACTACGAATCAGAAGGTTAGGGGTTCGAATCCCTTTGGGCGCGCCATTATTTTTGAGAAAAATGCTTCGCATTTTGTCTCACCCTACAAAGGAAAACGTAGTTTTCTAGAAGGGATGGTTTTAGTTATAAATAGCATTTTCAGCTTAACGTGAGAGTGGCATAGCCTCTCCTGGTACCCTCCTAGCAACTTTGTTGCTTATGTCGGGCAAGTTTGTTACACAAACTTGTTGTTGCCTACGTCGAGTTCGAAATGACACATTCAGCTTAACGTGAGAGTGGCATAAGCCTCTCCTGGCAACTTCGTTGCCTACGTCGAGTTCGAAAAAATCTGCGATTTTTTCTCATGGAAGTTTAGCTCAGCTGGGAGAGCATCTGCCTTACAAGCAGAGGGTCATAGGTTCGATCCCTATAACTTCCACCAAATTCGCTTAGGCGAACAGTTTATCGCAAGATAAGCAAAAGTATGTGCAACAAACGCGGGTATGGCGGAATTGGCAGACGCGCTAGACTTAGGATCTAGTGACTAGTTCGTGGGGGTTCAAGTCCCTCTACCCGCACCAACATTTTTTACGAAGTAAAAAATGCCCGACGTAGGCAATGCAATTGCCAGGAGGGTTGAGTACATGTATTCATTATGTACATACGAAGTAAAAAATGCCCAACGTAGGCAATGCAATTGCCAGGAGGGTTGAGTACATATTTTCATTATGTAAAATTCGTAAAAAGACTTAAACATTTTAAACATTTTAAACATTAAGCAGCCCCTCCTAGAAAACTTTGTTTTCCTATGTCGGGTGAGACAAAATGCTACGCATTTTGCTCATTATTGCGGAAGTGGCTCAGTGGTAGAGCATCGCCTTGCCAAGGCGAGGGTCGCGAGTTCGAATCTCGTCTTCCGCTCCAATTAAAGATTTAGCGAACATATTGACATATGTTCGCTTTTTTTATTTAATAAGTATATAGTTCTTAATAAGTATGGAAATTGCTCCATTATCAAATAAGTTACAAAAACACCTTTACAGGGTACAACAATGGTTTATTTATGGTATTTTCATGTGATCATTACAATTAAAATTGAATTATGGAATTTCCTCAAATTAAAGGGTTGATTAGTAAAATTTTAAGGAATTATCCAATATTATATAGGTAGACAAAGACGAATTAAGGAGAAAATTTATGACTGAAGTTAAGAAATATTTTCCACTTGTGGCATTTTCAATTTTACTTTACCTTGGGTTATCTAACCTTTTAGCGGTACTTGGTTTTTTATCAAAAATCATCTCTGTTTTCATGCCATTGATTCTAGGAATTGCAATTGCTTTTGTCTTGAATCTGCTGCTTAAACTAATTGAGAATAAGTTATTAACTCATGTTAAACCATTTAAAAACAGTAAAGTCATTCAAAAAAATAAGCGCTTCCTATCAATTTTGGCAACGTACTTCTTGGCCATTTCGATTATCATTATCATCATTTTATTTATTGTACCTCAAGTTGTAGCGAGCTCAAAGACTCTGATTGATAAATTGCCAGAATATAGCAACAAAATAACGTTATTGGGGACGAAAGCGTATAACTATTTAGGTTTGTCTCAGGAGACTTTAAAGCAGTTATTTGCAAATTTCAAAGATTTGTTCGTCGGTCTTTCTCAATTTACGGCAACAACACTTTTAACGGTATTAAATGTGACGCTTAACATTACATCAGGTGCGCTTAACCTATTTTTAGGATTAGTGTTTTCGATTTATATATTGGCTCAAAAGGAAAAATTGATTGAAATTGTCTCGAAAGTCAATAGGGCAGTAAATAATAAAAAGGTTGCTGAATATCTTTCTGATTTAGGTGTGGAGAGTGGTCATATTTTTTCAAAATTTGTAAGTGGTCAAATTACTGAGGCGATTATTCTTGGGTCCCTTTGTTTTGTAGGTCTTCTAATCTTTGATGTGCCTTATGCACCATTAGTGAGCGTCCTTATTGCTATAACAAGCTTGATTCCTGTTGTGGGGTCATTTATTGGAACCGTGCCCTCTGTATTAATCATCGCTATGGAAAGTCCAACTAAAGCACTTTTCTTCATCGTTTTCATCCTTATTTTGCAACAACTTGAAGGTAATCTGATCTATCCAAGAGTTGTAGGCGGTGCTATTGGCATTGGTGGATTTTGGGTGTTTCTCGCCATCACACTTGGAGGTGGGTTATTTGGAATCGTTGGGATGTTGCTAGGTGTGCCTGCCATGGCAATTATATATTCAGTCATTAGAAAGGCAGTCAATGCCAAACTAAATTTACCGCTGGAGGTTGAGAATACTCAAAATAGCGATGTTTAAACGCCTATTAATAAATAAACGCGATAGTCGTTAGGCAGTTTTTATTTCGGGTATAGGGTAACTGTATAAATCTAAAACATTAAAGGTGACCTTATGAACGATTTAATGGATGCAGTCAAAGATATTGCCGCTCAGGAATTGAAGACAGAAATAGTCGAAATAGTACCATGTGGTAACCATGACCTTAATAGGAATCTTGTTTATAGAGTGTTTATTGAGGGAGCGAGTTATATTATCAAAGTGTTTTATAAAGCGTTCAAAGTTGATCGAGAGTTACAAGTGATTCCTTTATTTGCAGAAGACAACCCACTTAGAATTCTTGCGCATGGCGTCATGGAAAATGGCTATGAGTGGCTCATGTATAACTATGTCGATGGGTGGCTACTGGATCATATTATTGATGACCTCGATTTGGATGAATTGAGGGCAATATTCCACCAAATAGGCAAAAGGACTGCACAACTGCATGTTGCTAAGACGTATGATTACTTTGGAGATTGGCAAATAGACAAGCAAAGTCAGCTGCAAAATTATAAAACATTCATTATTGAAGATAGTGAGAGGATGGCTGAAAATGTCTTATCTCAAGATTTGAAAGGGTTTGATTGCCTCAAAGAGGCAATCGAAAAAATGCGATGTGAATATGTACATGTGAGAGAGTTAAAAGTTGGAAGACTTTGTCATAGGGACTTAGACGGTAGAAATATCCTAATCAAAGTGAGTCTGACCGAAGGACTTAAGTTAGAAGCGTTCTTAGACTTCGAAAAATGCGTCGTGTTCAATGAATACCTTGACATCATAGGATTTTATAGGCGATATTTTATTGACCAACCCAAGCTCATTGAGCCCTTTTTCAAAGGCTATCGAGAAATACTAGATGTTGATGACGCATTTAACAAGGAATTGAAATTCAATTTATATCGAGCAGGGATTGATATCTGTAGCTGGGCAATGGACGTCTCTGAAGAATTTTTCTACGATACAATCAAATACCTTAAAAAATTGGATGCATTTGATCATAATATGACACTGCTATATATGAAAAAGTAAAAAAAAGCTTAAACCATGATATTTGCCATTTGTAGGCAAGTTCACATGATTTAAGCTTTTTTGCGAGTATCATAAGTGTCGCAATAATTCTTAAAAAAAGTGTTACCGTTTGGTTAATGATCTAACAACCCATTCAGATTGAAATAGTTGTGTACTTCTTCAAGTGCTCGTTTCGCCTGTGATTGGTCGATGATACAAGAAATTTTAATCTCAGATGTAGAAATCATCTCAATATTGATGCCTAATTCGTAAATTTTACCAAATAAACCAGAAGCAATTTTAACGTCTGATGTAATGCCTGTGCCGACAATCGACAATTTGGCAACATCTTTTTTTACGACTACAGGTGAAGCACCCACTTCATCAACATAGGCATTGATTGTCGGAAGTATGCGCTCGATATCTTCATGGGGCACAGTAAATGAAATGTCGTTAAATCCGTCATGGTTCAAGTTCTGCAAAATCATATCGATGTGGACATTAAGATTGATCAACGATGAGAACAACTTGTAGGCAATACCCGGTTGGTCCGGTACGTTGGGTACAGAAATTCTCACGATGTCCTCATCTAAAGTAACACCTCTTACTTGTGCTTTTTCCATTTCTTTCACCTCAATTATTTCAGTCCCTTCGGAAGCAAAATCAAATGCTGATCTAACAACCAAGGGCATTTTGTTTTTTCTGGCCAATTCAACGGATCTTGGGTGCATGACACCTGCGCCAAGTTTGGCCATTTCAAGCAATTCGTCATAGCTTATCTGCTCTAAAAGACTTGCCCCTTTGACAATTCGAGGATCAGTTGTATAGATCCCTAGAACATCAGTATAAATCTCACATTTAACGGAGTCAAGTGCAACAGCAAGTGCAACAGCAGTCGTATCGGAACCACCACGGCCAAGGGTTGTGATATCACCAATGAGGTTGTGCCCTTGAAAGCCAGCAACGATAACAATCTTGTCGAGAAGCAACTCGCTTTTTATGCGATCGGTATCAATAAAATCTATTTTTGCCTTAGAGTAAAAATCATCTGTTTTTATGCCGCCTTGTGTCCCTGTCAATGAGACTGCTTTGTGCCCCAAGGCATCAATGGCCATAGCGAGTAGTGCAATGGTCGTTTGTTCACCTGT
>JBBRVO010000146.1:0-4982 GCA_038246775.1 Peptostreptococcales bacterium | reverse complement strand
TAATTGCCTATTAAAAGACCCATTTCTTCTCTTTTAAGTACGTCACTTGGGTTAAACTTAACGCCATAGTCTTTTAACAATCCGGCTTCATAGAGTGTTTGAACGCCCTTAAAGTACCAATCCGCTTTTGCAACATCATCAAATGGCATGGATGTGCTATCCGCCGTATTTTGCATCAAAGCGGCCAACATCACAACAAATTCTCCACGTGTCACATTGCCTTTAGGATTGAACCTGCCGTTTCCAGTACCCGTCATAAGGCCTTTGGCAGCGATGGCGTCAATAAACGGCTTTGACCAACTCTTTGCATCCACATCAGTAAAGTCAACTTGATTGGCAGCGACATAGAAACTAGAGAAGTGATTTGTTTTAAACGTGAACAGGCCATCGTGATAATAACCGGCCATAGGCACTGATTTTCCAGACGCCTCTAAATAAAATGCAGTGATTTGATTTGGGTTTTCACCTTTTTTTAGTGTGTAAGGCATGGTAATTTCAATAGGCTGCTTAAACTTAGTCACCTCAAGAGTGTCTTGAATGATGCTAAAATCTATAACCTTGGTGTTTTTAAGGGCTGTAGGTAGCGTTCCTTGCGCCACAGATTTTATTTCGAGTTTTGATGGGGTTGTAACCGCATTAAAAGACTGCTTCGAGAGCGTGATCGTCGCATAATCCGTTGCGATCTCAAGCGAATCGATTTTACCAAATAACGCCGTTAAATTGGGCAATTCTATTTTAGACGCCTCACTTGCAGCTACCGAGTCCGACTTTGATGTGGCATCGATTTGAACCGTTTTTTGAATGGCTTTCCCAAGCACTCCAGAATCTGTTTTTTTAACAGCCTCAACAAACGTGATCATTTCAGTTGCTTTACCTAACAAATCGCCTTCTGATACCAATACTGGTTTTGTCTTATCTGTGGGCAATACAATTTTTAAGGTCGATATGGATTTGACCGCTTCAGAAACAATAAAATTCAAGCTCTCTCTGAGGGTGCGTTTATCCGTCTCTTGCATCATTTCTTTTGACTGGGTTAATGTGCCCAATACCGACTCTTGAATCGTTTCAGGACTTGCTTGGCCAAATGATGCCGCCATAGATTTTATAAACGCGTTTAACTCAGCGCCTCCCTGCACATTGCCCTCGTTTTTTGGTGCCGTAGACAATGCCTTCATGAGATCACCCAGTTGGCTTAACACCGCACCTGGGTTGGAAACATCTGCAGTTTTGGGCGGCGTCGGTGTAGGCGTTGGCGTTGGTGTCGGTGTAGGTGTAGGCGTAGGCGTAGGCGTTGGTGTAGGTGTAGGCGTTGGTGTGCCTGTGCCTGTGCCTGGAATTGTAAAGAAGGTATTGATATTTGGAAGGCCGTCTTTGATGATTAACGATGGGATTTCTACCGTTGGTGGTACGGTTGATTCTCCAAACACAAAGGTTTGGCTAAACAAGAGTACGATGACCATTAAAAGAATTAAGCATTTTTCTCGCATTATTTTTCTCCCCTTTGAAGCGTAATTTCACCAAGTGATTGCCCGTCCGTCGTGTAGTTTATTTGTGTGGTTAAATAGTAGTCATTCATAGGAATCACCAGATAGTAGTTGCCTTTAGGGAGATCAACGAGCGCCATTTCACCAAATACATTTGTATTGCCTTTTAAGATGGCTTGACCCTGCGTATCGTAAACGAGGTATTTTGTTTTTGACAAAACTTGGCCATCATTCTTCAGGATGGCGGTTACACCGACATTTTCTCTAAGTGCAATATCTAATGTGCTGATCGCTTGATCGATCACTGTCTTAAGTGACGGCTTAAATTTACCCGATTTTGATTCGGCGATGAGGCTATAGTTTTTATTCGCATGTAAAGCGCCTATTTTGAAGCTGCCATTTGTGGCAACCGGAATACTTTTAACATAGACGTCGTTTGCATAAAGATGCACCCACGCGTCAGATGTCGCCGCTCCGGATGGCGCTTTTATGGCGCCTGTATACGCGGCACTCTCAAGTGTAAAGTTTGCTACTATTGGTGCGCCGCTGTACGTAACCGCTCTAAAATCGCTAATAACATAACTGCTTTCGACAATAGGCCTCACTTGAACTTTGTAGGCCCCATCTGTTAGCCCACCAAATGCATAGTTTCCGTCTGAATCCGTCACAGAAGACGAAATAAAATTCAGTTGATCATCGTAAAGTAAGACTTCAACATGGCTCACGCCAGCACTTTCGCTGTTTGTAACTTTACCACTTAGCTGACTATTGTTTAAAACCAAATTCAGCGCATCACTGACATGACCGTTTGCGATTTCAAACCTTTGAAGGACGCTGTCAAATGTTCCGTTGCTACCAAAGGCTTTTGCATAATACGTGCCATTTGGCATATTCGGAATTTGGAAAATGCCTGCATCATTTGCAAGAACGGCTTCGATTTCAACATTTTGTGCATTATATAGCCTCACCCAGATACCACCTATTGCGTCACCTACTGCGGTTTTAACCGTTCCCATACCGATGACTTGATACAAAGGCACATCAAATTCAGATTTTGCACTATTTTGAGACACTTCAAATATTTGCATTTTACTAGAATTGTACTTTTCTGCGATGTTTGACGTTGGGCTAATAAAAGCTTTTGCAAAGTATTTGCCATCCTCAAGATCACCTGCAGTGAACAAACCATCATTTCTCACCAATGCATTTTTAACAAATTTTCCCGTCGCATCAAATATGTTGACATAGACGCGGTTGATATTGTTTTCATATATTTGGGCGTCCTCAGCTGAAATTCTCAGCTGGCCAAAGACTTTACTCTCCGCCATATGGATGGTGAGCACTTCAGCTAACGGAAAGGTTAATGGATACGATTTGCCGTAATAATTAACCGTGCTTTCCGGATTGCTTAACACGAGTGTGTAGGCGCCAATTAAGTCTGTTTCTGCCCCTAAATTTAAGATACCATCCCCAACAAATTGGCCACTGTGAACGTGTCCAAAAGCAATACTATTGCCGTTGCTATCAAGAAGCGTCGCCGATACGCCACCTGTTACCAGGGTATCACCTTGGTAAATCTTGGCATAAAGTTGTGAAGGTCTTGCAGCCAAAGTTAAATGGCTGATTCCAGATGCATCCACGACGTAGTTGCTTTCAATGCCTTGAGAATCCGTAGCGATATAATTGCCCGGCGTCTTCGTAAAGGTAAACGTAATAGAACGGCTGTCATTTAACTTTGCATAATCAAAATCCCCTTCATCAAGGGACATTTGAACCGTTACCAGGTCTCCTTCTGTAAGGCCACCCGTCGTAACTGTAGAATTGCCGCCCACGTAAATTCTATTATTTTGACCACCATTAACCTGCATGCTGACGTGTTTGTCATAACCATTAGCAGCTATAAGCAGTTCTCCCTTGTCATCCATAAGGTCTATAGTCATTTGATCTGCAGGTACTGAGAAACTGCCTGACGTATCAGATAGTTTGAGCGTGCCTCTAATTGCAGTTGTTCCGCCAAAAAAATCACTGTTTTCAATATTAAAATTCTCAGTGAAGGCATCTCCGAGTGGGGCTATATAAAACGCATTGCTATTTTGCCCTTCTTGCACTCTCCCTAGGGGCATCATAATGGGTGGCATAGACCCATCATTGATTTTAAGTTCTGGCATTGCGGTGACTAAAGTATTATTTAGAGGGGTTACCCCATCGCTGTTGAAAAGTCTGCCCGTGTAAGCGGGGGCTTGAAATTGCGTTGTCCCTAGGTCGTAAAAATTACCTGTATTATTTAACAGTTTATCGGTAAGGTCTAACCACTGCGTGTTCGCTTGTGCCTTTTGTCCAGTTCGAACACTTGGTGTAAGGATTCCATACGCATAGTTTAAACTGAGCAATGCGTCTTGAATTGGAACGATAAATTCACCATTATAAAAGTTTCCGTTAGAATTACTACCTTGTGTATCCCCCGTCATCACTTGATAAGAAATATTATAAATGATTTCACCTGTATAGGGTGCACCATCAATATCTTTGACTTGCATAACACCCAATTTCCCCTTGTAAACCATAAGGTCAACATCAGGTCCGTTTGTTATTTGACCCCATAAAAAGTCTGAATACCCTCTCACAGTTGATCCAAGGTCAAATTGATTGCTATCATAATTGAACTGATGTTGAGGCAGTTCTCTATTATCTATTGAATATGTGAGTGGTTCTGTTAACGTATCATCTTCATTAACCCCGCGGATTTCAACAATCGCTTTTGAATATTGCGGGATGTACATGACCACATGTTTTAAACTTTTATCATAAAACGAACGAGATTTAGCGATTTCTGTGCCATCAAGATTTTTAACTGAAATTTTGTAATCTTTAAAATAAGTTCTTGGTTCTTCGGTTTCGCCACCCGGTCCCGAGTTGTTTGATGCTTTGACATCAACCGTCGAACTTGTGCTTATATTTAATGCCGGTATTGAAAGATCCATTTTGTAGGCACCAAGCAGTGTGTCCAGTGGAATATTGCCATTTATTCCGTCTTCAAGAACCATTACATCTGAGAGTGTTCTTATTTTATACGTTGCGTTTGGGTCCTTAATATATTGCAGTCTTACAGGGTTATTTTGTGCGTCTTTAACATCAAGAAACGTATTTAAGTTTAGATAAAAAAATAAGTTTGTCTCTTTAACGCTTGCTGTAAGTGTCGTAAAATCTGCCGATAAGTTTGGTAAAAGTATATAATAATAAACGCCTTCTTCATAGCGCCATATTCCTCTACTCAATTTGCTTGCATTACTATTGGTGGATATAAACGTCGCTTGATTGGTAGGTATTAAATCAATTCCCATATACAGAATCATATCTTGATTAACCGTCATAGGGCCTTGATTCAGTACCGCCGGGATAGTTGAAGTCGCTGTGGCTTCCAGAACCAGTGGCGCGCTATCACCTTCTGCAACCGTAAACGCTTTTTCTAGTATTTCAATACCCGTTTCGCCACCCACC
>JBBRVO010000145.1:0-5040 GCA_038246775.1 Peptostreptococcales bacterium | reverse complement strand
TTACTTCAAACATTCCATCATGGTTAACTCTTATTCTAAGTCCCTTGGACTTGCAGGTGAGCGTATAGGCTATATCGCACTTAACAGTTCGTTTGAAGATGTTGAACTCTTTATGGGCGCCCTTGCATTTGCCAATAGAACACTTGGGTTTGTCAATGCCCCTGCACTATGGCAGAAGGTAATCGCAGATTCTCTTGAAGAATCCGTGGATATATCACAATATCAAATCAGAAGAGATGCGCTATATAACAAATTAACGGAGCTTGGTTTTGAAATGGTTCAGCCACAAGGTGCTTTCTATCTGTTCCCAAAAGCATTGGAAGCGGATGATGTCAATTTTGTCATGGAAGCTAAAAAATTCAATATCCTCCTCGTTCCAGGCAGTGGGTTTGGATTCCCCGGTTACTTCAGAATTTCATATTGTGTCGATATGGCGATGATTGAAAGATCATTCCCTGCATTTGAAAAATTGGTTGCACACTATAAAAACAAATAATAGTGAGCAGGCAATACTAACACTCAAATTCAAGCGACAACTAGCAATACAAGAAAATGCCTAAAAATAAAGCCTCGAATGCGACTCAGTGAGTCAGTTCGAGGCTTTTGTCATTTTAAATTACTTTAATAGAATCTTGGAAGTGATATTCGCTTTTTCCAGTGCAGAAACAACCAATAGTGCAAGGACAGCGCCTACACTGAATTGTACGATGTTCCAAGGAATACTGAAGATTGGCACGAGAAAATTGCCGTACATGATGCCCGAAGCAACATAGTATCCTAATACCATCCAAATCCCCGATATAACCATACCAACCATGTAATTGAGTGATACTTTAAAGTGGTTTCTAAAATAAAGTAGAACTAACATGAGTATTGGGATAAAGATCGAAACCACGAGCAATTGCGTTTTAAGTGTTGCGACGATTGCGAGTGCTTTATCTAATGATTCAATCTCAACCTGTGTCACGATGGTGTCCATGCTTGAACGTGTAACGGTGTAAAAAAAGGCGAGGAGTGAGGTAATCCAAATGAGCATCGTCAAAGCGAGATAGGGCTTTGTATTGGTGCTTGATTTTGCAAAGTAGCCAATCAACATACCCATGATCGTTTTGATAATGAGCGTGGGCAGTACCCATTGTCCATATCCTCCGAGGAAGTCAGCCATAGCTGAACCAACGCCAGCAGCTACACCGCCATACCAAGGTCCGAGCAAAATACCTGCAACAAAGATACACATGTCGCCGGCGTGGATGTACCCATCCGTAAATGGAATTGGAATTTTGATGATCGTCGTTGTTATAAACACGAAAGCGGTCATCAAAGCGGTATAGATGAGCGTTCTTAAATTGTATTTCATGGTGTGCCTCCTAAAAGTCTTGATGTCATACTTATCATAAGATATAATTGACATTATTGAAAGATACAGAAACGCACTAAGTAATAGGGTCAGATTTGATCTGGCGTGTTGATTTGCAGATAATTCAGGGAGGCCAGTATGATTGGATTTATTGTCGATTTTAAAACAAATAGCGTTCCAAAATATATTCAACTTTATGAGTACATAAAAAAGGAAATTGAAGCGGGCAATCTTAAAAATAGTGAAAAATTACCTTCTGTTCGGGCCATTTCCAAAATGCTAAGCATCAGTAAAGCCACTGTGGAAAATGCCTACAGCCAACTTCTTGTAGAAGGGTATATTGAGAGTAAGGTAAAGAGTGGCTATTATGTTTTGGGCTTTGACGCCAATGAATTAGGGCATTTCAAGAAGATACAAAGCAGTGAGGATCACCGTGAAACTGTCCATGCGCTTGAAAAACCATTTAACACGGATGGTACAGAAGAAAGTGCTTTTAATTTTATAGAGTGGAAAAAAGCAATCAATCGCGTGCTTGAATATGAAACGAAGGCTTTGCTAAGTTATGGAGATGCAAAGGGGGAATATTGCCTCAGGCGAGAGATTGCCAGTTTTGTCCACCAATCTAGGGGTGGGGTTTGCAAGCCAGAGCAGGTAATTATTGGGGCAGGTATCCAGTACCTTTTTGGCCTGATTGCTGCGACGTTCAAAAGTGAGTATGACAGCATTGCCTTTGAATACCCAGGCTTTTCAAAAGGGATGGTCATATTCGAGGATTACGGCTACGAGATGGTAAAAATTCCCCTTGTAAAAGACGGAATCGACATGAAAACGCTAGAGAATTCGCGTGCCAATATCGTCTATGTATCGCCCTCACACCAATATCCCACTGGAAACGTCATGGCCATAAAAAAACGGTTACAACTGCTAGATTGGGCAAAAAAAAATAACGCCTATATTATTGAAGACGATTATGACAGTTTACTCAGGTATGAAGGGTATCCAGTGCCCGCATTACAAGGTTTAAATGAAGGCGAAAACGTCATCTATGTGGGCTCGTTTTCAAAACTTCTGATTCCGGCTCTAAGAATCAGCTTCATGATCCTGCCAGAGTCGTTAATGGCCAAATTTGAAGCGATTTTACCGAGATATTCACAGTCGGTTTCAAAAATCGAGCAGCTTGCACTGGAAAATTTTATGAGTGAAGGGGCTTTTGAACGCCATATAAGGCGCATCAAAAAAATATACGGCCGAAAAAATGCTTTGCTAATCGACGCATTTAAGCGCAATGAGTCACCATTATTAGCGCTCATTGGAAAGGGGTCCGGACTACATGTCACGTTATCCTATGAGTCACATGTCAACATTAAAAAAGTCATTGATTCTTGCCAGGCAATTGGCATAGTCCTAGAATCAATCGCCGGGTACAAACTGGGCAACATCGTGGTTTTTTCCTACAGTGGGGTCCCTGATAAAGAGATAGAAAATGTCGTTTTAAAAATCATAGAGATTACGGAAGAAAATGCGGGACAAAGCGTTAAACTTGAATCAGGGATTAAATGATTTGAAGAAATCGCCGTTTTTATCTATAAATTCAGTGATGTCCGCAAACGGTATATTAAACTCTGGAAAGCCAGCTGCATAAGGGGCAATGTCATAAGGATAGAAATAGAGGGTGATACTATCTTTATTAAGCATAAAATACGAAAACTCAGTGAGTCCAGTAAAAGAATCTGGAAAGAACATTGACTCTCCGCCATCTGTTATCTTTTGCATTTGCTGCCTGATCATATCACTGAGTGTATTTAGATAGTCGCTGTCTTGTTTGAAAAGATCTTTAAAGGCATATGAAACACCGGTGTTTATATTGATATAATAATAATCTCTAATAGGCATCCCGTGCGCCGCACCAGAATAATAATCGTAACCATTTTTTTCGATGATCAGCAAATTTTTAATCAGGCTTGCAGAAAAATTATCTTCAACAGAGAGATTTAGCAGGTCTTCTTCTGATCGAATCTTTGTAAAATCAACTTTAAGTTTTTCATTAATAGTTGCTTCAATTGCTTTATCTTTTAATCCAGTTACTGATGGATACTTGATGTTGACTAAACGTAGCGGCTTATATCTGTTTTCAAAGACTTTTACATGATCCGAGAGCGTAACGGTTGTATCGGCTTTCCAAATAGTTTTACCCTCGGCATTAAGATAGCTCAGATCGCCATCGATATCGGCTTTAATTAATGTGCCTATTTTTATAAGCGAGCCTCTTCCCTCTACACTTGGAAGCGTATTTACCTTTTGACCATCTGTTCCTATGAAAAAGGTGTAACGGTCGTCAGTTGCTGAAGCTAAACCTTCGTGAAAGGGACTGACGTCATAGTATTGGTAGTCGGACAATTGTTTGCCTAGGCTATTATAAATTGCAGAGGGTGTCATCATTGTATCGAAACTTTCATTTGTTGGATCTTTAGCAGCAAAATAACCGTCACCAAGATTGATGATCTCGTTAAAGTCCGGTTCGAGAACAATGCGTGCATCCACGATTGAAACAATCCCCATTTTGAAAGTATCGGCATGCGTATAAGCCGCATAGCCATCGAGGGTTTCATAGATTGAAGTGAATTTAGAGTCTAAAGCATAAGTTTGAAGTATTTTTCCAGTTTTATCTAGGCGTTCAAATATGCCCATAGTTGATGAGACAAGGGCCGTACCATCCGAATTGAAATTTTCTATGATTTGGTAAATCGGCTCAGCGATGATCGTGCCATTTGTACCGACAAGCCCTTTTTTATAAGTATTTGAATCCGTGAAGATTGCCGCACCATTTTCGACCGACTCAATGACACCAGCATTTTCAAATATAATTTTTCCGTTTTTGTCTATCATGCGGTACATAACGCCGTCGTAGGTGATTGCATAACCTTCTGAATAATCTGAGGCATATGCATAAGAAGGTTCTACAACATAGGCACCCGTTGTGTCAATATAGCCATAGAGCTTTTCATCATCAATGATTTGATAAGCAGCATATAGATTTGAGTCAACGTTTTGTTCTACGTTTTGTTCTACGTTTTCTTCTGTTTTTTCTTCTGTTTTTTCTTGAACGGCACTTACTTTTTTATCACAACCACTTAATAGGGCTAACGCCGCTAGAACCAATACTAGAAGGGTGTATTTTTTAATCATTTTAAGGGGTACTCCTCACATTTTTATAAATTAATCGTATCATTGAAAAGGCATGGATACAAGTAAAAAGAGCGGTCGCACCTATAAATTATCAAAGGTGCAATCGCTCTTTTATTTGTTTTGATTTGCGCTAATTAAGCTTCCTTTCCAAAATGTGCAACAAGTGCATTTAGGATGATGCCGACGATAGCTGCAAGGCTTAGTCCAGAAAGTGAAATCAATGTTCCCGGGATTGGAATCGCAAGGCTTATTGATGGCACATACGATGGTGCAAGTCCAATGATGAGGATTGATGGCCTGATGAGGTTATTTTTTTAGTTAATTTTTTATTGGTTTTAAATTATTTGTTTTATGGGGGGGAAAAAAAAAAAACAAAAAAAAAAAACACCAAACCCCCCCAAAAATCCTAATCTTTGGACTTGCACCATCGTATGTACCATCAATAAGCCTTGCGATTCCAATCCCGGGAACATTGATTTCACTTTCTGGACTAAGCC
>JBBRVO010000144.1:0-5059 GCA_038246775.1 Peptostreptococcales bacterium | reverse complement strand
GGTCGTCACCCCAAGACATGGCAAAGCCGTTGAGATTAACGCGCTTTGGTACAACGCACTTGCAATCATGAACAAACTCACCAAGCTTCTGAATATCGGAAATGAAGCGATGGAAGTGGATTTCGAAGCGCTGCTTAAGCAAGTGAAGCAATCATTCAACGATGCCTTTTGGAACGCAAAGGACCAAAACCTCTACGACTTGATCATAGAAGGAGACCCTGTGGCCATTCCTAGACCAAATATGATCTTTGCCGTGAGCTTGCCCTATCCTGTTCTTGAAGAAAGGCACTGGAAAGCAGTGGTAAATTATGTCGCGCAACATTTTAAAGTCCCTTACGGCTTACTGACTTTGAGACGCGAGGATGAAAATTTTAATAAGACTTATGAAGGTGACTTGCTCAGCAGAGATGGCGCCTACCATAGAGGCACTGCATGGGGCTGGCTTATTGGCCCATATCTCGAAGCGCATTATAAGACGTATCATGACCGTGCTTTGATCAAAGACGCTCTTGAGGCACTATTGGTGCATTTAGATGAAGGCATACTCGGCAGCATCTCAGAGATATTTGAAGGCTCAGAGCCACATGCACAGCGCGGTTGCTCAGCGCAGGCATGGTCAGTGGCAGAGGCAATACGCATATGGAAGCTAATCGAATAAGAGGCTATTAAAGCCGCAGGAGGAAAGAATGATCAAAATCAACAACGTTTCTAAAGTGTTTCACGATAAAAAGGCAGGTGATGTATATGCCGTCAAGGAAGTCAGTTTAGCGATTGAAAAAGGTGAAATATTCGGTCTGCTCGGTCCAAATGGTGCGGGAAAAACGACGCTACTGCGCATCTTGTCGACGATTATGAGCCCAACAGAAGGCAGTGTACAAATCAACGGTTTCGATGTGGCATCGGATCCAGAAAACGTCAAAAAATCCATTGGATTTTTATCTGGAAATACAAAACTTTACAAGAAGTTGACACCAGTTGAGACGATGAAATTTTTTGGCAGTTTCTATGGCATTGAAAAAAATGAACTGAACCGTCGCATTGAGCGCATCCTTGAGAGCCTTGATATGGTGCCTTTTAGAAATAAAGTCATCGAGAAGCTCTCCACGGGGCAAGTGCAAAAGACCTCTATTGCACGTTGTCTGATTCACGATCCAGATGTTTATATCTTAGATGAACCGACCCTTGGCCTGGATATTCTCACCAGCCGTAGTATTATTGACTTTATCTTGAAAGAAAAGCAAAACGGCAAAACGATTATTTTCTCAACGCATTATATGGAAGAAGCAGACGCGCTTTGCGATCGGATTGGACTGATTCACAAAGGCAGATTAATAGAGACTGGCACACTAGAAGTCCTCAAGGAAAAGACGGGGAAAGATAACATCCGCGATATTTTCTTGCACTACATAGACAGTGAGGCGATGCAGCATGAATAATATCTTGATGGTTTTTAAGAAGGAAATGTTGACGTTCTTTCGTGATAAGAAGGCGTTGATTACATTGTTCTTGCCAATACTGATCTACCCAGTATTTATGATATTTTTAATAGGCGTCATGAACCTTGTCTCGTCGAATAACGACCAACAGGTCTTAGACGTTTATGTAGACGAACAGGTTGAAGTTGGTCTATTTGAGAAACTCAGTGAAAGCGAACAGCTGATTGTTAGCAGAAAAACATTGACTGAGGACCAAATTGCATCCCTGAATTTTGACGAAGTGGGCGGTTATCTGCACATGACCCCTTCTGGTTATGTGTTCAATTATCACTCAAACTTCGAATCTAGCAATAGAGCCTACGATGCGGTATCCGTTATTTACGATGACTATCTAGAATCGCAAAAGACTGCAAAGCTCGAGTCGCTTGGACTTCTAAAAGCTTATGATACATTGGTAACCATCGAACATGAGGATATAACAGGTGAAGGCGAGTCGCGCTTAGCGTCCATGGTTTTGGGTATGATCTTACCATTTATCATCGTACTCTACGGCATCGTAGGAACAAACATTCTCTCCTCGGATTTAAGCGCCGGCGAAAAGGAACGCGCAACTCTAGAAACCATATTTTCAGCCCCGATTCGTCGTTATGAAATTATAACGGGAAAATTATGCGCATGTACGAGCGTCGGACTCATCAGTGGGGGTATTAATATACTGTCTATGTTTCCGCTGATTATGCTTATCTCAAGCAGTTTTGAAGCCGTTCAAATCAATATTACATTTGGAACGCTTTTGTTTTTATTCTTCCAGTTGATTCCGATCATGATCATGTGTAGTGCGCTCTTTATCGGCATTGGAATGTTTGCCAGAACCTACCAAGAATCTCAATCCTATGCCTCTGTGGCACTCATCGCACTCATGGGCCTCACCTATATTTTTCTTATTCCAAATCTCGAAGGCAGTTTTATCATCTACGCGTTGCCAATCACCAATGCCATGATGCTCATGAAAGAGGCTTTTCTGGGCAGCTATCCATGGTTGGCCATATTAGAAGTGTTTATCGTCAATATGGGCGTCGCCGTACTTGCCGTGGTCTTTATGAACCTGGTATTTAACAACGATCGTATGATTTTTGGAGGTGATAGCAAATGAGTGGATATCGCATTTTAAAAATCATCGAAAAAGAATCTAGGGTGCTTCTTAGAAACAAGCGGATATTATTTGGTTTAATTGCACCTTTTGTACTTTTGCCGATTTTGTTATATGGATACACTTACTTTTCAGATCAAACAGAGGCGACCACGAAAGAAACAGCAAGTCATATTTATATCCAACAATCGACGGACACGCTTTCTGAATTTGAAGGGTTACCATTAACACTGAAAGATCAGTTTAAAAAGGATTCTCAAATAGATATTCTAGAGGATATGGATATTCCTGAAGGTCTAGAGCAGGCCATAACAGACAGGAAAATCGATTTGATTTTGACGTACGAACGCTCGGATGTGGGGCAAAAATTTCTGCTCAAATACGATTTTGGGCGTTCTACCGGAACGCGTGCAAGCGAGCGCGTCATGGTAATTCTCGACGTGTTCACACAAGTGCAAAAAGACAATCTGCTGCGCGGTGCAGGTCTTGAAGTGGAAACGGCGACAGCAGCCCTATTCGTCGCCACCGATATGGCAAGTGTCGAAGAAGTAACCGGACGGACATTAGCAGGCATACTGCCTTTGGTTCTCGTCCTTTACACGATGATGATGATCATCAATTTTTCCACTGAGCTTACGACGGCTGAAAAGGAATCTGAAACGCTGGAAACCCTTCTTTCAGTTCCACTAACACGCGTTGAAATGGTGCTTGGCAAGTTGTTTTCATGCATCTTGTTTTCAGTGGTTTCCATGGCCTTTATATTGACGGGCATCTATCTGATGATGCCGATTTTTGTAGATATGAACGCGCTGGGGTTTACACTGACGCCAAAGCTGTTTGTCAGTATTTTTATGACGCTTTTGCCACTTCTCTTTATCGGCTCAGGCCTCAGCATAGCGGTTGGGATGTTTGCCAGCAGCTATAAAGAATCTGGCGCCTATGTGACGCCGCTGGTGTTTTTGTTTATGGTTCCAGCCTATGTGGCCACGACACCGGGCATTGAACTTAACACCTTATTCAGCATGATCCCAATACTCAATGCCACCCTGCTAATCAAGGAAGCATTGATCAACCGTTTTAATTTTGGTTATTTTTCAGTAGCCTTCTTCGTCAATTTACTATTTGCCGTGATGAGCCTAGCTTTCATGTTCAAAGTATTCACGACGGAAAAAATCTTGTTCGGATCAGGAAAAGAGATGTCATTTAGGTTAAAAAGAAAAAACATTTTGCATAGAGAGACGCTTGAGGCGGCAGACGTCTTCATGGGACTTGCTGTCATCATCGTTCTATACATCAATCTAAGCGTAATCTTGCCAAGCTATCTGACCTTTGAAGGCGTTTTTTACATCAGCCAATACGGGATCTTCATGATAGCGCCGCTCCTTTTAATTTGGTACCTTAAAGCGTCACTTAAGACATCGGTTGGCCTTGTTGCGCCTGATAGCCGTGGCATTTTACCGGGGGTCAGCTTTTGGATTGCAGCACTTTCATTATCTATGCTCTATCAAATCGCGATATCGCGATTTGTCAGCGAAGTACCGACCCTAGTGGCGCTCCAAGACCAGCTACTCAGGTGGTCCACTTGGAAGCAATTCTTCTTTGTCGCCTTGACACCTGCAATCTGCGAGGAAATTCTATTTAGAGGCTTTGCTCTTAGACCGCTTGAAAAAGCATTTGGCGGAAAATGGGCAATCGTATTGACAGCGCTCGCTTTCGCCATCGTCCATCTAGATTTTGTGAGGCTCTTACCGACATTCGCCCTTGGCCTAGCTTTTGGCTATACGGCGATCAAGACGCGTTCTATTTTTCCATCGATGGTGCTTCATCTAATAAACAACAGTTTTGCACTGTTCATGCCAGAGACTTTTATGCTTGAGAGTTGGCAACTGGCTGGTATTCTTGCAGCTTCTTTATGCCTTGGATGGGTGACAAATAAGTGGCATGCGAAAAATTCGGAGGCGATATGAGTCATTCTAAAAATCTGGGCAATTGGACTTGGGATATTGAAACGCATTTAATGACCTACAATCTAATGAAGATTAACGCTTTAGGCTACGATGCAGGTGAAATTCCAGCTCGCGTTACGTATGCATTTTTCACAGATAAAATATACATTGAAGATTATCCGGTGGTGAGAGATGCAATCTTGGCCATTATGAAGGGCGAATCGGACAACTTTGATGTAACCTATAGAATCCGTACGAAATACGGTGGGTTTAGGTGGTTTCAAGATAGATGTGACGTCACCATGCGTGACGATAACGGGAAACCTATCATCGCCGCGGGTATTACGTTTGATGTGACTGAAATTAAGCTTAAAGCCACTGATACGATTGAGGATGTTAGGGATCTAGCAACAGAATCAGAGACAGCCATAGCGTTTGCCTCTGAACGCATGGACCCTTTGACGCACACTTTAAATCACATGGGCATGGATGCGCGGCTAGCGATTGAAATAGATGCTGTAAGCCTC
>JBBRVO010000143.1:0-5125 GCA_038246775.1 Peptostreptococcales bacterium | reverse complement strand
CTTAAAGGCCTTAACTCACCACGTTTCACCTCATCTGGCATGGCAAAAGAATATCGTCCGAGCATATTAATGTGACCATATCCATATGCGGACAGTCTGGCTACATCTTCATCGAGTACTAGGAAACCTTCTTGTCGTAATTGATTGATGGCAGCATCCATGTAAATGGTATTCCAAAGTGTGATGATATTTAAAACAAGCCCAAGAGCACCCAGCTGATCTTCTTGCCCTGCACGATACCGCTGATGAAGTTCCCCTCGCTTACCGTGAAAAACAGAACGGCCTAAACTGTGTCTGCCCTCGCCCAAATTTAGTTGTACCAAAGTCTGACGACGAAATGACTCATCATGAAGATAATTAAGCATGTGGATGGTTTTGTCAATTCGTCCAATTTCTGCAATTGCTTTGGCTAAACGAGTTGGTTTATCAGCAACTTGAAGGGTGCGCATAATGCCCTCTGCAGGGACTCTCCCGAGCTTTAATGAAGCCAATAAACGTAAAATATCATCCCACTCAGGTGGAACAAGATTTATATTTATACGGCTTTTGGCCAGCACATTGAGCTTTCCATAATCAGCCAACGGATCAATCCGCCAGAATCGAGCCCCACCCATATCAGCCAATCGCGGACTGAAACGAAGTCCCAACAAACGAAACAGCCCAAACACAATATCACTGTATGCACCTGCATCTGTCATGATCCGCGTTGGCTGTAATTCAGTCTGTTGCTCAAGAACAACGCCTAACAATATTAGGCTATCACGTAAAGTGCCTGGAACTGTTACTGCATTTAAGCCGGTTCGTTGATTAGAGATTAGATTGTACCAAGTGACACCACGACCTGATTTAAAATATTTTGGATTTGGAGCAGCGTGCACTGTTCTAACAGGTACAACGAAGCGCATGCCATCAGCCGATGCAATATCTCCTCCGCCCCATTTCTTAGCTAATGGAATTTGATTTTGAGCAGAAACTAAAATGGCATTGACCGCTATTATCGTTTCATTTCGAATATAATTTTGATCAACCCATACCAATCTATCTCTTTTTAAAGCAGGTATATCCTCACGAACAAACGGTTCTCGTCCAGTATTGCAAGCGTCTGCTAGCAATTCAGCACATAAACTAATTAATAGATCATCAGCACGCGCACTTCCTTCGTTAATGTGGGTAAATCCATCCGCAAATCCAGTACGTGTGGCTATTTCAAGTACCATCTCGGGTAAATCAACACGTGGTAATTTTGCTTTTACAGCGGCTCTCAATGCTTTTAATGATGGCGGTTCATCAAGTGCATCGAGCTGAGTTAGAATCAGCTCCTCATTACCCTTAACTGTTTCAAATCGAACAGCAGGGTTATTATCAATATTTGCAGCAACTAACCGATACACTTGATGTAGTTCATCTGTAAGACTTGTTATGGCTAACGTTGGATCAATTGTTAAATTTAATGAGCGGCAAATCATAGGACGTATTGCCTCCCATTCTGATCCAGAATAAAGATTGGCTCTTGGATCAGCATACCGCCAACTCGGACTTATGAATACATCTCTATGTTTCAGCGCCGATTGCAACTTATCAAGAACGCAAAATGTATATGCCGTTCGGTCAATCGTAGTTCTTTTGCTATCCCGACCCGTTATTGATGTTATTAATGCAAGTTCTTTATCATTTGCGTTTTTTTGAACTTCCTCCATGTTTAAAATGGATTTTTTCAATTTCTCAACATGGGGTTGATTTTTCTCTGGTACAACGATTGCCGTAATTTTTTTATTGATAAGATCAGCATACAAAAGTTTATCATTGTGCAAAATGATGCCGTCTTGGGTTTTTATAAGCTTTTTTATGACGCGATAAGTGGGTCTTGGTTCGTCTTGTGGCCAATGGATAACACTGCATTCATTTTTGATAACAATATTACGTTTCCATGATGTTCCAATAATCTCCATTGGCGGTTCATCCGTTTGTTTTCCTTTTAACCATTCAAGACTGGCAAGAAGAGGTTTTCCCGCTTGATTACTATCAAAATTTATTACTCGAAGGAGCGAAGGTAAAAATTTCAGAACTGTTTTTTCTTTTTGTTCAAGCTCATGATAAAACACATTACTTGGCGGCCTGATTAAGGCCGTGGCATTTTCAACTGCAGAGACAAGCGCTTCAAGACCTACTGTTGTATAAATTGTGCCCCGAATTTCATGATCAGATAATTCTGTATTCAGTAGTAATTTACATGCATCAACCAATGTGGCTGCCGCTTTATCGAGATCTTTAAGAGTTCGCAGTCGTGTATTTTTATTTTCTTGCTTGGCTTTTGAGAATAAATCGCGCAATACCTGACTTAGCACGTCCAGAGAATCATCTTGGGAGTCTGACTCAAAATGATTGGCAAACGCAACGAGCGTTGCCATTTTACGCTCAAAGGGCAGGCGGTTGATGGCTGTAATTTTTGCCGTATTAGCAAAGCGTGCAAGTGTTGCTATTTTACAGGCGGGGATGCGGTATAGTGGTAATTCAACACTAATGTTGCGGGCAGACTCAACCCGTTTTAATGCTTGCACAAGAGCTGTGCTACTGATGCTAACAGGACCTTTACGCAGTTTATCAAGCAATGACAGATGTTCGTCATCCTCTACTACCAAGAGTTCATTCAGTTTTTCCTGTTGTGATGCGCTTAAATTTTTAATCAACATTCGCCATAAGCGAGACTCCATCCTGGAGCGAATTTCTGCAACAAAACGCTCCAGGACTGTAATACCTGGTAACAATATTTTGTTGGTTGATAGCCAACCTACTGCATGGTCAAAAAGCACGCCAGGTCTATCAGTACCAGTCCAGCATAGTGCACATAATACCCGACCAAGACGAAAACGACTCCCTTTTTCAGAAAATTCAATATAGCCACAACGAGATCGGATTTCAACGGCATGCCACCATCGCTGCTCACTTTTCTTATATATTGCTATGCCACTTTCAAAATCATTAATCTTGAGTTGGGTGGCAATTCGCTCAATCACTTCACGAGGGATCTTACTCAGGTCGGAAATAAAAGCTCCAATAAATCGAACTGTTGCCAGCTGTAATGCATAGCCCAATCGGCTGTGGTCACCACGTTTGCCTGCAATCCATTCAATATCCTGAGCATCAAGAAAAAAAAGGCTGTCTACGACACTCTCTGGAAGGTCAGTGGGGTATTTCGCGTAATTATCATATTGGGCTTGAGAGAGAAAACTGACAGGCATGTTTATCCAAATTAAATAAAGGGATGTCGCAAAACTTAGAAGATTTGCAATTTTTAACGATGCCTTATTCCGCTTGGCTCAATTTTGTTGCAAAAATCAGATGCAAAAGTCTATTCTTTTGCGATATAATTTGCAAACTAATTTAAGGGAATAATAATGAAAATAGGTTATGCGCGTGTTTCAACCACTGAACAAAATTTAGACTTGCAATTGACTGCTTTGAAAGAAGCTGGTTGTGGCCGAATTTATCAAGAAAAAATTTCTGGGGCAAAACTAGACCGTCCTGAATTACAACGATTGATCGATCAACTTCGCCCAGATGATATTGTCGTTGTGTGTAAATTAGATCGGCTCGCTCGATCTACACAAAATTTATTAGAATTAGCTGATCGAATAAGAACTGCAGAGGCTTCCTTCTGTTCACTTTCTGAGCCATGGGCAGATACTTCTTCCCATACAGGAAAAATGATTATGACGGTATTTGCAGGTATTGCTGAATTTGAACGTGATTTAATCCGTGAGCGAACAGGCGCTGGTCGTGTTGCTGCCAAGCAGAGAGGCGTTCGTTTTGGTCGCCCTGAGAAAATGAATGAAGAACAAAAACTTTTGGCCAAGCGGCTTTTACAAGAAGATAAATCAGTCAGTGAAGTTGCGAAGACCTTTAATGTACATAAAGCTACAATTTATCGTTTATCGACTACAAATCAATGAGCCAGGAATAATTACATGAAAATAGATAGATACCACGGACTTGATACATTACGAGCAGCGGCAATAATTTTAGTATTTCTGTTTCACTATTATGGTGCGAGCCATAATCCTGTGCTAGATTTCAAGCTTGCACGTATCGGTTGGGTTGGTGTTGACCTGTTTTTTGTGTTAAGTGGCTATTTGATTGGCAATCAGATATTTTCGAGTTTTATCAAACACAATGAATTTTCATTAAAGACATTTTATTTTAGACGTTGCCTTAGGACGTTGCCGAATTATTTTTTTGTTCTTGGACTATATTTTTTAATTCCCGCTTTTAGAGAGCTGCCACTGACAACATCTTTGTGGAAATTTCTTACATTCACACAAAATTTTGATTTAAATTTTAGTGCCTTCTCCCATGCATGGTCACTGTGCATCGAGGAACAATTTTATTTCATTTTACCACTGTTTGTATTATTTTTTATGCATAAAAATAAGTTGTGGACAGGCTGGTTTCTTATATGCGTTATATTGATTGCCGGCATTGCTTTACGAAGTTCTCTTTGGCTCACTTATATTCAGCATGTAGGAGAAAATAAAGTTCCAATCTACATGGCAAAAATATACTACCCTTCATTTTGTAGATTAGATGGACTAGTGCTTGGTGTTTCAATTGCACTGTTGAGAAATTTTCATACAAACACTTGGAATAGCCTTACTCAAAAGGGTAATTGGTTTATGTTAATCGGACTAATTGGATGTTATTTTACATGTTATCCATTACCTAATCTTTTTGGGTTCGCACCCACTGCTTTTGGCTATCTTTTGCGTTCTTTTAGTTTTGCCGCATTAACAGTAGCGACTTTAAGCTCCAATACATTGTTGTATAGAATTAAAATACCAGGTGCATTGACTCTATCTACCTGGTCATATGCTATTTATCTAACGCATAAACAAATTATTCATATCACTCAATCAATGCTATCGAGTTCTGCTATTGCAAAGTCCAATATTCTTATACTGCTGTTGGTAATCGTATTCAGTCTTATTGGCGGTTGGTTATTATACATTTGTGTGGAAACTCCATTTCTAAAACTGAGAGATCAATTTGGGAAGTTAAAATCTGCTGCTCCGATATTCACAGGTGGTATTAATCCTGTGATAACGGAAACATAGGGTATATAGAGCATACT
>JBBRVO010000142.1:0-5126 GCA_038246775.1 Peptostreptococcales bacterium | reverse complement strand
GGGCGTCGTATTCTTAAATTTGGATTTTCCATCATAGTCATCATCCCTTCTCATTTGTCATCATGCCGTGCATCAGAATATCCATCATGATCTCCAAATTTTCTGTGTAGCTATTGCCTTCTTTCTGAAGGGATTCACTGTCCAAGAAATGCTCGATACTGGCTTCTATCATCGCTTTCAGAACTGGAATAGACACCTTGCGGATACAGCCTTCAGTCATGCCTTGCTCAAGAAGCTCAATAGTGGCTTCCCAACCGGTCTCAATTCTCAGCTGAATCACTTTATACAGCTTTGGATACCGGTCTTTCACAGTGAAAAACTGTCGGTAATCGATCTGCTTAAAACGCTCTGGTAGGACGATGATGATCTGTCTAATTTTTTCCGTCGTGCTCAAAGCTTTATCTTCATAGATACGTTTTTCGTTTTCTTTGATACTGTCAAACCCGTATTCAATAAGCCCTTTGAGTAGGCTTTCCTTGTCCTCGAAAACCGTATAAATCGTTTTCTTGCTGATGTTTAGGGACTTGCTGATATCTTCCAGGATAAACTTGGCACCCTTATCATTAAACGCATCGATGGCCGCATCCAATATTCTTTCTTTTAGCTCCATTTATGCCTCCTTAAAATAAAATAGAAACCAGGAAACTATTTTTAGTTTCCTGGTTTCTATTAAATCATAATTTTCTGACAATTGCAATTGCTTTTACTTTAATAAATAGAGCAAGATGATTGCTACCGTCGTAGTGAGCACTGCAGAACCAAGACCAAGTAGTATTTTCTGATAAGGTCTTTTGCCCATTTCCATCAGTTTTTCGTCAGCGGGCAATCTTTTCCCTTCATTGAATGACACGATCTCTTTATACGTTTGAATATCAAAGGCCTTCTTTTGCTTCTCTACACGATACGCAAAGTAGGTGGTAAATGTAAAAATAATTATTAGAATGCCGATTCCCCATGCACCCAACCATTTGATCAGCGGCACTGGCAATATCACACAGAGCACCCATAGTATCGAGAACACCTTACTTTGATTGCCAAACCGCTTGATTTCTTCCTTTTCAATTGTCTCTTTCATTATTTCTAAGTCTCCTTTGATTAAGATATCAAGAGTCACATTAAACGTGGCACTTAGAAGCAATAAGCTTTTGACGTCAGGATAGTTTTTATTGTTTTCCCAATTGGAAATGGTTTGTCGAGACACGTAGATTTTCTCCGCCAAGTCCTCTTGCGAAATATCTAATTCCAACCTGTATTTTTTGATCTGCTTTCCAAGTTCCATTGAATGTCCTCCTGTACTCTCAGTCTATCTTTTTCCAAAGGATTCACAATCCAATGTGTTTGACATGGCGATTTCAGCCATGTCAAAACCTTTTGACACATATCAAAGCCCTTTATTTGCAACGCGTTTAAGTCGCGATTTTATCTGATGCGTTGAAGTGCCTGGCACTATTACTCATCTATTATGCGTTGAAGTGCCTGGCACTATTACTCATCTATTGTACACTCTAGATGTTTGATTGTCCAAAAAAAAGGGCATAAGTATAAAAGAGAACTTTACCTTTTATTGAGTTTATAAGGAGGATCATTATGGCAGTTGTTAAAGTCATCGAGATTATGGCTGAGTCCGAAAAAAGCTGGGAAGATGCAACAAATGTTGCTTTAAAAGCAGCTTCAAAATCAGTGAAAAACATCAAGGCGATCTACATAAGTGATATGCAAGCAATCGTTGAAAACGATGAAATTGTAAGATACAGAGTGAATGCGAAGTTGTCTTTCCTCGTAGAGTAATAAAAAACCGGCGCAAGCCGGTTTTCTTTATTGCCATCCAATTATATTAGGTGATTGATATACTTCACTTCATCTTTGCTGTTGGAAACAACAATTCTTTCAATCTCAAATACAATTAGCCCAATATTTTCGCCTAAAATTAACTGAGGCATATCGTGTTTCTAAATCATCATCACAAATTTTTTCATCAAAGCAGGTAAATCACGTGGACTTCTTGACGTGAGGATATTGTCTGATACGACAAGTTCCTCGTCGATCCAGTTGCCGCCTGCATTGATCAGATCGTCTTTTATTGAGACAACACTTGTAACATCCTTGCCTCTTATTGCATTGGCTGATGCCAGCATCCACGGACCATGGCAAATAGCTGCAATCGGTTTTTTATTTTTCGCAAATGCTTTGACTAGGTCGACGGTTGCCACCGTGCGTCTCATATAATCCGGAGAAAAACCGCCTGGTATAAAAAGGCCATCAAATTCATCAGAATTGATTTCATCTGAAGCATAATCAGATTTAAGTTCAAGTCCGGATTTAGATTTATAGGTTTCATTCTTTTTACTGCCAACAAGCACAACCTCAAAGTCTTCTCTTAACCTATGATATGGATAAATTAACTCTTGATCGTCAAACAAATTTTCAATTAAAACAATAACCTTCTTCATGTTCGTCTCTCCTTTTCATAAATGGAATCGTCTATATTGCCAATACCCAATTTATGACGTACTAAAACCAATTGTTGTATCGCTTAATTGCTTTGAGCATCTTGCCAAAATTCTAGAGACTTTTCAATGCGATACCCTTTCGTATATAAAGTGAACTATAACATGAACGCTTGCCCAAAGGGAGGCCAGTATCTTAACAGATACTGGCCTCATGTTTTATTCTACCCATTACAAATGTCGCTCATAGTTAAACCACGCATAAAATCTAATCAAAATCGTAATCAATGCCACAATTGATATGTAACGCAGCTCAGGAATAAATAATACGATGATGCCAATGATTACTGCAAAAACAGTTCCAACATTGCTTGCGGATCCGTTAATCGGAACAGTTCCAACAAACATCGTTGATATGCCCTTTACTTGACTCGCAAAACACCGATCATGATAAGGAACTATCGACAAGAAACGAGTCGTAACGGTTAGCTCGTAACTATTTTTAATGACACCGCCACACTTTTCACAATATATCGTCTTGTTTTCAGCCATACAGAGCTCCTTTCTTCGGTTCATAGTGCATCGTACTTCCCTCTCTTTTTCAGCAGAAATACCCACATCATCACGGTTGTCGCAATAAACCTTCCAGGATATAGTATTGCAGAGAGAAAAATCAAAATTCGATTTAAGTCATCGGAGTATCTAAAAGGATGGTCAATAAGTCCACCTAGCCAGCCAATATTATCATAGTCTGGTTTAGGAATAATTAAATAGCCAACAACGCAATATATAGCCATAACACCTAAGTACAATAATAGGCTTACAACGTCTAAACCTTCACTGAAAATCAGTAAATATATGCCACCTATGATTCCAATTGAGAGTATGGAATTTCGAATTATAAGCCATAAATTTTGTTTCAACTCAACGTCTTTGTTTTTTTCTATGCTACCTACATTACCTGGATTCCTAGATTCTCCAAAGATTTCAAACAAGCCCATGTTTTATCCTCCCTAAATAAAATCATTTTAATGTCCTCTTATCAGTTTATATGAAAATTGAAAAATAATGCTATAAAAAGTATTAAAATTCAGGAAACTTTCAAAGTGCCAAAAAGCCTGGCACAACCACGCGTCCCTATGCTATACTACTTAGGCTATCGAAGCAAATTGGGAGATTATTATGAAAAAATATATAGAAAAATTAAGTGAGAAAAAAGCACTCATCATGGCTATTTTAGCCATGGCTGCGCCTGCTATTATTGAGATGGGTTTAAACACGATACTCGGTGTTGCAGATATGATTATGATCGGTCAGATGATTGGTTCAGGGGCTATCGCTTCTGTTGGATTCTCCAATCAGATTATGTATTTTCTCATCTTTACGTTTTCTGCTTTTAACACCGGCGCTATCGCAATGATCTCTAGAGCACATGGTGAGCAGAATTTAGATAAGATGAAGCGCATCGCCGAGCAAAATGTCGTCCTGAACTTATTGATGGGTCTTGCTGTCACGAGCCTTGCTTATCTATTTCGTTCAGAAATTTTTAAAATTTATGATATTGAACCAAAAATATTTAACGATGCACTTATCTATTTTAATTATATATTGATCGGGTTCGTCCCAATGTTCTTGTCCTTTGCCTTTGCCTCCATCTTACGAGGTTCTGGCGACACAAAAACACCTATGTGGATTACAGGCTTTGCAAACATACTGAACATCATAGGTAACTATATTCTCATAACTGGATGGGGCATTTTTCCCGAAATGGGAATCGGCGGCGCTGCATTATCAACGTCGCTTTCAAGAACGGTGGCATTATTCATTTACATTTATGTGCTCTATGTTAAAAATTCTGACATTAAACTTAAAGCCAAGTGGTTTGTGGATAAGCATATTTTAGCACCACTCTTTAGAATCAGCCTTCCAGGAGGCCTTGAACAGTTTTTCATGCAACTTTCATTTTTGGTGGTGGGCGTCTTTATCTCTAAACTCGATACAAATGCAGAATCACTTTTTAGAATTCTTATCCAGATTGAATCGCTATCGTTTATGCCAGCAGTTGGTATCAGTATAGCAGCCGCTACCCTAGTTGGGAATGCACTAGGTAAAAAAGACATTCAAAAGGCATCTGAGATCGGCACAACCTCTTCCGTCTTAGGTATCTTCTGGGGCATTTTAGTAGGCATCCTCTTTGTATCATTACCGCTACCACTCTTGTATGCATTTACAACCGATCAAACGATTATATCACTGGGGATACCCGTTATGATTTATATGGCATTTAATCAACCAGGTCTTAATTACATGATCGTCATGGGTGGGGCACTCAGAGGTGCAGGTGACACCTTCAAGTTGATGCTTTACACGATGGTGCGCCTGTGGGCCCTCTTCGTACCTTTGTCTTATCTCTTTATCCTCACATTACATCAAGGCGTTGCAGGGCTTTGGCAAGCTGAGATTGTCTCTATACTCACCACTGCATTTATCATCTTTAGACGCTTCCACAGCAGGAAATGGGCATTGCTAACGCTTAACTAACCGGGCGCTACTTCTAACATCTGATCAATGCCTTTTCCCGCTGGTATTATAGGATATACGCCTATCTCTGGGTTTATAATACATTCGATGAGTACAGGCGCTTTGCTATCTTTAATCTGATTAAGTACTGCATCTAGC
>JBBRVO010000141.1:0-5206 GCA_038246775.1 Peptostreptococcales bacterium | reverse complement strand
TTCACTGATTTCAGGTAGTGAAAACTTGCCTTCATCCGTTAATGTACGCTTTACAGTAACCGTTGTACGGCCAACTCTTTCTGCAAAAGAAATGTAGTTTGTATAAGCTGGATCGATCATCATAAGTGGTTTTTCGCCGCTACCTGCAGGTCCGCAAACGCCGATCAACAAAAGCTCCATACCGGATGAACCGCCATCTGTTACTTGTACCAACAACTTGCTTGTATCAAAGCCTTCACTTTTCAAGATGTTTTTAAATGCTTCTTGTGTTTCAGGTAAGCCAGCAGTACCTGAATATCTTACCACGCCTTTTGAAAAAGGACTTTCGGGTGCATCAAGTGCGAACATTCTCTTCATCATAGCAGGGTTCGTTGGCAGTGATACGTTGCCAATACCTACATTGATAACGGCCTGTGGCTTGACTTTGCGTTCATCGTACTTCATCTGAGCAAGACGTACATCAGAAGGTGTTCTTGATTCGAAATGCGCTGAAAGAATTGGTTTACTCATGATAAAATCTCCTTTATTAATCGTATTTACTTGCATTATGCGTTTCGTATATTCTCTATTGAGTATAACATTTTTGATATAAAATACACAATCATATTCTCCACACTATCCATTTGTGATGATCAAATAGTGACAGCATCATATTGACATCATGTTGACATCAGGATGGCGCCGCGATGGCTGCGCATGTCAAAAAGAGTCGCAATGAGGGTTTTATGATATGGGATAAATGTACCTAAATCAATCATTTGCAGAATTTCATCCAGATTTGCCCATTTAACGCTTTGTACTTCTTCAACTTGAAGGACTAAGCTTTTAAGGTCGACTTCTGCTTCTATGAGATAAAAATCATCAAAACCAAAGCTAAAATTGACTGTGATAAATGGCCGTTCATGTGAGAAATCCCATTTAAATCCGATTTCTTCATATAACTCTCTCTCGGCGGCACGCGTACTGGTTTCTCCCACCAATGCGCTGCCTCCCACCGTTACATCCCACAGATTTGACCAGCCGGGTTTAAACGGCTGTCTCTGTTGGATGAGCATCTGTCCCTTAGAATTGAAGAGACCTATATGCACGACGAGATGGTAGTCATCCGCGGCGATTTCGCCACCGCGCACCATCGTGCGTCCCTTTTTTTGCCTGTCCTTGTCATACACTTCCCATAATTCCATAATAGCACCTTACCCCATTTTTGTTCACAGTTTCTTGTCAAATTGATTACATGGCATTAATTTTTAATTAACATCTTTCTAGTATACTGAGTTTAGTAACAAACCCCCAATTGCTTTTCCATTTATATAATCCCCCTTATATAAGTAGACGAAAATGCTCATCTATGCAGGTTAAACGCCTTTATAGATGAGCATTTTTATTTGCGATAAGCCGTTTATTATCACCCTTTATTCATTTGCTTAAGGGCAATATCCAATCGTTCTTCTAGCGTTGATAACCCCGTTACCTTTGATGCCGCTTCTGTGAGAGGATAAATATCTTCCCGCGTTATATAGACCAATGAGAATTTTCGGTTAAGCGCCATCAGTTGCTTCAATCCTGTGGAAATCCTCTCAATATAAGAATATAAACCGATGGCACCTGTTGAAAAGGTAGCGACGCGATCGCCATAATCCAATTTAAGTGATTTATAGTTTTCAAAAATGTCTTCAACAGATTTGCCATACTTTTCATATTCTTTTGGGATATTGCCCGATTGTATCAAGTCGCCAATCATCTTTCCAGTCATTGCTGCAGCCATAGCCGCTCTTCCAATGCCCACTAAACCAATATGCGATGCACCAAGCGCCAAAGCCTTAAATACTTGATCTTCCATGGCGATACCACCGGTGATAGCCACTTGAGGCACATCATAGCCACCTACTTTGAGACGCTCAATGATCTTGTAGATGAGGCTTTCAAGTTGAAGGGTTGGAATGCCCCATTCATTCATCATTTTAACAGGGCTGTTGCCCGTTCCGCCGCCAGCGCCATCAAATGTCACTAAATCCACATCGCTAAGCGTCGCAATTTTGAGTATATTTATCAAATCTGCCGGATCGTAAGGTCCCGTCTTAAAACACACCCGTTTGGCGCCAAGTGCTTTTAGAGCTTTCACGCGTTTAATCAAGTGCGCTTCATCCCACATAGGTAGTTTGCCGACTTTTTCAAAAGTCGGTCCAATGCCCTTTTTATAATTCTCTACGACGTTGACATCTGTTGGGTCTGGAAAAACGAGATACCCCATCTTGTGAAATTTAAGTGCATCTTCTAACGTTTTAAGTCGCCCAAGCCCCTGAATACCTTTGGCTGCTTGACCAAATTTCAGTTCCACCGTTTGAACATTCAACTTTCCGATGGCATACTCTAAAACACCTAAGCGCTCATCGTCTTCATTGGCCTGAACGATAATATCGCCATAGCCATGTTCATGGTCTTTAAATGCTCTAACCATATCTGAAAGTAAAGGTGAATCGACGACTTTTCCATTTTCAAGACATAATTTCGGGTCTTTTGCGACGACATCTTCACCGACGACGACTAGAACACCTGCTAAGGCAGCGCCTGCAAAATAATCTTTCCAGTTTAGTTTAGCCATCGCTGGTAAAATAATCGGTGCTTTAAGTGCCACTTTATTATGTTTGCCAAAGGTCGTTTCAATGGATGCATTGGGATAAGCGGCAAGGTTAGTATCCGCCTCTATACCATATGCACCAAATACCCTGCCATTGATATTCAGATGCGAATAATCAAGCGGGTATTTTTTTTCGGATGCAAATTGATTCTGATCCATCATAAAAGGGTAGATGGCTTCTGACCCTCTTATGGCAGATAGTCCTATTTCACATGTTCCCGTACAATTCAGTGTACAAACGGAACACATCCCTGAAAATTCTGATACATTATGTGGCGTTCTAAGATGCGTATTGCTGACTGTGGTGCCCAGTGGTGTGTTGTATGACATACTTTTCACCTCGCAAATAAACAATAATTCATGCATTTAGGATAAACGACATCAATTGCTTTCTAAAATTTCAGCGGCTTTTTCAAACCAATCACCTTCAAAGAGTTCAATCATGCCTTTGTCGCAAGCATTGGCAAGTTTGGGGTTAATGGGAATATTCGCCAAAACATTTAACTCATATTTTTTGACAATGTCCTCTATATCACCATTTCCAAATACCTTGTAGGTTTTATCGCAATCCGGACACTGAAAATAGGCCATGTTTTCAACAATACCTAATATAGGAATATGCATCATTTGGGCCATTTTTACTGCCTTTGAGACAATCATGGATACCAGTTCTTGCGGAGATGTTACAATGATAATGCCATCGACTTTAATAGATTGAAACACTGTCAAGGGTATGTCGCCCGTACCTGGCGGCATATCGATGAACATATAATCTATATCTGCCCATATGACATCTGTCCAAAATTTCTTTACCGTCCCCGCGATAATTGGACCGCGCCAAATGACTGGGTCTGTATCATTTTCAAGTAGCATATTGATAGACATAATATCAATGCCCATTCGCGTTTTGATAGGGAAAATACCGAACTCAGTTCCCGTGGCTTTTCCAGTTATGCCAAATGATCTCGGAATTGAGGGGCCAGTAATATCCGCATCCAAGATAGCGACATGATGGCCTCTTCTATTCATAGTCACTGCTAGCAGTGATGTCACTAATGATTTACCAACACCGCCTTTCCCACTAACGATACCAATAACCTTTTTAACGCTACTCATATCATGTAATTTTTCTGTGAAGTCAAATTTTTCTGTTCTACTAGAACACTCTTCCCCACAACTGTTACAGCCTTGATCACAATGTTCACTCTTTTGTTCACTCATCTGCTAACCCCTTTGTCATTTTGTCTTTACCTAGCCTTATCCCACATTTATTGCCTTGACACCCACCACACCCGCAAGGCGTGTCATGTCCACTGCAGAGTATATAATCTCCACCTTGAATGTTTAAAAGTTTTCCATTAACTAAAGAATCCGCTAATTTCTTTCTCGCATCGTTATAAATGCCTTGAACAGTGGTTCGGGCGATTCCCATCTGACCAGCACATTCTTCTTGCGTATATGATTCTAAATCAATTAAACGAATTGTCTCATATTCATCAATGGACATCACAATAATGTCTTCTTTGTCTAAAAATCCGTCTAGCGGTCCGAAATTTTCGCTCCCCGGTAAACAACATACTTTTCTCCATTTTCTAGGTCTCGCCATAATTTCGCACCTCTTTCATTTCAATTTTATTATACGCCGTTTGCGACATATGTCAACAATGCGAAAGCATCTTGTTTCTGACATATATCAACAATTCTTGATTTGATTACTTTTTATAGGGTACATAACCATTGTATCACTATTAAATGGAGGTGAGTTAATTGCCAACAGATTTTAAAGCGGGTTGTGCGAGACCAAAATCAACTTTAGCGCAAGCGCCACAGGTTGAAGATTCAAGTCATGAAAAACAGGAGGTAAAAGCCATGATTAAAGTAGGCGGACCAGCACCTGATTTTGAACTTGCTGGTTATTTTCAAGGTGGATTCAAAAATTTTAAACTTTCAGAGTTTAAAGGCAAATGGGTTGTACTGTGTTTTTATCCAGGCGACTTTACCTTCGTCTGAGCGACTGAAGTGTCTGCAGTTGCAGACAAACTCAGCAAATTTACTGATTTAGGTGTTGAAGTGCTCTCAGTTAGTGTAGACAGTATCTTTGTGCATAAAATGTGGAATGATCATGAACTTTCAAAAATGGTTGATGGTGGCGTTCAGTTCCCAATGCTTTCAGATTCAGGCGGTGGCGTCGGTACCTTATACGGCGTTTACGATGCAGAGTCAGGCGTTGAAATGCGCGGTCGATTCATCATCGATCCAGATGGCAATATACAAGGCTATGAAGTTTTAACCCCACCTGTTGGACGTAATGTTGCAGAAACCCTTCGTCAAATTCAGGCATTCCAATTAGTGCGAAACTCAGGTGGTACGGAAGCGACACCATCTGGCTGGCGCCCCGGCAAGGTAACCTTAAAACCAGGTCCCGATTTGGTTGGAAACGTTTGGAAAGTTTGGTCTGTTAAAGACGAGGATTAAATAATAAAAAATAGAGTTGCCTGAAGAATTTCTCAGGCAGCTTTTTTGATTCTAGTTATCTATTGGGAGGGTTATGACGACCTCAGTCCCCTC
>JBBRVO010000140.1:0-5270 GCA_038246775.1 Peptostreptococcales bacterium | reverse complement strand
CCTTCTACGATGACCGATGAAAAATTGACGCGCTGAATGACGGCTCTCACATATCCTCCTAAGCATTATGAGCTAATGCGTTTCACCTCAATAATGTCTTCCAAGTTTTTAAGTTTTTTCATAAATTTGTTAAGTTCTTCAATATCTTGAATTTCAAGTGATATATTGACGATGGCAATGCCATTTTTATCAATTTTTGCATTAATACCCGACATAGTCAAATCCAGTTCATGCATGAACATAGTAATGTCTGATAAGAGGCCTTTTCGATCCAACGAAACCACTTGGACGCTAGCTGTATAAGATGTTTCAATACTGCTCGCCCACTTGACTTCGATATATCTGTTCTCTGTATCATCCGTATGTTCAAAATTCTCACAATCCGCGCGGTGGATGGTTACACCTCTGCCACGTGTGATGTAACCGATAATATTATCACCAGGCACAGGCGTGCAACACTTGGCAAATCTAACCAAAATATCTTCCATGCCTTTAACGACAATGCCCGTGTCATTTTTCTTGATTGCTTTTTTCTTATTAGGCAAATCTTCAAGGCGTTCGGTTTCAAAACGGGATTTAACTTGCTCTTCCTTATGGTCCTTAAAGTATTTCTCCCTAATCTTTGGAATTACTTGATTCGTCATTATACCGCCATACCCGATGGCGTTGTACATGTCTTCTATTGATTTTAAGCTCAGTCTTTTCAAAATAGCATCGAGGTATTCTTCACTTAAAATTGCCTTTGCTGGTATGTTCTGACGTTTAAGTTCCGCAAGAAACATCTCTTGACCTTTCTCGACATTTTCTTCACGACGTTCTTTCTTAAACCATTGTTTGATGCGTTGTTTTGCTTGAGTACTCTTGACAAATTTAAGCCAATCCCTTGAAGGACCTGGCGAATTTTTGGCCGTCATAATTTCAATGCGTTGTCCGTTTTGCAGGGTATAGTTTAATGGCACAATTCTACCATTTACTTTAGCCCCGATGCATTTATTGCCAACTTCGGAGTGAATTTTATAGGCAAAATCAACTGGCGTGCTTCCCACAGGTAAATCTATCACTTGACCGTTTGGCGTAAATACAAAAACTTCGGTATTGAACAAGTCGAGCTTTAGTGAACTCATAAACTCGCCCGGATCTTTTAGATCACTTTGCCATTCCATCATCTGCCTGAACCAAGAGATTTTTTTCTCCATCTCGTTATTGGATTCTTTTGAACCTTCTTTGTATTTCCAGTGTGCTGCAATACCAAATTCCGCAATTTCGTGCATCTCACGGGTTCTAATCTGAATTTCAAAGGGTTCACCATTGCCCATGAGCGTCGTGTGTAGCGACTGATACAGGTTGGGCTTAGGCATGGCAATGTAATCCTTGAATCGCCCTGGTATAGGCTTCCATAGTGTGTGTACAGCGCCCAAAGCGCTATAACAGTCTTTCACGTCTTCACAAACGACGCGAATCGCCGTCAAATCGTAGATTTCATCGAATTCTTTATTTTGAAACTTCATCTTTTTATAGATACTATAAAAGTTTTTTGGTCGTCCATAGATTTCAAATTTGATCCCTAACTCTGTGAGTGCCTTGCCAATCTGCGCGATATAATCGTTGATTATGGATTCGCGTTCCGTTCTCTTCTTATCTACTTTTTTGACGAGTTCTTTATACCCTTCTGGATCTAGGTATTTAAGACTGAGGTCTTCAAGTTCCCATTTGATTCTAAAAATACCAAGGCGATGTGCAATTGGTGCGAAAATATCGATGGTCTCTTCCGCTTTTTCTTTTTGCTTTTCAGCAGTCATAGCACCAAGTGTGCGGATGTTGTGCAATCTATCGGCCAGTTTGATCAAGATGACGCGTATATCGCTGGACATGGCCAAGAACATTTTTCTCAAATTCTCGACTTGTCGCTCTTGCTTTGTCTCATAATTGATGATTGCAAGTTTTGTGACGCCATCGACAAGCGCAGCAACTTCTTTGCCAAATGCCTTTTCAACATTTGCCAAAGTCACGTCTGTATCTTCAACTGTATCGTGTAATAAAGCGGCGATAATCGTTTCTTCGTCCATTTCTAATTCGGCAAGAATCAACGAAACACTGGTTGGATGGTTGAAAAACGCAGTACCATCTTTTCTGAGTTGACCCGTGTGGGCTACCTCGCCAAACTGATACGCTTTTGCAATGCGTTCCAAGTCAAGATAAGGTGCATATTGCTTAATCTTTATCAAATATCCGTCTAAATTCATAGTCACACCCATCTGAAGTATCTATTTCAGTACATTAATGTCTCTCAATTATTAATAATAGTCCGCCCAAACTCTTGGACGAACTATTTACTATATATTTTACAGAGTTATCAAGTTATTTACAACCTTTTTTTACGATTCAAAATTTATTGCACTAAATACTTTGTAACCTTCAAGCACATTTCTGCCATCTAAAAAATCTAGCTCCATTAAAAAAGCAAGACCAGCCACTTCGCCACCCAATTTTTCAACGAGCTCACAAACCGCTTTTGCCGTTCCGCCAGTTGCCAATAAATCGTCGACGATCAATACTTTATCACCTGGTTTAATAGCGTCGCTGTGGACTTCTAGAACATCTTTGCCATATTCTAAAAAATACTCATGTTGAATGGTGTCAAAAGGCAGTTTGCCAGGTTTTCTTACTGGAACGAATCCTTTTTTAGTAATGACGGCAAGTGGTGCACCTATTAAAAAGCCTCTCGCCTCAGGGCCAAGTACGACATCGTATGAAACACCTTTAAGCATGTCGATGCAAGCATAGATTGCATCATGATAGGCTTGGCCATCGCTTAACAAAGTTGTGACATCTTTAAAGCTGATCCCCTCTTTCGGAAAATCCTCAATTACTCTAATTTTTGATTTTAAATCCATGCTCATCCTCCATATTCTACTAAGACCTAAGTCTTTTATTTTCTCCAAGTACGCATTAATTTTTGATACATTTTTAAGTGTTCAAGATCGATTTTTACAGCCGGCTTAGGAAGTAAATCAATTTTGAAGAATCCATTGTTCTCAGAAAACTGTACAAGATGCATGTCTGTAAGCAGATCGAGACAAATCCTCATTTTTGTAAAGCTAAATTGTCCTTTCAGAGACATTTCTTTGATTGTCATCTCCTGCTTGTCCTGTAAACTCTTGTAAAATTGAGCCAGATCATTTCTATCTGGTATATGTGAAAAGAGTTCCATTTCACTTGATGATCCTGAATAACAATAAGCATCGGGTTCATCTGAATCCACAGGCATAAAAATAACGTCAAAATAATCGTCTCTGCATTCTTCATAATCCAAAGTGTTAAAGTGCAAGGTATAATTGATGAAATTATGTTTCAATACGACATCTTTAAATTGATTCAATCCATCAAGGGAATAAATCAAGATTGGTTTGTCTACAGGAACAGAAAGTATTATATCAAAACTGTCGATTCTTGTAAATTCTTCATTTATCTCAAATGCATCGACAGTCATGATGAATTTATAAAGCGCTAAATGGCACGTGTTCATGAGTGCGTCTGAGATTGGCATACGCGCTTTAACAATGTCTCTTATCATGAATTGAATCGTTTCAACACCCATAAAATTATTTTTTTCAAGTGTCATCAACAAGTGAATTTTATCCGATTTTCTAACGTATTGAACAAAGCTTGCCTGATTGAATGCCAATGCATCGTAAACCCTATTACCATCATTGACGACAAGCTTTAGATGATTTTGAACTTTACCAAGTACTTTATAATCCTCGATGATCAAATCATTAAAGACAAATTGTGGTTTTGGATTGCCCATCCCAAACGGTTTAAGTGCTTCGATACTCTCTACAAGTTGATGCGTTACTATATTAGGTTTTAAAACGCCATCGACTTTTTTTCTAGAAACTAACATATAGTGTCTGATATTTTCTTGACCGAATGCGCGTAGACCCTCTCTAAGAGCATTGATATTCTGAGTTTTTAAACTGAGCCCCGCCGCTTGATCGTGACCGCCAAATTTTTCGAATAGATCATTGAACTGATGTAACACTGCATAAATACTGATGCCTTCTATACTACGCGCCGAACCTTTTGCCGAATCACCATCGACGTTTAAAATGACAGATGGTCGACTATACTTATCAGACAGCTTTGAAGCAACGATGCCAATAATACCCGTATGCCAATTTTCACCGACGACAAGGAGTATTTTTTCAGTATTCAGATCCACATGTGCTTTAATATATTTTTCTGCAGATTCCATGATTTCTCGTTCCTGCATTTGCCTATCTGTATTGAGCAAACTCAATTGTTTAGCGATTTCAAGTGCTTTAAAATAATCCTTTTCAATCAGCATTTCAACGGCGATACTTGGATTGCCAATTCTACCTGAAGCATTGATTCTAGGCGCAATGACAAAACCAATATGTCCCGCATTGACTTCTTTTCCAACTAGTCCAGCTTCGCTTATGAGCGCTTGAATGCCAGGGTTCTTCGTGACGGACATTCTATCGAGTCCTAGACTTGTTATGACTCTATTTTCATCGATTAAAGGGACGATATCTGCAACGGTGCCAAGTGCAGCAATATCGATGACGTTTTCAACAAAAGCGGCAAATGTGTCTCCTGCTAATGCCTGTACGAGCTTTAGTGCAACGCCGCAACCAGCCAATAATTTAAATGGATAATCGCCTCTTTTGGGATTGACTACTGCAATTGCCTCAGGCAAATCACCATGAAATTCATGATGATCTGTAATGATCAGATCAAGGCCGATGGATTTGGCATAGAGCGCTTGACTAATAGCAGTAATCCCACAATCAACTGTGATGACGAGGTTACCGCCTGAATTTTTAATTGCGTCAAGACCCAACTCACTGATGCCATATCCTTCGTCTTGGCGGTCTGGAATATAAAAATGTGTTTTGAGTCCTACGTGCTCAAAGTACTTCATCAAAATCGCAATACTGGTTATACCGTCTACATCGTAGTCACCATATATCCAGATGGATTCGCCGTTATTGATCGCACACTTTATGCGTTCAATCGCTTTATCCATGTCTAACAATAAAAGAGGATCTCTAAGATCCTCAATTCTTGGATTTAAAAAATCATGCACTTCTTTTTCTGTACGTAATCCTCGCTCGAGTAACAATCTAGTAATTAAGGCGTCCTTCTTAAAGACCTTGCCATACTTTTCAATGTCACTTGCGTCTTGAGGGAAGAACGTCCATATTGCATTTTGAAATATCATTGCTCCACCGTTTCATTTGTCGTGT
>JBBRVO010000139.1:0-5428 GCA_038246775.1 Peptostreptococcales bacterium | reverse complement strand
TGGGTCATTCCCAAAGTCGATTCTTTTTTTAATATTACTCCGCTTTAACGGCGTTTTTCTTTTCTACATTTAATTCGATGACAACAGCTAATATCGCGCCACCCCAAACGAGGCCACATCCTATAACCATCATAACGACTGCACTTGTTGACATATTATTTGCCCTCCTGGTTAGCTAGTTGATGATGCTCAGCCCATTTCTTTTTATTGAATACCATAGAAACGATAACCATGATGGCAACAGTACCCCAACCGAATATGATGCTTGACATTAACCCGATTTTATCGGCTTCAAATAATCCAGTGACGATGTTGAAGAGGTTCGTAAACACAACTGCACCAAGTAATAATGGTGTGAAGTATTTAAGTAAATAATCCCACCAAATGCCCACTTTAAAGTCAGAATACAGGTTCGCTTCTTCTCTGAGTTTTTCAGTGCCATAGAGGTAGCTAATTAAGATAACTTCAACTAAACCAAGACCTGCAATGACAATGTTACCGACATACGAATCGACGATATCGAGTATATAGTTAAACCCTGCATAGCTGGCAAAACAGGCAGACCCTGCAAAACCAACAAGAGCGATGATCGTAATCAGTTTTTCACGCGTGATCTCAAATTTATCAAGTGCTGCCGTTGCAAAGGATTCAAGCATAGAAATACTCGATGAAATCCCCGCTATAAATAAGCAGAAGAAAAAGACAAAACCGAGCAATCCTTGAATCATGACATTGGAAGACATTGTAGAGATAGCAATTGGGAATGCGATAAAGGCAACCCCTGCACCTGTCCCAAACGATGTGAATTCAACACCCATGCTTTGAACGAGGTAGCCGAGTGTCGAAAACACGAGAATACCAGCAATTATATCAAAACTCGAATTCGCAAGTACCGTGATAATCGCGCTGTTGACAATATCCGCTTTCTCATGTAAATAAGAACCGTAAGCGATCATGACACCGACTGCCAGTGTTGTAGAGAAAAATACCTGTGCATAGGCGGATACCCAAATGGCGGGATCCCAAATTTTACTAAAATCAGGTTTGAACAATGCTTCAAGGCCAATTGCTGCACCATTTAATCGCACGGCATTGATCATAAAGATCACCATCATGACGAGCAGTAAAGGTGTAAAAATCATAGACATTTTTTCAATGCCGCCAGAAATACCCTTCTTAACGATCAACCAGTTGGTTAACCAGACGAATACGATGGCAACCAAGATATAAAGACTCATTCCAGCACCTAAATCAAGGGCATTGTCTGCACTGCCTACGACCATGCCCATAATAGGACCTGGATCTTGAAGCCAGTTCATCATACCAAAAGCATGACCGAGTGAAAATACCATGAATATAAGTGACACGGCAATGATGGCACAATAATACATCATGACCACAATAGGAACCATAACTTGGACCCAACCTACGATTTCAAACTTCTTACCTAACTCTGAAAATGCTTTTACAGAGCCGCCGCGAATCTTTCTACCATATGCATATTCCATGATCATAAGTGGAATCGCACACGTTAATAGGGCTACTAGGTATGGCAATAAGAACGCACCACCACCATTTTTATACGCCTGAAACGGAAACCGCCATAGATTGCCTAGACCGATTGCCGCCCCTGCGGCCGCGAAGATAAAACCCTTTCGACTTTGCCAATTTTCTCTCATTTTATTTCCCCCGAAACAAATTTTTTATAGGCATTTTATGACATGCACCTGTTGTCATTTATATTGATTATAACATTTATACGCTTTCGCTACGCAACTTATTTAATCGGTCTCAATCTTGCAAGAAAGTGTCTAAGAACTTTTGGTTCATAATCAAACGTAAAGCCAACTAAATTGTCTTTGATTTCCATAACTTTTTGGAAGCCTTCAACAACTTGATCCATGTGTGATTGCGTATAGACGCGTCTTGGAATCGTCAAACGCACGAGTTCAAGAGCCGCTTCTTCTTGTTCACCCGTCTCAGGATTTCTGCCTAGGAGAAATGAACCAATTTCCACAGGTCTAACGCCAGATTCGAGGTAAAGGGCATTACAAAGTGCTTGTGCTGGAAACTCATAGCCTGGAATATGTGGTACCATTTTTTTAGCGTCTACGAAAACAGCATGGCCACCTGTTGGGTATTGAATTGGCACGCCAATTTCCATAAGCTTATCGCCAAGGTATTTAACTTGACCGAGTCTGTATTCGAGGAAACTTTCTTCGATCCCTTCATATAGGCCTCTTGCGAGCGCTTCCATATCTCTTCCTGAAAGACCACCATAAGTTGCGAAACCTTCAAGTGGGACACATCTTGCCTGAGCGCCTCTAAAGATTTCTTCGTTATTTTTAACGGCAATCATACCACCCATATTGACGATGGCGTCTTTTTTAGCACTCATAGTTAAAATGTCGGCCATCGCATACATTTCTCTGATGATGTCTTTGATTGACGCGTTTTCATAACCTTTTTCACGTTGCTTGATGAACATCGCATTCTCAGCAAAACGTGCAGAGTCCATGACGATCATTTTGCCATATTTATCCGCTAATGCTTTAAGTGCTCTCATGTTTGCCATAGAAACGGGTTGACCACCTGCTGAATTGTTCGTTACAGTCTGGATAAAAAATGCAACATTTTCAGCGCCCACTTCTTGGATGAATTGTTCAGCCGCTTCGATGTTGAAATTGCCTTTGAAGTCATAGTAAGTCGTCGTGTCTGTTGCTTCAGGAATCAAGAAATTTCTAGCTTTTCCGCCTGAAAGTTCAACGTGACCTTTTGTCGTATCAAAATGGTGATTGCTTAAAACATATTGTCCTGGTTGAAGAATCAACGGAAACAATACCTGCTCAGCGCCACGGCCTTGATGCGTTGGGACGATGTATTCATATTGGAAAATGTCTTGTACGGCTTTGACGATATTGTAGAAGTTTCTGCTACCTGCGTAAGCTTCATCGCCAAGCATCATACCCGCCCATTGATTGTCACTCATCGCGCCAGTGCCACTATCCGTCAACAAATCGATATAAACGTCATTTGATCTTAACAAAAATGGGTTGTATCCGGCTTCTTCAAGTGCTTTTTCTCTATGTTCTCTCGTCGTTTTGTAAAGTGGCTCCACCATTTTAATTTTGAAAGGTTCTGCTGGATGTTTAAACTGTGACATATTGTCCTCCATTTATTCATTTTTTGTCGTGCTAAATTTTTATTGCGATAATAATTTTTTATTATAGTTAGAATATACTATAATAAATTCACAAGTACAACAAAAAATTACCATTCATCTGTGATTTTTTTTGCTCAAGTTGACAAAAAAACGTACAATGATAAAATATTCTTATATTAATAATAAATAACAGAAAATGAGGTGATTCTTATATCTGAATTTGATTTTACATCCTATATCCACCTTGTCAACTTCTTGGGCGGATGCCTTGATAGCAACACGGAGATTGTGCTCTTCAGCCTTGACAACATAAACAGCTCTATTGTCGCCATACACGGTGGACATATCAGTGGGCGTAAAGTTGGCGATCCTCTTACCAATTTTGCAATTTCCAAACTCAAAGACAAAGGCAAAGATGGCCCACCGTATTATCTCAACTATGTAAGTGTTTCTAAAGACGGTACCCCACTTAGATCTAGCAGTTTTTTTATACTGGACAAAGCGGGTAATCCCCGCGGTGTACTCACTGTCAACTCAGATATCACAAAGTATCAGAAAGCGGCAGAACTTTTACAACAGCTCGCATTTTTACCGAACATGGAAACAATTAACTCAGAACCCGTGGATATTGAGCGGTTCCAAGCAACGCCGAAAGATTTGATTCTAGATATCATCTTTGATGTCACTAATTTCAGAGATATCGACATGCGACGTTTGACCCCTGATGAAAAAATAGAAGTCGTGCGTCGCCTCAATGCGGAAAATTTCTTTCTTATGAAAGGTGCCGTCAGTCAAATTGCCTTGGTTCTTGATAGCTCGGATGCGACCATCTACCGTTACCTCAGTAAAATCAATAAGCAAAATGGGCGTGTGCGCACTTGGTAATCCAGCGCATCCACCTAAACGAAAGCATGGAATCGGTCACGCTCACCGCTTATATTCAAACAAACGCGCTCACTTCTTTTGCGCCGTCACCATCGGCGTCTGAACGCAGTATGAATGGCGATGGTCACCGCTCAAATAGACCGGCTGTGATTATCTGCCCGGGTGGCGGTTATCTCAGTTTAGCTGAAGACGAATCCGAATATGTCGCCCTTCAATTTTTAGCAAAGGGGTATCAGGCCTTTGTGCTCAATTATTCGATTGGTGCCCCTTATGCCACTTTTCCCGCCCCATTTCTAGATTTAGCAGCTGCCGTTATCTATGTGCGGGAAAGAGCGAGCCGCTATGCAATCGATCCCGATAAAATTTCAGTTCTTGGCCTGTCCACAGGTGGACATGTGGCATCTATACTGGGTACACTATGGCATACCTCACTTTTTCCCGACAAGTTGGCGAGACCCGATGCCATGATTCTCGGATTTCCCATCCTAGATCTTGTGGACTTTGAAGCAAACTTGCTGGAAAATAATCCAAAGGCTTCGCATTTTATCGAGATGATGGCTACGGCGACCTTAGGCATCAAGACGTTCCAAACGAAAGAAGCTGAAAAATGGAACAGCACCCAGGCCGTTAGTGAAAAAACAATACCCACTTTTGTGTGGTCTTATTCCACCGACGAAATGATCGACCAGGCGCAAATCACTGCATTTACTAAGGCCTTAGAAATTTATAAAATCCCGCATGAAGCCCTTGTTTTGCCCGAGGGCATACACGGCACGGTCTATACCTCTGCCGAAAAAAATTGGTTTAATGCTGCCATTGTATGGCTCAATTCAATATTTAATTAAAATAAGCCGCAAATGTTAAAATGCCTCAGAAGCCAATTAAGGCATCCGAGGCATTTGTTCGTTATCTTATAACTTAGCTGCTAATTTTCTACCGTATTCTCTGCAGGTTTCAAGTGCTGCTTCGTCAGGTTTCCACAAGACGCCAAGGCCTTCTTCAAGAATTTCGAAGCCGCAGGCTTCTAGTTCCTTCGTCATGAGTTTAGGTGATTCTCCGCTCCAGCCGTAGCTGCCGAATCCAGCGGCTTTTTTGTTTTTAAATTTCAGCCCCTTCATGATTTCTATCGTTGCCGCCATGGCAGATAAAATACCTTTATTGATGGTTGAGGAACCCGCAATGATGAGTTTCGCTTTAAAAATTTCTGAGATGACGTCATTTTTATCGATTTTACTGACGTTGAACAGCTTGATGTTGAGTGTAGGGTCTACTTCTTTGACGCCTTGTGCAATGGCATCCGCCATTTTGCGTGTCGCTTCCCACATTGTATCGTAGATAATGGTCACTTGATGTTCCTGATAATTGTCTGCCCACTGCATA
>JBBRVO010000138.1:0-5553 GCA_038246775.1 Peptostreptococcales bacterium | reverse complement strand
TATAGAATAAAAGTCCCAATTAAATAGCAAAGAATCGTAAAATAGTATGGCGTATTATAGCTGAATCTGAACATCAATACCCCGCCAATATAGATACCAAGCGCTCTAAATAAATTGCTGACCATTGAAATCATGCTGCTCATATAAGTTCGTGCATCGTCGGCGACAATTTCCATTGCCATGCTTCCAAGGATTGGACTTGCCATATTCATCAGTGAGGATCTGAAAAAGAATGATATAGTCATAATGACAATTCCCTGTGGAAAAGAAATCGACAATAAAAATGGAATGGATAACAATTGACAGATTAAGACGGTCCTAACTGAACCAAGCCTCTTCGCAAGCGGCGGCACAATCAATCCACCAATAACCGTTCCAACCTGACTAATAGCCATAATCGTTCCAACGATACCATCATTGATATTTAAGCTATATTTTAAATACATACTAAAAAATGGAATGACCATCCCAGCACCGAGTCCAATTAATGAAACTTGCACCAAATAAAGCAATGTTTTGCCCGAAGATAGTTTTTTATAACCATTTAAGAGATTCTGAAGCGTTTTGAAAACCGACTCTTCTCTACGACATTCTTGCATCTGTTTGCCATTAAATTTAAACGCAAGGAATATACCAATTCCAATTAATAGGTTTGCGCCGTTTAAAACGAGTCTATTCGCCATCGTGGCACCTGACACTTCAGCCAGTATTTGAGACAAATACCCTAAGGATAGACTGCCTATCACAAAAGCGGCATTCATAAGGACAAATGACATACTAAAGGCCGTCACCCGATCGGCTTTAAGTGTATTTTCAAATATAATCGGCGCTTGTAACACCATAATAGTCGCATTTCCGATGCCAAATATAAAGGCAAAAACCTGCATGATAATTGGCACTTGAATATTAAGCACAATTAGATTGCTGACAATCATTAATATCAGTCCTAAAATCACGGTCGTTTTTTTGTTTAATCGATCGGCAAATATCGCTACCGGTATCGCGCCTAGCGCAACCCCCAACGTGTTAATCGATAGTATTTGACCGACAAAGGCTTCATTGAAACCGAGATTTTTTAAATAGATGCTAAATAACACATTATAGGCCGAACTAACAATCGTGACAAAAAATATGATCCCAAAATAGTATTTCAAATTATTTGAGATGTTTTTAAAAAAATCTGTATAGACGTTCATCGAATCTTTCATATCATCACCAAAAATCATTATACCATATATTTCGCTGTTCGAAATATATTTTTACGACATCCGAAATGTTATTTTTTTTTAATCAGATAAGGATTGTTCAATCCACCTAATTAAGTTATACTATTTTAAAAATGCTGGAGGTTTTTATGGCTTGTATGTATCCCTCACCAAGTAATGCGCCTGAGGTGCTATACCCATATATAAAAAAAGAGCTGTCAAAATTGTTTGAATCTGAAACGAACTGGATAGCAAATGCTGCAAACGCCGCCTCAACGCTGGGATTTTTAATGCCTCAGCTCAACTGGGTAGGTTTTTACCTCTATAACGGGCAAGAACTCGTCTTAGGCCCTTTTTGGGGTAGACCTGCGGTGACGAGAATCTCTATTGGCAAAGGCGTCTGTGGGGACAGTGCGGCGTCTAAAAAGACCATTGTCGTTCCCGACGTTCATCAGTACCCTGGGCATATCGCTTGTGATCTCTTGTCAAATAGCGAAATTGTCATCCCTCTCGTTAAAGATGGCCGATTACTTGGTGTGCTGGACATGGATAGCCCTGAAGTAGAACGCTTCATAGAAACAGATCGCATCGGTTTAGAGGCAATTGTTCAATTGTTGGTTGAAACAATCGCATTTCCAGTTTACGAGTAATCCCATCCCTATTGTTAGTCCAAAATAATAAGGCGCGCTAAAAATGCTGTAGCATTTTTAGCGCGCCTTGATTTTATGTCGTTAATAAGAGCGATCAAGTAGTGCTTTTGCCATATTCTCAATAGCAACTTTATAAACACTATCTGGAAGCTTATCAATGCGCTTGTAAGCGCGCTTAGTGAATTTTTTAGCAAGAACCCTTGATTTCTCAATGCCTTTGTTTTGGATAATAAGGTTCATTAGCTCATCTTCAGAATAATTTAACACAGATTCTGCTTCACCTTGAATTGAATAAATAACAGGCAATGTATAATAGCCCTTCTTTAAGTCATTTCTGACAGATTTGCCTACAACCTCTTGATCGTCCGAAAAATCGAGAATATCATCAATAATTTGAAAAGCAATTCCCAAATCGAATCCGATATGACCGAGATTCTTTGAAAAATCTTCTGTACAGTCACTTTCAGATGCGCCGACATACATACTTGTTGCAAAGAGTGCCGCCGTTTTACCACTCACGATTCTCAAATAGTTTCTAACCGTCATATAGTGGAACTTGCTGTTATATTGTAGCAGCTCACTCTCACAAATGCGCTCAATGGCTTTTGCAAGTTTTGACATATGGTCCGCATCATAATCTTTGCCATTTAATATCGACATCGATTTAGAGAGTAAATAATCGCCCGCATATACGGCCATATCCTTGCCGTATTTACTTTGAGCACTCTCTTTGTTGCGTCTCAATTTAGAATCATCGACGATATCATCGTGGATCAGCGTCGCCATATGAAGCATCTCAATGGCAGCCGCTAGTTTGACGACCTTATCGGAATTGTAGTTGCCGAACTGAGCAGCAAGCACCGTCATTTGAGGACGTAGCATTTTACCGTTTAAATCTATGACATCTTCAATAACTTCCTTAATACCATTGAATTTCGTCTTAGAATACGCTCTGATCACCAATTTGACTTTATCAAGTTCATTCTGAAGCGCTTGCTGTATTTCAAGACTCGGTTGTTTGTTGTTTACAGTAAGTGCCATAATTTTCTCCAATACATCTTGATGGTTATCGATTAAAATTAACGCGCTCAAGATATTTTATTAAGATTTTTGCCACAACGCCAACAAAGATACCTGTTGGAATTGCAACAATTAACAAGATCGGCAAGTAGGTTAAGATCAAGACATTGTGTATGATAATCGCTGCGACAAATAGTTGTCCTAAATTGTGCGCGACAGCTCCAGCAATGCTGACACCTATTAAACTGATTTCACCTTTAAATACTTTTAAGATGGCGGCCATTACAAGTAGGCTTAGAACGCCTCCTGAAAAACTATACAAGAAACTCGAAAGAGATCCAAATGTGGTTGCTGTCAGTAGAACGCGTAAAAGAACGACTGCCGATGCCTGTTTAAATGTCAATAAATAGATGGCAGCCAATGTAATGATATTTGCGAGTCCCAATTTTGCACCCGGTGCAATAAACGGAATTGGCAACATGCTTTCAATAAAAGATAAAATCATACCTTGTGCCACTAGAACGGAAATAAAAACGAGCATCCTAGTCTTTGAGGCCGTATTCTTTCTTTTAGGATTTTCGCTCATATAGACTCCTTTGAAACGTTGTTAATCTGCAATACTATCAAGACCATTTTCCTCACCTTGTTCCGAATAGATCTCAACAGTGACTTTATGTGGTAGGCAGACAATAATGCCACCATTTAGTGTGATTGGTTGCGTTTTAACGCAAATTTGATCTCGACAATTTGCATCAGCCATTGAAACGACGCCATTTTTAACGACAATTCGATTCATTTCTCCATTTTCCTCATAAAGAAATTCTTCGTTTGTCAGATCCGTCAATTTAAACGCCTTGATAACGACGCCGTTATGTTTGACAAGGACTTCCTGTGCAACATCATTTTGACTTTGAAACCATTTAATGGTACCAAGAGCAACAAGGCTGATTGCTAAAATTATTCCAATGAGAATCATATCGTTTTTTTTCATTTTAACCCACTTTTCTTTAAATCATTTAAAAATCGTATCTGCATACACAGATACGATTTTTCATTTTGTATGATGCGTTTTAGTGGAAGAATAAATAGGATTTTCTTGCAAACTTCGTACCTTTCCACCATTTTTTTAGGAACGGCAGTACGTAATAGTCCATACCGAAAGTGCTACCAGATCCACCGATCATAGCAATACCACCGAAGAAGAACCAAAGGATTGAAGCATCAGACATACCTGTTAATGTGATTCCAACTGTCATAATGGTTGTCATGATTGAAGAAATAAATGTGAACAAGCCACCGATTAAGCATAAGCCGAAGATAATTTCCATGAAAACCATACCCGTTTGGAACATAATAGCGTTTGGTGCAATAATTTTGTCAATTGACCACTGAACAATTCCAGGAATATTTTCAATTAAAGGTTTAATAGCCACTGCGCCTTCTTGAACCCATTCTGATGCTTGCGTGACTGCATCAGAAGCATACATTTTAGGTTGAGCCAACCAACCTTCATCGATCTTCTTAACGCCTTCGATTAACCACATAACACCGAGGAACATTCTAAGTGGTACAAGCCAGAAGTTTGGCGATGCTTTCGCAAAGTGTCCACCGAATACAGAACGTCTATTTTTGATGTGGAAGAATTCATTCATAATATATTCAGTGAGTTGCGCAACACCACTAACTAAGAATAAGTAGTAGAAGTTGACCATGTGCTTAACCATAACAGCTAAGAACCCATTGAATTTTAAGCCATTGTTATCTGATACGGCATATTTTGCGCCGATAGAGACCATGAAACCATGATAGTTTTGTTTGTGTTCGTGCATCTCAGTTTTGTTAATCATCGCAGCGATATTAACGGCTGCGGTGTGGCCTGATTGCTCTGCCGCTTCAACAATTTGTGGTAAGAATCCGTCTTTATCTTCATAGTGAACGTTGTCACCCGCTAAGAAAACGTTTTCATATTTAGGTGATTGCATATACTTATTGACGACAACTCTACCCGCTCTACCAGCATCGAGACCTAGTTTATTTACGAAGTTGCTGACTTTAATGCCCGCACCCCAAACGAGTGTTTTCGTCTTGAACACACGACCGTCTTTAAGCTCAAAACCATCTTCTGTGGCTTTAACGAGTGCTGCATTTTTAAGAAGCTCAACGCCAATTTTTTTATATCTGTTTTCTACTTTAGCAATTTGTTTTTCATCTTTTAAAGTATTGAGAATTCTTGGTGTTGCTTCTATATTGTAGATCGTCACTTCTTTTTTATCAACGCCGTATTTAACAGATAAGTGATCTTTTGCTTCACCAAGTTCACCAACCATCTCAACGCCAGTAAATCCACCACCTACAACTGCGAAAGTCAAAAGTTGTTTTCTAACTTCTAAATTTTCTTCAATAGCAGCAAGTTGGAACATATGTTCAATATGAGCTCTGAGTTTGACTGCATCTTCGTAAGACCAAAGTGTAAATGCATGTTGATCAATGCCTTCGATACCAAATGAGTTTGAATCGGAACCACATGCTAAAACAAGGTAATCAAATTTGTATGTTTTTTTGTCAGATACCAGTTGTTTGTTTTCAAAATCAACATTTGTGATCGAGTCTGTTACAACTTTAACTTTTCTCTCCGCAAAAATGGTTCTAAGGTCAATTTGAATCGCATCTGGATTCGT
>JBBRVO010000137.1:0-5565 GCA_038246775.1 Peptostreptococcales bacterium | reverse complement strand
CATTTACGGGGCGGTACTCATTTATAGACATATAACTTTTTCAAGAAAACGCTTTAACTTATCGCTTTCTGGGTGTTCAAGTATGTCTCGTGTGCCTTGCTCGACGATTTTGCCTTCATCCATGAAGACGATATAATCCGCCACTTCTCTAGCAAAACCAATCTCATGTGTTACTATGACAAAATCGATGCGATCTTCTACCAACAGTTTAATCGCATCGAGCACTTCATGTGTCAGTATAGGATCAAGAGACGAGGTTGGCTCATCTAGCAAGATCAAATCGGGTTTGATAGAAAGCGCCCTTACGATAGACACCCTTTGTGCCTGTCCCCCACTGATTTGATGAGGCTTCTTATCGGCGTGTTCCATCAGACCAAATTGCATAAGCAGCGCCGTAACTTCCGTCATGATGTCTGCTCTCTTTCTACCATGCACTTTTTCAAGGACGAGCAAAATATTTTCAAGCACAGAAAGATGTGGAAATAAGTTGTGATCTTGGAAGACAAAACCGATGCGCTTGCGATAGGATGCATCGCTCAATGCGTTCACGATGTGCCCATTGACCGTTATTTCACCAGAGTCAAACACTTCAAGCCCTGCCATTTGTCTGAGTAGCGTTGATTTACCGCTCCCTGAGGCACCGATAAGTGCAAGGACCTTAACATCCTGAAGGTCAAGATCAATATCATCGAGAACCGTCTTACCAGAATATGTTTTTTTGAGTTTATTAAGCTTTAAATTCATGGCTCACCTTGTAGTTGAATTTTTTCTCAAGATAGCGAACTAACAGAATCAACGGGATGGTCAATATTAGATAACCTACCGTTACGACTAAGAAGCCTTCAGGATAGCGGAAACTAATGGATTGAACCGTCTGAATTGCATTTAAAAATTCATCGGTTGACATATAAGCGAGCAGTGCGCTACTCTTGATGGTCATGGCAAACTGCCCCGCTAGCGGTGGCAGTATCGTCGTAATTACCTGTGGGAAGACGATGTAACGATACGTTTGATATCTTGAAAAACCAAACATCTTTGCCGTCTGCCACTGATTGATATGGATCGATTCGATGGCCCCTTTATAGATATCTGCAATATAAGCACCGATATAAAGTGCCAATGTCAAAGACCCTACCCAAAACTTTGAATCCACATTGAATGCATCGCCGATGTAATAATAAGCGATAATCGCGATGACTACTAAAGGCGTCCCAAAGATAATGGTTTTATGAATCTCCGCCAAGTAATGAAGCACTTTTATATGCGATTCGTGCATGAGGTAAAGCATAAGTCCGACGAAAAGCGCCAGTATCAAAGATACGGCGCTTATAGAAAGCGTGGTAAGCCATCCATTTAGGATAACCCTGTAGTATTGTCTATAAACGGAAAAGTCTATGGTTTTTTCTAGCGCATTGGTGTAGACAAAGTAGAACAATATGCCATACATGCCAAGAGCAGCTAAAAAGCTGAGTATTTTCTTCATTTTGTCCCCTTAACGATTAGAATATGTGACTAAAAACTTGTTAAATTTAATTAAAAGAAGAACTCTAGGCCCAAATCTTTAAATTCCTTCATCTTATCAAGGAGATAAGTCTCTCTGATTTTATCATAGGTGCCATCTGTTTTCGCTTTTTCGATGAAGGCATTCAATTGGCCTTTTAGTTCATCTTCCCCTTTTCTAAGGGCAATACCCCAACCTTTTGTGTTGGGAAGTGGTTCGAGGATCGTACGTGTGGTATCCGGATAATTTTCATTGTGTCTGATGATGGAAATTGGATCATAAATGAAAACATCTGCTTTGCCCTGTGCAACTTCCAGTACGGCACTTGCCTCTTCGTCAATATTTCTAATTTGTGCGAGTGGCGCGTTTTCAGCGGCCCATAGCGCACCAATCGTCCCTGTCTTGGAAGCGATGATGACGTCTGGATCGTTGAGATCGGCGGGCGACTGAACTTTTGAATCCTTGTACACGAGCATCATGAGTTGACTGTTCGTATAAGGGTCAGAAAAATCAACAACTTCTTCACGTGCTGGTGTGATGGTCATAGAAGATATGATCAAATCAATTGTGCCCTGTTCAAGTGCAGGTATCAAACTACCATAATCCGTTTCGACGATCTCAATTTCTCTGCCGAGATAAACGCCAAGCGCTTCTGCGAGCATCACAGAGGCACCTGATGGTTTGCCGATTTCATCCTTTGTTTCAAATGGTGGGTATTTGAGTTCCATGCCAACTCTCAGTGCTTTATCTTCTTCAGAGTTTTTACAACCCGTAAGTACAAAGAGTGCGATTAACATTAATAATATTATTTTTTTCATAAAGCCTCCTGTTGTAAATTTCTATTGTAATGTAGGTAGCCATAATAAGATATGACCCTATGTTATTTTATACCATGAAAACGATTATCAAAACACCTATCCACTTTTTTTACACTTTTATGTCGAAATAGTTTATAATTGCTATGTATACATTTTATTTATTCGCACTTATTGCACAGATCACAGACATAGTAAAAGAATTATGGAGGCAATACATGACTATAAAAATCATCACGGACTCTTCCTGCGATCTGCCCCTGCGTTTTGTCGAGGACAATGACGATCTCCTCACTGTCTTAGGCATGCCCATTCAAATCGAAGGTAAAGAAATCATCGATGACCTAGGTAAGACATTCGACCGATCTGAATTTTATGGCATGCTCAGAGCAGGCATCATGCCAACAACCTCTCAAGTAAACGCTTATCGATTTGAAGAGGCTTTTAGAGCGGCCATTTCAGATGGCAAATCTGTTATCTATTTCGGGTTAACCTCAGGCATGAGCGGCACTATGAACTCTGCCGCTATTGCGAGGCAAATCGTTCTCGATGACCAGCCAAACGCTGAAATATTTATTGTCGACACACTTTCCGCTTCTATCGGCCTAGGGGCAATCGTCGTGGAAGCCCTTAAACGCGCCCGTGCGCTGCAAACAATTAACGACATCTTTGTATGGGCTGAATCCATCAAACTCAAGACGCACCATTGGTTTGGCGTGGATGATCTCAACTATCTAAAAAATGGTGGTCGCATCTCCACAACGTCTGCCATGATTGGCAATGTCTTAAACGTTAAACCGACATTAATTGTCGACCACAGCGGCAAACTTAAACCTTATGGCAATGTCAGAGGCCGCAAAAAATCCATCGCACTTCTCGCATCAAAATTTGAGGCACATTATTGCTATGAAAACGCTTCAACCGTCATCGTCGGACACGGAAACTGCCCCGAAGATGCTGAGCAGCTCACCGCTTTGATTCGTCAAATGGCACCTGATGTAGAGATTATCGTCAGCGAGCTATCCATGACCATCGCCTCTCACGTCGGTCCAAACATGATTGCCATCGCCTTTATTGGCAATGAAAGGAACAATTGATGACAAAGAGAATGAAAACAGCTCTTATTGGTGGGGTTTTGCTTGGCATCGTTTGTGTCGTGGGCGCAAATATTCGCTCAGGTTTTACCGCTTCACCGACTTTTGTATTTTCGCTATGGTATAACCGCGTGATCCTCGGCCTAATAGTCGGCGCACCTTGGGCCGCTACCATAAGAAGCAAAGCCTTACTTCGCGGCGCTTTGCTAGGTCTTTTAGTTTCCTTTGCCTTCTACTGTTCAACAGGATTTCAGGATCCTATTAGTTTCGTGGCTGGCGTTTTATATGGTGTAATACTTGAAGCGTGGCTTACTCGATCTGAAAAAAAGCTGAGTAACTGAGCGCCTGCGTCAAAGAAACGATAATACAAGTTGAAATGGGTAAAAAAATAAAGTGATCAGCCGTCAATCATGGGATAACCCACATTTGATGTTGATCACTTTTTGTATTTTGTATTCTCATTTACCCTTCTTCACTGAATTGTTATAAATCTGAAATATCTTATCCAACCTGCATCCTTATAAATGCTATAATACTCATTATCCGGGAATTGTTGGTAATCCGCACAGTTCCGAAGGAGTAAGTTCGTATGATATAATGGACAGTAAAAAAGAAACATTGATTTATAAACAACTGATGTGATAAAAATAATTCGAACAATTTAGAAGAGGTGAATTGAAATGGATAATAATTATAAAAGCAAGGTCTTGATGCAAACTGCATTGCCACAAGTACCAGAAGAATTTTTCGAAAAAATTATTGATTTCAGAGAACTTATGATGGTGTATCGTTCAGCAATAAAAGAAATCACTACAAAACTAGATATTCTTAACGATGAATTGTCTTTAGGAAATAGAAAAAACCCCATACAGTTTATTCAGTCTAGAGTTAAAAAACCAATGAGCATCGTCAATAAATTGCAACTGTTAGAAAAAGAAATCACTATTGAATCTATAATGGACTCATTGAATGATGTTGCTGGAATAAGAGTGATTTGTTCATTTATAGACGATGTCTATAAAATAGCAGACATGCTAACAAGACAGGATGATATTCTTTTAATACAAGAAAAAGACTATATCAAAAACCCCAAGCCTAATGGCTACAGAAGCCATCATTTAATTGTTGAAGTGCCTGTTTACTTTTCAGAAAAGAAACAGCATGTGAGAGTTGAAATTCAAATACGAACAGTTGCAATGGATTTTTGGGCGAGCTTAGAGCATCAATTAAGATACAAGAAAGACCTTGAACACTCTAAGTCCATAGAAGCTGAATTAAAAGCATGTGCCGATACGATTGCACAAACAGATCTGCAAATGATGACTATTAGAAATACAATAGAGGAAGGAAACTAAAACGTTTAAAGACTCATTATGAATTATCAGTTGATCCGCTAAAAAACGAACTTCCGTCGGTGTACTTGATACGATCACTTAATCTTGGGTATAAAGTACTTATCCATTTCAGATCGTACGAAAGAGGTTAATATGAATACCGATACTAGAATCTTATCCGTTGAGAACATTACCAAGAGCATTAAAAACAAAGAAATCATCAAAGGGATTAGTTTTGAAATAAATGCGAGAGAAATATTAGGGTTTTTAGGACCAAATGGTGCGGGTAAATCGACGACACTAAGGATGATTGTCGGGTTATCAAAACCGAGCTCTGGCAATATCACTATTGATGGGCATTCAATTACAACCGATTATGTAAAAGCCATGGCTCAAGTCGGCTGTATTATCGAAACGCCCGATATGTATAACTATATGAGCGGTTATAAAAATCTTGAAATGCTTGGTTCTATGTCAAAAGGCGTATCAAAGAAGGCGATCGATGAAGCCATCGAACTTGTTGGTATGGAACACCGTATACATGATAAAGTCGCTATTTATTCAATGGGCATGAAGCAACGTCTTGGTTTGGCTCAAGCCCTCATGCATCACCCTAAATTATTAGTTCTCGATGAACCTACAAATGGCTTAGACCCACAGGGTATCTATGAATTCAGGGAGATTATAAAAAGTCTGGTTAAAGAACGCGGGATTTCTGTGCTGGTCTCATCTCACTTAATTAGTGAAGTTCAATTGCTTTGTGATAAAGTTTCTATTATCAATGGTGGCAAAATCGTTAAAAATGCCAGTATTGAAGCACT